>NZ_BCUU01000079.1 GCF_001591385.1 Variovorax soli NBRC 106424
CCGCTCGCGCCGCGCCCACCGGCGGCGCCAGCACCGCCGCACCGCCGCCCGCGTCGAACAGGCGCATCTCAGTTGCCCGAAGCATTGTGCGCATCGTCGAAGAAGTAGTCCTTCGCCGACGCCGGCTTGTTCTTGATGGCGCCGACGCGGTGCATGAATTCGGCCAGTGCGTAGGTGTTCTGCGGCGTGGTCTTGAACTCGACCTCGGGGCTCTTGATGATCTTCAGCAGCAGCTCGCGATCGATCTTCGCGTTGCTCACGCGGATGTAGATGTCGGCCGCCTTCTCGGGGTTGCCGCTCACGAAGCGGGCCGCCTCGTCCAGCGCATCCACGAAGGCCTTGTAGGTCTTCGGGCTCTCGCTGCGGAACTTCTCGGTGGTGTAGAGCACGGTGGCCGAGGCCGGGCCGCCCAGCACCTCGTAGGAGCTGAGCACGATATGCGCATAGGGGTTGCCGGCCAGCTCCTGCTCCTGGAAGGGCGGGTTGCCGAAGTGGCCGGTGATCTCGGTGCCGCCCTTGATGATGGCCGCTGCCGCATCCGGATGCGGCAGCGCCACGCTGATCTTGTCCAGACGCGCGTAGTCCTTGTCGCCCCACAGCTTGGCCGAGGCCAGCTGCAGCACGCGCGACTGCACCGACACGCCCACCGCCGGCAGGGCGATGCGGTCCTTGTCGGTGAAGTCGGCAATGGTCTTGACCGCCGGATTGTTGCTCACCAGGTAGTAGGGAAAGTTGCCCAGCGAGGCCACGCCCTTCACGTTCTGCCGGCCCTTGGTGCGGTCCCACAGCGTGAGCAGCGGGCCCACGCCGGCGCCCGCGATCTCGATGTTGCCCGACAGCAGCGCATCGTTCACCGCCGAGCCGCCCGAGAGCTTGACCCACTCCACCTTGGCATCGATGCCCGCGGCCTTGGCGTGCTTTTCGATGAGCTTCTGGTCCTGCGCCACATTGAGCAGCAGGTACACGATGCCGAACTGCTCGGCAATGCGGATCTGTCCCTCGGCATGCGCGAGGAGCGACGAGGCGAGCAGGCCGAGGCCGGCAACGAGGCCGGCTGCGCGGCGAGTGAAGCGATTCATGGAGAACATGTCCTTTGATCTGAAGTGACGTGAGGGCGGGCGCATCAACGCGGCCGATCGCCCTTCACCGTGGTGCGGTAGAGCTTGCGGCGCAGGTGATCCGGCGTGCCGGCCGCCAGGTGCATGAGCGAGCGGTTGTCCCAGAACACCAGGTCATGCGGCTGCCACCGGTGGCGGTAGACGAACTCCGGCTTCACGCTGTGCGCGAACAGCTCGGCCAGCAGCGCGTCGCTCTCGTCCGGCGGCAGGCCCACGATGCGGGTGGTGAAGTGCTCGCTGACGAACAGCGCCTTGCGCCCGGTTTCCGGATGGGTGCGCACCACCGGCTGCACGGCCGGCTGCACCTGGTCGATCTGCGCTGGCGAGAGCTTGGGCCGCCAGGGGTTCTTCGCGCGCAGTTCCTCGTACTTGGCCAGGTAGCTGTGCTCGGCCTTCAGCGGCAGCAGGCGCGCCTGCATTTGCGGGCTCAGCGCCTCCCAGGCCAGGTGCTGGTCGGCGAAGAGCGTGTCGCCGCCTTCGCTCGGCAGCTCCTGCGCATGCAGCAGCGAGCCCAGGCTGGGCTCGGGCTTGTAGGAGATGTCCGAATGCCAGTACACGCCGGCATCGCCCAGGCCGATGGGCTCGCCGCCCTCGCCCCGGATGTTCGAGACGATCAGGATCTCCGGGTGGCCCTTCAGCTGGAACTGGTGCAGCACATGGATTTCCAGCGGACCGAAGCGGCGGCTGAAGGCCACGTGGTCGGCCGGCGACACGCGCTGGTCGCGAAACACCAGCACATGGTGGTCCAGGTGCGCGCGGTGGATGCGGGCGAAGTCTGCCTCGCCGATGGGCCGCGAGATGTCCAGCCCGATGACCTCGGCACCCACCGGCGCATCGAAGCGCCGGATCTCGAAGGTCTGCGAAGGAACGGAGGCGGAAAGGACGGCCGGCATGGAGAAAACAGAGGTCTTGATCGTGAGCTGGCCACTCTAGGCGGCCGCCCTTCGATCACGAACAACTGTTTTCTTGCTTGCTCATGCGCAAACTGTCTTTTGAATGCCTTGCGCGCCACGCCCCTAGCGCAGCGAATCGCCGTGCCGCAGGATGGCCTCCTGCGCCATCAGGCCCAGCCCGTCGCCGCCCTGGTCGACATGCGCCATCAACTGCTGGCGCATGCGCGGCTCCCAGAAGCGGCGGATGTGCTGCGCCATTTCTTCCAGCGCGGCGGGGCGGTCGGGCATGGCTTCGAAGAAGGTGCCGATCTGGTTGGCCATGCGCACCAGGGTTTCAACATGCATCGGGCTTCTCCTGCGCGCCCTCGAGGCTCAGGCGCCCCGTGTCGCAATACACCACCAGGTCCTGCTGGCGCGCGAAGCCCACCAGCGTCATGCGCGCGCGCTGCGCGGTCGCCACGGCGAACGAGGTCGGCGCCGACACGGCGGCCAGCAGCGGCACGCCGGCCGCGGCGGTCTTCTGCACCATCTCGAAACTCGCGCGGCTGGTGACGGCGATGAAGCCGGCGGACGCATCCACGTCCTGCGCGGCCAGCGCGCCCACCAGCTTGTCGAGCGCGTTGTGGCGGCCGACGTCCTCGCGCAGCCACATCACCTCGCCCTCGGCAGAGCACCAGGCCGCGGCGTGCACCGCGCCGGTGGCCTGCTGCAGGGTCTGCAGCGCGCAGAACTGCGACATGGCGCGGCTGATGGCTTCGCGCGAGAGCGGCGCGCCGTCCACCAGCACGGGCAGGTCGCGCGCCACGTGCGACAGGCTCTCGGTGCCGCACAGGCCGCAGCCGGTGCGCCCGGCCATGCTGCGGCGGCGCTCCTTCAGGCGCGCGAAGGCGCCGCTGGCCACGTGCAGCCTGAGCGTGATGCCCAGCTCCGACGGCACCTCGTCCACCGCATACAGCTCGTGCGGCGCCTGCAGGATGCCTTCGCTGAGCGAAAAGCCCAGCGCAAAGTCCTCCAGGTCGAGCGGCGTGGCCAGCATCACCGCATGCGAGATGCCGTTGTATTCCAGCGCGATCGGCACCTCGTCGGCCACCCAGTCGTGCAGTGCAAAGCGCCGGCCGGCGCGCACGCCGCGCACCGGCAGCGAGCGCGCGCCCTCGCAGAAGGCGACGGCTTCGGCGATGAATTTCGGCGTGGCAGTGGTGGTGGTCGTCGTCATGTCGCGTCCTTCATCGTCACTTGGCGGGCACCACTTCCGCGGCGGTGGTGGTGGTGCGCGCATCCAGCAGCCCCTGCTGCACCTGGTTGAAGCGGCTGTATTCGCGCTGCCAGGCCGATGGCTGCATCACCGGCATCACCTGCACGGCCGTCACCTTGTACTCGGGGCAGTTGGTGGCCCAGTCGGAGTTGTCGGTGGTGATCACGTTGGCGCCCGACTCGGGAAAGTGGAAGGTGGTGTAGACCACGCCCGGCTGCATGCGCTCGGACACGGTGGCCCGCAGCACCGTCTCGCCGGCGCGGCTCTGGATGCCGACCCAGTCGCCGTCCTTCACGCCGCGCTCCTCGGCATCATGCGGATGGATCTCCAGCCGGTCCTCGCCGTGCCACTGGTTGTTGTCGGTGCGCCGGGTCTGGGCGCCCACGTTGTACTGCGACAGGATGCGGCCCGTGGTGAGCAGCAGCGGAAAGCGCCTGGTGACCTTCTCGTCGGTGGGCACGAATTGGGTGATGATGAAACGCCCCTTGCCGCGCACGAAAGCGTCGATGTGCATGGTGGGCGTGCCCTCGGGCGCATCCTCGTTGCAGGGCCACTGCACGCTGCCCAGGCGCTCCAGCTTGGCGTAACTCACGCCGGCGAAGGTGGGCGTGAGCGCGGCGATCTCGTCCATGATCTCTTCCGGGCTCTCATAGTCCATGGGGTAGCCCAGGGCCTGAGCGAGCTTCACCGTCACCTCCCAGTCGGCATAGCCGGCCTTGGGCGGCATCACCTTGCGAACGCGCGAGATGCGGCGCTCGGCATTGGTGAAGGTGCCGTCCTTCTCCAGGAAGGACGAGCCCGGCAGGAACACATGGGCGTACTTGGCGGTCTCGTTCAGGAACAAGTCCTGCACCACCACGCATTCCATGGCCATGAGCGCGGCCGCCACATGCTGCGTGTTGGGGTCGGACTGCACGATGTCCTCGCCCTCGCAGTACATGCCCTTGAACGTGCCGCCGATGGCGGCGTCGAACATGTTGGGAATGCGCAGGCCGGGCTCGGGGCTGATCTCCACGTTCCAGGCGTCTTCGAACAGGGCGCGGGTGGTGCTGTCCGACACGTGGCGGTAGCCGGGCAGCTCGTGCGGGAACGAGCCCATGTCGCACGAGCCCTGCACGTTGTTCTGGCCGCGCAGCGGGTTCACGCCCACGCCTTCGCGGCCCACGTTGCCGGTGGCCATGGCCAGGTTGGCGATGCCCATCACCGTGGTCGAACCCTGGCTGTGCTCGGTCACGCCCAGACCGTAGTAGATGGCGGCGTTGCCGCCGGTGGCGAACAGGCGGGCCGCGGCGCGCAGCTCGGCGGCCGGCACGCCGGTGACGTGCTCGGTGGCTTCCGGCGCGTTCTCGGGGCGTGCCACGAATTCGCGCCACTGCGAGAACGACAGCGTGTCGCAGCGCTCGGCCACGAACTGCTCGGCCACCAGCCCCTCGGTCACGATGACGTGCGCCAGCGCATTGACCACCGCCACGTTGGTGCCGGGGCGCAGCTGCAGGTGATGCGCCGCGCGGATGTGCGGCGACTTCACCAGGTCGATGCGGCGCGGATCAATCACGATCAGCCTGGCCCCCTGGCGCAGGCGCTTCTTCATGCGCGAGGCGAACACCGGGTGGCCGTCGGTGGGGTTGGCGCCGATCACCATCACCACGTCAGCCTTCTCCACCGACTTGAAGGTCTGCGTGCCGGCCGATTCGCCCAGCGTCTGCTTCAGGCCGTAGCCGGTAGGCGAATGGCACACGCGGGCGCAGGTGTCGACGTTGTTGTTGCCGAAGGCGGCGCGCACCAGCTTCTGCACCAGGTAGGTTTCTTCATTGGTGCAGCGCGACGAGGTGATGCCGCCGATGGATTCGCGCCCGTACTTGGCCTGCAGGCGCTTGAATTCGCTGGCGGCATGGCTGAGCGCGGTTTCCCAGCTCACTTCCTGCCAGGGGTCGGTGATCTTGGCGCGGATCATCGGCTTGAGCATGCGGTCCTTGTGGGTGGCGTAGCCCCAGGCGAAGCGGCCCTTCACGCAGGAATGGCCGTCGTTGGCCTTGCCGTCCTTCCACGGCGTCATGCGCACGACTTCGTTGCCCTTCATCTCGGCCTTGAAGGCGCAGCCCACGCCGCAGTAGGCGCAGGTGGTGATCACGCTGTGCTCGGGCTGGCCGAGCCAGATCACCGACTTCTCCTGCAGGGTGGCGGTGGGGCAGGCCTCCACGCAGGCGCCGCAGCTCACGCACTCCGACTCCATGAAGGGCTGGTCCTGCCCGGGCGACACGCGCGAGTCGAAGCCGCGGCCGCTGATGGTGAGCGCGAAGGTGCCTTGCGTTTCCTCGCAGGCGCGCACGCAGCGGTTGCAGACGATGCACTTCGAGGGGTCGTAGCTGAAGTAGGGGTTCGATTCGTCCTTGGCGCTCTTGAGGTGGTTGGCGCCGTCGAAACCGTAGCGCACGTTGCGCAGGCCGGTCACGCCGGCCATGTCCTGCAGCTCGCAGTTGCCGTTGGCCGAGCAGGTGAGGCAGTCGAGCGGATGGTCGGAGATGTAGAGCTCCATCACGCCCTTGCGCAGGTCCTGCAGGGCGGGCGATTGGGTGCGCACCTTCATGCCCTGCTCGGCCGGCGTGGTGCACGAGGCCGGATAGCCCCGGCGGCCCTCGATCTCCACCAGGCACAGGCGGCAGGAGCCGAAGGGCTCCAGGCTGTCGGTGGCGCACAGCTTGGGCACGTGGACGCCGGCGTCCACGGCCGCGCGCATCAGCGAGGTGCCGGCCGGCACCGTGACCTCCTGGCCGTCGATCTCCAGCGTGACTTCGCGCTCCGATTCGCGGGCCGGCGTTCCGTAGTCGATCTCCTTGAGGTGGCCTTGCATCGTTCGTCCTTTTCTTCTTCAGGCGGCCTGGCGGTCGGGCGCCGCGATGCCGAAGTCTTCGGGGAAATGGTTGAGCGCCGAGAGCACCGGGAAGGGCGTCATGCCGCCCATGGCGCACAGCGAGCCGTTGACCATGGTGTTGCACAGGTCGCGCAGCAGGATGACCTGCTCGGCCCGGTTCTGGTCGGCGCGGATGCGGTCGATGACTTCCACGCCGCGGGTGGAGCCGATGCGGCAGGGCGTGCACTTGCCGCACGACTCGATGGCGCAGAACTCCATGGCGTAGCGCGCCATCTTCGAGAGGTCGGCCGTGTCGTCGTGCACCACCAGGCCGCCATGGCCGACGGTGGCGCCCACCGCCGCGAAGGCCTCGTAGTCCACCGGCAGGTCGAACTGGCTCTCGGGCATGTAGGCGCCCAGCGGGCCGCCGAACTGCACCGCCTTGATCGGCCGGCCGCTGGCCGTGCCGCCGCCGAAGTCTTCCAGCAGCTCGCGCAGGGTGACGCCGAAGGCCTTTTCCACCAGCCCGCCGAAGCGGATGTTGCCCGCCAGCTGCATGGGCAGCGTGCCGCGCGAACGCCCGACGCCGTAGTTCTTGTAGAAGTCGGCGCCGCGCGCCAGGATGATCGGCACGCTGGCCAGCGTGATCACGTTGTTGATGAGCGTGGGCTGGCCGAACAGCCCTTCGATGGCCGGCAGCGGCGGCTTGGCGCGCACCACGCCGCGCTTGCCTTCGATGCTCTCCAGCAGCGCCGTCTCTTCGCCGCAGACATAGGAGCCGGCGCCCTTGCGCACTTCCAGGTGGAAGGCGTGCCCCGAATGCAGCACGCTGTCGCCCAGGTAGCCCGCGGCCTCGGCATGGGCAATGGCCTGGTTCAGCACGGCGATGGCATGCGGATACTCGGAGCGCACATAGATGTAGCCGCGCGTGGCACCGGTGGCGATGCCGGCAATCGTCATGCCCTCGATCAGCACGAAGGGGTCGCCCTCCATGGTCATGCGGTCCGAGAAGGTGCCCGAGTCGCCCTCGTCGGCGTTGCATACCACGTACTTCTGCTCGCCTCGCGTGCCGGCCACCGTCTTCCACTTGATGCCCGCCGGAAAGGCCGCGCCGCCGCGCCCGCGCAGCCCCGCGTCGAGCACCTGCTGCACGATGTGCCCGGGCGTCATGGCCAGCGCGCGGCGCAGGCCGGCAAAGCCTTCGTGCGCTTCGTAGTCCGAGATGGAGAGCGGATCGGTGATGCCCATGCGGGCAAAGACCAGGCGCTCCTGCTTCTTGAGGTACGGAATCTCCTCGGTCAGGCCCAGGCACAGCGGATGGGCCGCGCCCAGGTGGAAGCCGGCATCGAAAAGGCCCGGCACGTCGTCGACCGCGACCGGCCCGTAGGCGATGCGGCCGGAGGGCGTGGCCACTTCCACCAGCGGTTCCAGCCAGAACATGCCGCGCGAGCCGTTGCGCACCAGGCGCAGCTTGATGCCACGCGCAGCGGCTTCGTCGGCGATGCGGCGCGCCACGCGGTCGGCGCCTGCCGCCAGCGCGCCCGAGTCGCGCGGCACGTAGAGGGTGGCGGCGCTGCTCATTTGCCGCTCCTGGCCTGGGCGATCAGGACATCGAGGCCGCGTGCCGACACCCGGCCATGCGGCTCGCCGTCGAGCATCAGCGCCGGCGACGAGGCGCACAACCCCAGGCAATACACTGGCTCCAGGCTGAACGATCCGTCGGAGGTGGTGCTGTGGCTGGCGCAGCCCAGGCGCAGCTCGGCATGCGACAGCAGCGCATCGGCGCCCATGGCCTGGCAGGCCTCCGCGCGGCAGATCTGCAGCACGTGGCGGCCAGCCGGTTCGCTGCGGAAATGGTGGTAGTAGGTGACGACGCCGTGCACCTCGGCGCGCGACAGGTTCAGCGCATCGGCAATGCCCTGCACCGCGCTCGGCGGCACGTAGCCCAGCTTGTCCTGCAGCGAGTGAAGGATGGGCAGCAGCGCGCCCTCTTCGTGGGCGTGGCGGGCCAGCACCTCCTGCAGGGCGGCGGCCGTGCCGGCGTCCGGCGCGGCATGCCGCGGTTCGCGGGCCAGTTCCATGCGAGTCTCCTTCGTGTTCGTCGTCTACCCGTGGGGCGGGGATGCGGCGGAGTCTGCGCAATGGCCGTCTAGCGGTCCAATTTATTCGGGGAATGGATCGATGTGCGTTCGAAATGACATGCCGCGGGCGCGCACGGCACCGCGCCATGCAGGCATCAGCCCGGCAGGTGGTGGGCTGCCAGGCGCTTGCGCCGGCGTGCGCTCCAGCGCCGCACGGCCATGTCCACCACCGCCAGCGCCACCAGCATCAGCAGGCGCTTGGCAAGAACTGCTTGCGCCGCCTGCACGCGCCGGTCGACCTCCTGCTGCGCCCGGGCCGTGCGTGCCAGGCCGGAGTAGTCGGGTACATCCGAGGGCACGGGCAGCACGCCCTCGAACCCGTTTTCCTTCACCTGCGCCGCCACCTCCGTGGCCTGCTTGGCCTTCACGCCGGACAGCGACCCATGCGCGTCGGCATAGACCTTGGTGAACTCGGCCCCCAGCAGGAAGATCTGCGCCGCGTAGTAGACCCACGCCACCAGCACCACCAGCGATCCGGCCGCCGCGAAGGTTTCCATGAAGCCGCTCTTGCCCAGGTAGAGGCCGATCAGGAGCTTGCCCAGCTCGAACAGCACGGCGGTCACGGCCGCGCCGATCCACACGTCGCGCCACGCGATGGGCGTCGAGGGCATCAGCTTGAAGATCATGGCGAACAGCAGCGTGATGATGGCCAGGGAGATGACGGCGTTGAGCGCCTGCAAGAGCACCTCCCAGCCAGGCAGAAGCTGCCCGTACCACGCCTCGAACGCCGCCAGCCCGGCGCTGATGAGCAGCGAAACGATCAGCAGGAACGCCAGCCCGAGGATGAGGCCGAAGGACAGCAGCCGCGCCCGCAGCACCGCCCACACACCCGACGGCTTCTGCGCTTCCGGCACATGCCAGATGCGGTCCAGTGCGCTCTGCAGTTCGGCGAACACGGTGGTCGCCCCCACCAGCAGCACCACCGCGCTGATGGCACCGGCGATCAATCCCTTGTCCGAGTCGCTCGCGGACCGCAGCATGGCCTCCACCGCCAGGCCGCCGTTGCTGCCCACCAGGGACGAGACCTGCGCCACGATCTGCTGCTGCGCCGCCTCGCGGCCGAAGATGGCGCCGGCCACCGCGATCACGATGACCAGCAGCGGCGCCAGCGAGAAGATGGTGTAGTAGGAGATGGCCGCGCCCATGCTGGGCGCGTAGTCGTCGATCCATGCGCCGACGGCTTTGCGGCAGAGATCGAACAGGTGCTTCATATGCCGCCAAGGATGCAAGCGGCGCCCACCCGCCATCCATCGGATGGCACATTGACCCGATGTAGGACGGTGGCCGCAGGCGTTCGCGCCGGCCGCGCCGCAGCGGGTCAGCGGCCGCCGTCGAGCGAACCGGCGTGGCTGTCCACCTCGCCGCGCCAGGCCGGGTCTTCGGCAAAGGCCAGGGCCGCCTCCAGCGTGCGCGAGGGGCGGTTGGTGTCGTGCACCAGGAAGGAGATGGCCGTCTCCACCCGCGGCTCCACCAGCGGCAGCGCCTCGATGTCGTCGTAGCCGTGCACGTCGTCCACCAGCGCGCCCGGCATGACGCTGCACACGCGCCCGGCACGCACGCTCAGCGCCAGGGTGGAGATGGAGTTGGTCTCGATCACCGGCTTGGGGCTCACGCCGGCCTCGGCAAAGGCGCGGTCGATGATGCTGCGGTTGTGCATCTCGGCACTGAGCAGGCACAGCGGCAGCTCGGCCGCATCGCGCCAGCGCAGGGGCTTGCCCACGCGCAGGTGCCTGGACTTGGCCGGCGGCGCCTTGCGCAGCAGGAAGTAGTGCTCGGTGTACTGCGGAATCACCCGCACGTTCGAGCTGCTGTTGTCCATGCGCTCGGTGTAGCCCAGCGCCATGTCCAGCGAGAGGCTTTCCAGGCCCGACTCGAGTTCGATGGAGCTCATGGAGCGCAGCGTGGGCGTGATGCCCGGATGCCGGTCCTGCAGCATGGCGACGAAGCGGGCCGCGATGGGCATGGCGGTGGGCACCGCGCCGATCAGCAGGTTGCCGGCGGGCGCATCCTTGCTGCTGTGCAGGTCCTGCTGCAGCAGTTCGTACTCGCGCAGGATCTTGCGGCCGCTGGCCAGGATGCGCTCGCCTTCCACCGTGAAACCGGCGAAGTTGCGGCCCCGCTTGACGATGGAGATGCCGAAGCTCACCTCCAGCGCGCGGATGGCATTGGACAGCGCCGGCTGCGTCACGCTGCAGGCCAGCGCCGCGCGGCCGAAATGCCGGTGGTCGTCCAGCGCGACCAGGTACTTGAGCGATACGAACAGGTTCATTTGTGGGCGGCGGGAACCCGGCGATCCTTTTGCAGCAGGCGGCCGAGCACCGACCGCGGCGCGGCCGCGGCCGGCTGGGCAGCCGCGCGGAACTGGCCGTAGGCCTGTCGCTCGTCCTGCAGCGCGCCGGCCAGCAGGTCGGCGTTGTCCCGGTTGTAGAGCCACACGCCGCTCACCACGAAATGGGCGCTGTAGCGCGGATGCGGCCTGGGCGTGACGTGGATGTCGTGCACGCCCACGCTTTGCAGCATCTGGGCCCGGGCGCTGGCCAGCCGGGTTGCGCCGTCCTTCTGGCTTTCGAGCGACTCGATGTCGGCGCTGAGCACGATGCCGATGGCGCTGATGGACGGAAAGCGCTCGATGAAGAAGCTGAGCACCTCTACCACGATCAGCCGGGCGGTGCGCCAGGAGCCCAGCTGCCGCAGGTCGGTGGCGCGGAAGTCCTCCAGGCGCAGTTCGGCGCCATCGGCGCTGGCGTTGACGGTATGCAGCCGCCCCAGGTGCACCTTGCCGTCGAACACGTCGAGGGGCTCGCCGAGGACGTAAGGTCCGGAGCGGAGGCCGGTAATGCGAAGGCCTTTGAACATCATGCGAAAGAAGGTGCTGTCGCCGCAAAGTCTAACAAGGCGCAGCCGCCTCCCCGGGGCCCGCGGAATGCCGCCACATCGGGCAAACCATGAGGCCGCCCGGCCGTGGCGACCCTTGGCGCGCCCGACAATTTGCCATCATGCGTCCCGGCCAGGTCATCGTTCTCGCCACCCCCATCTTCCTGCTCGCCATCGGCATCGAGTTCCTCGTGGGGCGCCTGCGCGCCCGGCGCGGCACGGGGCAGGACACCTACCGACTGGCCGATACGCTGAACAGCATCGGCCTGGGCATGCTCAGCCAGATCGGCGGCGTGCTCACCAGCCTGCTGCGCATCGGCATCTACACCGCCTGCTGGTCGGCCTTCGCCCTCCTCCCCGCCACCGACTTCTGGATGCAGTGGTACGGCTGGGTGCTGGCGCTGGTGTTCTACGACTTCTGCTATTACTGGCAGCACCGCATGGGCCACGAATGCGCGGCGCTGTGGGCGGCGCATGTGGTGCACCACCAGAGCCAGCACTACAACCTCTCCACCGCGCTGCGCCAGACCTCGTCGGGTTTCCTGCTCGACTGGATCTTCTACCTGCCGATGGCGCTGGCCGGCGTGCCGCCGCTGGTGTTCGGGGTGGTGGCGCTCATCGACCTGCTCTACCAGTTCTGGGTGCATACCGAACAGGTGGGCAAGCTCGGCTGGTTCGACCGCTGGTTCTGCTCGCCCTCCAACCACCGGGTGCACCACGCGGTGAACGACCGCTACGTGGATCGCAACTACGGCGGCGTGCTGATCATCTGGGACCGCCTCTTCGGCACTTTTCAGGAAGAAGACGAGCGCCCGGTGTACGGCACGCGCAAGCCGCTGAACAGCTGGGACCCGCTGTGGGCCAACCTGGCGGTGTACTGCGCCCTGGCCAAGGACAGCTGGCGCACGCGCCGCTGGGCCGACAAGCTGCGCGTCTGGCTCAAGCCGCCCGGCTGGCGGCCGGCCGACCTTGCGGCCAGCGCGCCCTGCCCGCCGTTCGAGATCTCGAAGGTGCAGCGCTACGAGCCGGTGGTGGCGGGCGCCGTGCAGCTCTTTGCCGGCCTGCAGTTCCTGGCGCTGCTGGGCGGCACCGTCGCTTTCCTGTGGTTCGCGGAAGTGCTGCCGCTGCCCACCACCCTGGTCTGGCTGGCGGTGCTGAGCGCGGGCCTCTGGAGCACGGGCGCGCTGCTGCAGGCGCGGCTGACGGTGGGCGAGGCGCTGTTCGTGAATGCGGCCGCACTGGCAACCGCATCGGGCGCGCTGGGCATCGCGCCGCTGCACCTGGCGGCCAAGCCGCTGGCGCTCTTCATCGGCATTGCGCTGGCGTGGATGCGCTGGCGCACGCCGGCGGCGCAGGGCCGCTTCGGCGTCCTGCTGCTGGCCGGGCTGGCGGCCTCGCTGGCGGGCGACGTGTTCCTGATGTTCGGCCCCGGGCTCTTCGTGGCCGGACTGGCGAGCTTCCTGGTGGCGCACCTGTTCTATGTCGCGCTCTTCACGCAGGGCGTGGGGCTGTTCCCGCGCCGCTGGGCGCTGGCGGCCACGCTGGCCGTGGGCGCCGCCATGTACGCCTTCCTCTGGTCGGGCGGACTGCCGGCAGGGTTGCGCGTGCCGGTGGGCTTGTACGTGGTGGTGATCGCCTGCATGGCGGCGCAGGCCATCGGCCGTGCGGCGGTGCTGGGCGATGGCGCCGCGCGCGCCGTGGCGCTGGGCGCGGGCTTCTTCATGCTCAGCGACTCGCTGCTGGCCACCAACCGCTTCGTTGTGCCGCTGCCGCTGGCCTCGCTGTGGGTGCTGGGCACCTACTACGTGGCGCAGTGGCTCATCCTGCGCTACAGCACGCGGCCGGACATCCTCCAGCCCGCAGGGTCAGCCGACGCTCACGCGCCGCCGAACAGGTCGCTGTTGTCGCGCTGAGGCGGCGTCACGCCCAGGTGCCGGTAGGCCGCCAGCGTGGCGATGCGCCCGCGCGGCGTGCGCTGCAGGTAGCCCTGCTGGATGAGGTAGGGCTCGATCACGTCCTCGATGGTGCCCGACTCCTCGCCGATGCTGGCGCCGATGTTGTCCAGTCCCACCGGGCCGCCGTCGAAGCGGTGGATCACCGCCTCGAGCAGCTTGCGGTCCATCAGGTCGAAGCCCTGCGGGTCCACATCGAGCATGGCCAGGGCCTTGTGCGCGATCTCTTCGGTGATGCGCCCGCCGCCCTTGACCTCGGCATAGTCGCGCACCCGGCGCAGCAGGCGGTTGGCGATGCGGGGCGTGCCGCGCGAACGGCGCGCGATCTCGAAGCTGCCCGCCTCGTCGGCCGGCACGTTCAGCAGCCCCGCGCTGCGCTTGACGATGCGCGCCAGCTCCTCGGCCGTGTAGAACTCCAGCCGCGCCACGATACCGAAGCGGTCGCGCAAGGGGTTGGTCAGCATGCCGGCGCGCGTGGTGGCGCCCACCAGGGTAAAGGGCTGCAGGTCGAGCTTGATGCTGCGCGCCGCAGGCCCCTCGCCGATCATGATGTCGATCTGGTAGTCCTCCAGCGCGGGGTAGAGGATTTCCTCCACCACCGGCGACAGGCGGTGGATCTCGTCGATGAAGAGGACGTCGTTCTTTTCCAGGTTGGTCAGCAGCGCCGCCAGGTCCTTGGGTTTTTCGAGCACGGGGCCGCTGGTCTGGCGCAGGTTCACGCCCAGCTCGGCAGCGATGATGTGGGAGAGCGTCGTCTTGCCCAACCCCGGCGGGCCGAACAGCAGGACGTGGTCCAGCGCCTCTTCGCGCTTGCGCGCCGCGCCGATGAAGATCTCCAGCTGCTCGCGCACCTTGGCCTGGCCCACGTATTCGTCCAGCAGCTTGGGGCGCAGGGCCCGCTCGATTGCCTCTTCGTTGGGCGAAGCCGGGGCGGCGGAGACCACGCGCTTTTGCGGGGCCGGGGCGAAGTCGTCGGTCTGGATGCTCATGGGAAGCCGCTAGTGTGCCCGCTACTTGGCCAAAGCCTTCAGCGCCAGCTTGATGCCCTCGCCCACCGCCACGTCCTTGGGCAGGGCTTTGAGGGCGGCGGCCGCCTCGCGGTCGCTGTAGCCCAGCGCCACCAGCGCCTGCAGGATGTCGCCCTGGCTGTCGTTGGCGGCATGCACCGGCACGCCGATGTCCGCGCCGATCTTGCCCTTGAGCTCCAGCAGCAGGCGCTCGGCCGTCTTCTTGCCGATGCCCGGGATCTTCACCAGCCGCCCGGCCTCCTGCAGGGTGATGGCCTGGGCCAGCTCGGCCACGCTCATGCCCGAGAGCACGCCCAGCGCGGTGCGCGGGCCCACACCCGAGATCTTGATGAGCTGGCGGAAGGCCGTGCGCTCCTCGGCGGTGCCGAAGCCGAAGAGGATCTGCGCGTCTTCCCGCACCACGAAGTGCGTCAGCAGCGAAACGCGCTCGCCCGCGGCGGGCAGGTTGTAGAAGGTGCTCATCGGCACGTCGACCTCGTAGCCGACGCCGTTGCAATCCACCACCACTTGCGGCGGGTTGCGTTCGGCGAGCGTTCCGGTGAGTTTGCCTATCATTGGCTCCCCCCTGGATGGCAATGGTTCAAGCGCTGCTGGTCGTGCATGGGGCCCGCGAATCAAGAATTGAAGAATTGGAAAACCGCGTGATTCTCCGTCACACCTTCACACCGCCCAACAACACCCGCCTGTCGCACCTGTGCGGCCCGCTCGACGCCAACCTGCGCAGCATCGAGGAGGCGCTGGGCGTGAAGATCGCGCACCGGCACGAGCAGTTCAAGATCGACGGCCCCAAGCCCAAGGCCGAGCGCGCCCTGGAAGTGCTGGAGGCCCTCTATGAAATGGCCCGGCGCCCGCTGGACGCCGGCCTGGTGCAGCTGACCCTGGCCAGCGAAGTCTCGCTGGCAGAGGCCGAGGACGGCGCCATGACGCTGGCCACGCGCCGCACCGACCTGCGCGCGCGCACGCCCAACCAGAGCGTGTACCTGGACAACATCGCCAACCACGACATCACCTTCGGCATCGGTCCGGCCGGCACCGGCAAGACCTACCTGGCGGTGGCGAGCGCCGTCGACGCGCTGGAGCGCAGCAGCGTGCAGCGCATCGTGCTCACGCGCCCGGCCGTGGAGGCGGGCGAGCGGCTGGGCTTCCTGCCCGGCGACCTCACGCAGAAGGTCGACCCCTACCTGCGCCCGCTGTACGACGCGCTGTACGACCTGATGGGCTTCGACCGCGTGACCAAGGCCTTCGAGCGCAATACGCTCGAGATCGCGCCGCTGGCCTTCATGCGCGGGCGCACGCTCAACAACGCCTTCGTCATCCTGGACGAAGCGCAGAACACCACGCCCGAGCAGATGAAGATGTTCCTCACCCGCATCGGCTTCGGCTCCAAGGCCGTGGTGACCGGCGACGTGAGCCAGATCGACCTGCCCAAGGCGCAGCTCTCAGGCCTGATCGATGCCGAGCGCGTGCTCAAGCGGGTGAAGGGCATCGCGATCACGCACTTCAACAGCGGCGACGTGGTGCGCCATCCGCTGGTGGCGCGCATCGTCGACGCCTACGACGGTGCCCGCAAGCGCGAAGCCGCGCGCAGCGCCGGTTGAAGGGGCACGACATGGCACTTAATGCACTGAGCCTGTCGCTGCAGTTCGGCCAGTTCGCCCAACTGGCGCGGCACCGCGCCGCCCTGCCCCGCCACAGCGTGACGCGCTGGATCCGCCATGCGCTGGACAGCGACGCCGAGATCACGGTGCGCATCGTCGATGCCGAGGAAGGCCAGCGCCTGAACCGCGAGTTCCGCGGCAAGGACTACGCCACCAACGTGCTGACCTTCGACTACGCGCAGGCGCCGATGGTCATGGCCGACCTGGTGCTGTGCGCGCCGGTGGTGGCGCGCGAAGCGAAGGAGCAGGGCAAGACCCTGGCGGCGCACTACGCGCACCTGCTGGTGCACGGCACGCTGCATGCGCAGGGCTGGGACCACGAGACCAGCGAGGAAGACGCAGAGGAAATGGAAGCGCGCGAGATCTCGATCCTCGCCGGCCTGGGCATCCGCAGCCCGTATTGAAGAATAAGAAAGCGCCTAGCCGATCTGCATCGGAATGGTGACCGGTCCGTCGTTCACCAGGTGCACCTGCATGTCGGCGGCGAAGACGCCGGTGGCCACCACCGGATGCGCGGCCCGCGCCTGCTGCACGAAGTAGTCGTACAGGCGCCGGCCTTCTTCCGGCGCGGCCGCGCCGCCGAAGCTGGGCCGGTTGCCGCCGCTCAGGTCGGCCGCCAGCGTGAACTGGCTGACGATGAGCAGCCCGCCCGCCACGTCCTGCACGCTGCGGTTCATCTTGCCGGCCTCGTCGGAAAAGATGCGCAGCTTGAGCAGCTTGGCCAGCAGGCGGTCGGCGTGCGATTCATCGTCGCCTCGCTCGGCACAGAGAAGCAGCAGCAGCCCTGCGCCGATCGATCCCACCACCTCGCCGGCAATTTCCACACGCGCCTCGCGCACGCGCTGCACCACCGCCTTCATGCACCTTCCTCCTGTTCGAGCAGCACGGCCCGCGCCTCCATGTTCAGGGGCAGCAACTGGATGGTGACGCGCAGGCCGGGCACCGCATCCATCAGCGCCTGCTCCACGCCGTCGCGCAGCGCGGCGGCACGCTGCAGCGACCAGTCCCCCGGCACGTGCATGTGAAGGTCGGCGAACAGCCGCTGGCCGGCGCGGCGCGTGGCGACGTCGTCGAAACGAAGACGGTCGCCTTCCGGCGCCTGCGCCTTGAAGCGGTCGAGCGCAGCCTGCAGGGCGGCCAGGGACTCGGGCTCCAGCGCCTCGTCCATCAGCCCCTGGGACGAGCGCCACACCAGCTTGAAGCCTTCCCGCACGATGTTCAGGCCCACGGCAATGGCAATGACCGGATCGAGCCACAGCCAGCCGGTGAGCGCCACCGCCGCCACCGCCACCAGCACGCCGACCGAGGTCCACACATCGGTCATCAGGTGGCGCGCATCGGCGGACAGCGCAATGGACCGGTGCACGCGCGCCGCCTTGAACAGCAGCAGGGCGAGTGCGCCGTTGAGCGCCGAGCTCAGCACCGACAGCGCCATGCCCCAGCCCAGTTGCTCGATGGGTTGCGGCTGCAGCAGGCGCAGCGCGGCAAACCAGATGATGGCGACCGCCGCACCGATGATGAGCACACCCTCGAAGCCGGAAGAGAAGTACTCCGCCTTGTGATGCCCGTACGGATGCCCGGCATCGGGCGGACGCGCCGCGATGGTGACCATGGCCAGCGCAAAGCTCGCGCTGGCGAGGTTCACGAACGACTCCATGGCATCGGAGATGAGGCCCATGGAGTTGGTCAGCCAGCCCGCATAGCCCTTGAGAAGAATCGTCGCCACCGCCACGGCCACGGACAGGCGGAGCAGCGATTTCGGGCTGTTGAAGAAGGAATTTTCCACAGGAGCGGAAACAGTTGACACAGATGTTGGATTCGGCGCGCAGGAGTGGAATTATCGACGTCGTGTTTCCGTCTTATTGACTTAACATCCGCGGTCCCCTCGAGAGCGAATACTTAAAGGGTAATCAAGAATGTTGCGACAACAACTCGGCGCACTCATTGTCGGCACCTCGATGCTTGCGTGCGGTGCAGCGTTTGCACAGGCGGCGCCCGCAACGCGCGATGCGGCCGCGCCGCTCAGCGCCAGTGCCGCGGCGCATGCCGGCTTCGTGAAATCGGTCCAGGGAACTGTCCGGCTTGTCGGCCCGTCGGGCGAACAGCGTGCGCTCAAGGTGGGCGACGCGGTCCGATCGTCCAACCGGATCGAAAGCGATGCGGGTGGCGGCGCCAGCGTGGTGCTGCGCGACGGCACCGTGCTCGTGCTCGGTCCGTCGTCCCAACTGGATCTCAAGCAGTTCGACTTCGACGCCACCACGCAGGAAGGCGGCATGTTCGTCTCGCTGGTGCGCGGGTCCTTGCGCATGATCAGCGGCCTGCTGGGCAAGAAGCCTGAAAGCGTCTGCGTCGACACACAAACGGCCACCATCGGTATCCGCGGCACCGACTTCATCGTGACGTCGGGCGAACGGATCTGATGGCAGCGCCGGCCCTCATCGCGGCCGTTGGTTGGACGGCACTGCTATTGGCCACCACCGCCCCCACGCCGGGCACGCGCGTGACCTTGCTGCCGGACGACGACGGCCAGGCAACGGCGGTCGTGGTGAGCAGCAAGGGCGGCGAGCAGCGGGTGTCCCAGCCCTACCAGCGAGCCACGGCGCTGGTGGGCTCGACGGACGTGCCCAGCCTCGATCAGACCGACGCGGCAACCGTGCAGGCCGAACACAAGGAATTGTTTGCCTTGCGGCCGCCCAAGCCACGCCAGTTCGACCTGCACTTCGATGCAGGCGGCACCTCCCTCACGCCCGCATCGCTGGCCACGCTGGACCGCGTGGTTGAAGAAGCGCTGACCCGCCCCGGCGCAGACATCACCGTGACCGGCCACACCGACACGCGCGGCAGCATGACCGACAACGATGCCTTGTCGATGCGCCGCGCGCAGGGAATCAGCCAGTTGCTGGTCGGGCGCGGCTTCCCCGCCGACCACATCGAGGCGATGGGCCGCGGCGAGCGCGAGCCGGCAGTCCCCACGGCCGATGAGGTGGACGAGCCGCGCAACCGGCGCGTCGTGATCGTCGTGCGCTGAAGAGCCGGCGCCTCAGGCGCTGAGCGTGACGCGGGCGAACTTGCGCTTGCCCACCTGGACCACATAGGTCCCGGCCGGCAGCTTCAGGGCCTTGTCGCTGACCACCACCTGGTCCACGCGCACCCCGCCGCCGTCGATCAGTCGGTTGCCCTCCGAAGTCGACGACGCCAGGCCCGCCTGCTTGAGCAGGTGGGCAATGCCCACCGGTGCACCCGCGAAGCTGAACGCCGGAATCTCGTCGGGCACGCCGCCCTTGCTGCGGTTGATGAAGTCCTGCTCGGCGGCCTCGGCCGCCTGGGCGCCGTGGAAGCGGCTGGTGATCTCCTTGGCCAGGGCCACCTTCGCATCCTTGGGATTGCGCCCGCCCTCGACCTCGGCCTTGAGCTGCTCGATGTCCTCGATCGACTTGAAGCTCAGCAGCGTGTACCAGCGCCACATGAGCGTGTCGGAGATCGACAGCACCTTGGCGAACATGCTGTTGGGCGCCTCGCTGATGCCGATGTAGTTGTTCTTGCTCTTGGACATCTTCTCGACGCCGTCGAGCCCCTCCAGCAGCGGCATGGTCAGGATGCACTGCGGCTCCTGGCCGTATTCCTGCTGCAGGTGGCGGCCCATGAGCAGGTTGAACTTCTGGTCGGTGCCGCCCAGTTCCAGGTCGGACTTGAGGGCCACCGAGTCGTAGCCCTGCATCAGCGGATAGAGGAACTCGTGCACCGAGATCGACTGGCCGGCCTTGAAGCGCTTGTTGAAGTCGTCGCGCTCCATCATGCGGGCGACCGTGTACTTGGCCGCCAGCTGGATCATGCCGCGCGCGCCCAGCGGGTCGCTCCACTCGGAGTTGTAGCGGATCTCGGTGCGGGCCGGGTCGAGCACCAGGCTGGCCTGGCGGTAGTAGGTCTCGGCATTCGCCTCGATCTGTTCCTTGGTGAGCGCCGGGCGCGTTGTATTTCGCCCGGATGGATCACCGATCATCGTGGTGAAGTCGCCGATCAGGAAGATCACCGTGTGGCCCAGGTCCTGCAGCTGACGCATTTTGTTCAGCACCACGGTGTGTCCGACATGAATGTCAGGCGCCGTCGGATCCAGGCCCAGCTTGATGCGCAGCGGCGTGCCGGTGGCCTCGGAGCGCGCGAGCTTGCGCACCCATTCGTCCTGCGGAAGCAGTTCGTCCACGCCGCGCAGGGAAATCTGCAGCGCACGCGCCACCGTGTCTGTAACGGTTGGCATCTCGATTTGTTCGGCCTTCATCTGACTGTTACGTAAAGTACTGGCTGTTTTCACTATGGCCAAAGCTATACTTGCGCGCTAACTTCGCGTGCGCTGGATTCTAAGCGGCGCTCATTTGCCAAGGCGCCGACGCCCGGCAGTTTTGTAAGACCGGGCCGCAAACTTGCTTGCGGGTTCGCCCAACAAGTTCTTTCTGGATTCGCTCATTTTGATCAACGGTATTCTCGCCGCCGAAGAGAAGCTCGCTTCCTGCGTCGCCAAGGCCGTGCGCACCTATCCGCGGCAGATCACCGCGGCCATCGCCACCGTGCTGCTGTGCGCGGGTGGCGGTGCATTCGCCGTGGCTTCTCTTCCCGACGCCTCCGACCTGCCGGTCCGGCAGGTTCTCGAGGCGGTCACGCCCCACCCCGTCGAAGCCCAGACCGAAGCGCTGGAGTCCTTCAGTTTCACCCTGTTCCGCAGCGACGAAACCCGCCCCAGCGACACGGCCGAGGCCCTGCTGCGCCGGCTGGGCATCGCTGACGACGATGCCGCCGCCTTCGTGCGGGGCAATGCCGCGGCCCGCGCCGCCTTGCTGGGCCGGCCTGGCCGCACCGTCACGGCCGAGGCCACGCAGGACAGCCGCCTGGAGCGCCTGAGCGCCCGCTTCATTCCCGATGGCCAGGGCGGCCTGCAAAGGCTGACCGTCGAGCGTGCCGGCCCGGCATTCACCGTGCGCACGGAATCCGAAACGCTGACCACCTCGTCGCGGCTGGCCAGCGGCGTCATCCGCAGTTCCTTCTTCGCCGCCACAGACGCCGCCAACGTGCCCGACGCCGTGGCCAGCCAGCTGGCCGACATCTTCGCCGGCGACGTCGACTTCCGGGCCGTCAAGAAGGGCGACCGCTTCGCCGTGGTCTACGAAAGCTTCGACGCCGAGGGGCAGACCCTTCGCACCGGCCGCGTGCTGGCCGCCGAATTCGAATCGGACGGCAAGATGCACCAGGCCGTGTGGTTCCAGGATCCCGGCCAGAAGGGCGCCTACTACCGCCCCAACGGCGAGAGCCTGCGCCGCGCCTTTCTGAGTTCGCCCGTGCAGTACTCGCGCATTTCGAGCGGCTTCGCCATGCGCATGCACCCCATCCAGCACGACTGGCGCCAGCACAAGGGCATCGACTTCGCGGCCGCCTCCGGCACGCCGGTACGTGCCGTGGGCGACGGCGTGGTCGACTTTGCCGGTCGTCAATCGGGCTACGGCAACATCGTCATCATCAACCACCGCAACAACCAGAGCACGGCCTACGCGCACCTCAGCCGCGTCGACGTGCGCGAAGGCCAGAGCGTGAACCAGGGCCAGTTCATTGGTGCCGTGGGCGCCACCGGCTGGGCCACCGGGCCGCACCTGCACTTCGAATTCCGGGTGAACGGGGAATTCCGCGACCCGAGCAGCATTGCCCGGCAGGACGGCGGAAATCCGGTCAGTGCCACGTCGCGGCAGGCCTTCAACCGCGTGGCCGTCGCCATGCGCGCCGAGCTGGACGCCGCGGCAACGGTTCTGCAAGCCAGCGCCAACTGACCGGACACACGGCGCGCAGCCTTCCATGCCAAGAGCAGGCGGCGCCGAATCCCCCATGGCCGAACTCTTCGTGGGCCTCATGTCCGGTACCTCGCTCGACGGCGCCGACGCGGTCCTGGCCGACTTTTCGGGCGGTGCGATTTCAGTCCTCGGGCATGCCAGCGCCCCTTTTCCCGCGCCGCTGCGGGCCGAGCTGCTGGCCCTGAACACACCGGGCGGCAGCGACGAGCTCCATCGGGCAGCGCTCGCTGCCAACGCACTGGCACGGGTCTATGCCGAGGTGACGGCCGAACTGCTGAAAAGCACCGGCGTGCCCGCCGGTTCGGTGGCGGCCATCGGGGCGCATGGCCAGACCGTGCGCCACCGGCCGCTGGAGTTCGACGGCGTCGGCTACACCTTGCAGCTCAACAACCCGGCCCTGCTGGCCGAACTGATCGGCATCGATGTCGTGGCGGAGTTCCGCACGCGCGATCTGGCCGCCGGCGGGCAAGGCGCGCCGCTGGTGCCGGCCTTCCACCGGTCGCTGTTCTCGCGGCCCCATGAGGCCGTGGGGGTCCTGAACATCGGCGGCATCTCCAACCTGAGCCTGCTTCCGGCCGGCTCCGCCGCCGACGGCACGGTCCTGGGCTTTGACTGCGGCCCCGGAAACGCCCTGCTCGACCACTGGTGCCAGACGCATCGGGGCCAGCCCTACGACGCGAACGGGCGGTGGGCCGCCAGCGGCAAGATCTTGCCAGACCTCTTGGCGCAGCTGCTGGCCGAGCCGTTTTTCAGCCGCCAGCCGCCCAAGAGCACCGGGCGCGATCTGTTCAACCCCGACTGGCTAGCCGACCGCTTGCAAGGGCGACAGAACGCGCAGGCCGCCGATATCCAGGCCACCCTGGCCGAACTCACGGCCAGCGCGTGCGCTGCCGACGTCCTGCGTCACGGCCGTGGCGAAGTGCGGGAATTGGTGGTGTGCGGCGGCGGAGCGCTCAACACGCACCTGATGGCACGCCTGGCTGCCCGGCTCCCGGGCGTCGAAGTCGTGTCATCGGCCGAACGGGGCCTGCCGCCACAGCAGGTGGAAGCCGCGGCATTCGCCTGGCTGGCCCACGCGGCCGTCCGGCGCCAGCGGGGCAACCTGGCCAGCGTCACCGGCGCCCGCGGCGCGCGGGTGCTCGGCGCCATCTACCCCGCCTGACAGGGCAATGAAGAAGCCGTCCACAGACGGCAAAAAGCCGCCCGTGGGCGGCTTTGCTCTTTGGGGACCGGACCGGGCTCAGGCCGAGAAGCTCGAGCCGCAGCCGCAGGTGCTGGTGGCGTTGGGGTTCTTGATCACGAACTGGGCGCCCTGCAGGTCTTCCTTGTAGTCGATCTCCGCGCCCACCAGGTACTGGTAGCTCATGGCGTCGATCAGCAGCGACACGCCGTTCTTGGTCATGGTCGTGTCGTCTTCGTTGGTGACTTCATCGAAGGTGAAGCCGTACTGGAAGCCCGAGCAGCCCCCACCCTGCACGAACACGCGCAGCTTGAGGTCGGGGTTGCCCTCTTCGGCGATCAGGTCCGCCACCTTGGCGGCAGCGCTGTCGGTGAAGACGATCGGCTCGGGCGGCATTTCGGCGGTCTGGACGGTTTCTTGGGCAACTGCGCTCATGGGCGAGGACTCCTGCTGGATGAATAGGCCTTCCCTGCATATGGGGCAGCCAACAGACAAATGCTAGCGCAATCAACAAAAAACCGCCCGAAGGCGGTCTTTTGTCGAAAACGCAGGAAGCGGATCAGCGCTTGCTGAACTGCTTGCGGCGGCGTGCGGAGTGCAGGCCGACCTTCTTGCGTTCCACTTCGCGGGCGTCGCGGGTGACGAAACCAGCCTGGCTCAGCACCGGCTTGAGGTTCGCGTCGTAGTCGATCAGCGCGCGGGTGATGCCGTGGCGGGTGGCGCCGGCCTGGCCGGATTCGCCGCCACCGTGGACGTTCACCAGGATGTCGAAGGCTTCAGCGTTGTCCGTGAGGTACAGCGGCTGCTTGGCAATCATGATCGAGGTCTGACGGCCGAAGAATTCTTCGATCGGCTTGCCATTGACCGTGATCTTGCCGGAGCCCTTCTTCAGAAACACGCGGGCGACGCTGGACTTGCGACGGCCGGTGCCATTGTTCCATTCACCAATCATTCTCAAGGCTCCTTAGATTTCCAGCACTTTGGGCTGCTGGGCGGTATGCGGGTGCTCTGCACCGCCGTACACCTTGAGTTTCTTGATCATGGCGTAGCCGAGCGGGCCCTTGGGCAGCATGCCCTTGACGGCCTTTTCCAGGGCGCGGCCCGGGTGCTTGGCTTGCATGTCGCGGAAGCTGGTCGCCGTGATACCGCCCGGGAAGCCCGAGTGACGGTAGTACACCTTGTCCAGGGACTTGGCGCCGGTGACGCGCAGCTTGGCTGCATTGATGATGACGATGAAGTCACCGGTATCGACGTGAGGCGTGTAAATGGCCTTGTGCTTGCCGCGCAGACGGAGGGCAACTTCGCTGGCTACCCGTCCGAGGACCTTGTCGGTCGCGTCAATCACAAACCACTCGTGCTTCACGTCAGCGGGCTTTGCGCTGAACGTAGACATGAGATTTCCTAACAACAGGATGGTTTGGCAGGCCCTTTTCCACGGTCGGTGCTCCTCTGTTGGGAACCTCTTAGGTGGCGTTTGTGCTTCGCCGCGGGGCCTATGAAAGCGCTGCGAAGCCCTCCATTATAGCCAGGAGGACTACTTTTGGGCAAACGCCCACCCGAGCGGCCCCGAAGGGCCCACAATCGCTGCCTCCCCTCCCGGACGGCGCCCCTGCCAGCCGCCCCAGCCTTTTCGAGAAGCCATGTTCAGCTACCGCCACGCCTTCCATGCCGGAAACCATGCCGATGTGCTCAAGCACACCGTGCTGATCGCCACGCTGGACTATCTCCTGGAAAAGGACACCGCCCTGACAGTGGTCGATACCCATGCCGGCGCCGGCCTCTACCGGCTGGACGGCGACTACGCCGGCACCAGCGGCGAGGCCACCCAGGGCGTGATGCGCCTCTTGGCCAGCAAGGGCTCGCCCGGCGCGCCGGCCGAACTGGCCGCGCCCCTGGCGCGCTACCTCGAGATCGTGGTGGGCGACTTCAACCCCAAGGGCGGCGCGCGCATCTATCCCGGCTCGCCCTTCATCACCCAGCACCTGCTGCGCGAGCAGGACCGGCTCAAGCTCTACGAGCTGCACCCGACCGACTCGCGCACCCTGTCGGCCAACATCGCGCAGCTCGACGCCGGCCGCCAGATCGCGGTGCTGCGCGAGGACGGCTTCGGCAGCGCCACCAAGTTCCTGCCGCCACCGTCGCGCCGCGCGCTGGTGCTGTGCGACCCGAGCTACGAACTCAAGAGCGACTACGCGCGCGTGCAGGGCTTCATCACCGAGGCGCTCAAGCGCTTTGCCACCGGCACCTATGCCGTGTGGTACCCGATCATTCCCCGGCCCGAGGCGCACGACCTGCCGCGGCGCCTGAAGACGCTGGCCACCAAGGCCGGCAAGCCCTGGCTGAATGCCGGCCTCACGGTGAAGTCGAGCAAGATCATGACCACGCCCAGCGGCGAGGCGAAGCGGCCCGGGCTGCCGGCCAGCGGCATGTTCCTGATCAATCCGCCCTTCACGCTCAAGGCGCAGCTGGCCGAGGCGCTGCCGCAACTGGTGGCCGTGCTGGGCCAGGACCGCAACGCCGCGTTCTCTCTGGAAAACGG
>NZ_BCUU01000080.1 GCF_001591385.1 Variovorax soli NBRC 106424
GGCGCAGGCTCTGGCCGGCGCGCACCGGCACGCTCCAGCAGGGCGCCACCGGCACGCCGTCGAGCACGGCACCGAAGGCTTCGCCGGCAAGCGCGATGCGGGTGTCCTGCTCGAAGCGGATCTCGCAGCCGCCCAGCGTGAGTTCCAGCCCCGCCGCGCCGTCGGCATTGCCCACCAGCCGGTTGGCCAGCGTCAGCGCCATCGTGTCGAGCGCCCCGCCAGGGCAGATGCCCAACTGGCGATGGCCGTAGCGGCCAAGGTCCTGCACCGAGGCCAGCATGCCCGGCTTGACGATAAGAAGGCTCATGCGGCCACGCTCGCGGCGACGAAGCGGACCCGGTCGCCGGGGCGCAGGAGCGTGGGCGATTCGGCGGTGGGGTCGAACAGCTCGAGCGGCGTGCGGCCGATGAGCTGCCAGCCGCCCGGGGATACCAGCGGGTAGATGCCCGTCTGCGCCCCGCCGATGCCCACCGAGCGCGCCGGCACCGCCACGCGCGGCTCGGGGCGGCGTGGCGTGGCCAGCTCCGGCGGCAGCCCGCCCATGAAGGCGAAGCCGGGCAGGAAGCCCAGGAAATACACCACGTACTGCGCCTGGCTGTGGCGGCGCACCACTTCGTGGGGCGTGAGGCCCGTGTGCCGCGCCACGTCTTCCAGGTCGGGCCCGTCGTCGCCGCCGTAGGCGACGGGGATCTCGATCTCGCGGCCCGACACGGCGCCGGCAGCCAGGCCGGGCCAGGCCTTTCGCACCTTTTCTTCGAGCGCGGACCGGTCGATCTGCGCCGGATCGAAGCTCAGGGTGAGGTTGTTCATGCCCGGCAGCAACTCCAGCACGCCGGGCCATTGCAGCGCCTGCTCGCCGAGGGCCCAGATGCGCTGCTGCGCCTCCAGCGTGGCCGGCGCCGGCAGCTCGCACAGCAGCGCCGCGTCACCCAGCGGGTGCAGTCGAGGCAGCTGCACCCCGGGGTCGCTCATTCCTTGCCGAGGCTACGCACCTTGGCGGCCAGCCTGTCCTGCACGTGCGGGGAGACGAACTTGTCGATTTCGCCGCCCAGCACCGCGATCTCGCGCACGAAGGTGCTGGAGATGAACTGGTACTTGTCGCTGGGCGTGAGGAACACGGTTTCCACATCGGGCATGAGGGAGCGGTTCATGCCGGCGAGCTGGAATTCGTAGTCGAAGTCGGTGACGGCGCGCAGGCCGCGCACCATGGCCTTGCCGCCGCGCGCCACGACGAAGTCGCGCAGCAGGCCGGAGAAGCTTTCCACCGAAACCTGCTCGCTGTACGGGGCGACCACCGTGCGCGCCATCTCGATGCGCTCGGCCAGGGTGAACAGCGTCTTCTTGTGGTGCCCCGCCGCCACCGCGACGATGACCTTGGAGAACAGCTGCGTGGCCCGGCGCACGACATCTTCATGCCCGAGCGTCATGGGGTCGAAGGTTCCGGGGTAGACCGCGATCACGCCAGACATGTGTTCCTCCTCAATGCGGGGTATGCGTCAGTTCGGCGGATTATGTACGCAGGAGGTGTGCATGGACCGCGCCGGCCTTCAGGTGCCTGAACACCGACAGGCCCGATTCGGCCAGCTCCGCGTCTTCCCAGCGCCGCGCCGCCTCCAGGTAGATGACCCCGCCTTCGGCCAGCGCGGGCACTGCCGCGCGCAATGCCTCGGCATAGAGCGCGGCCTGGTCGAAGGGCGGATCGATGAACACCGCCTGCAGGCTGCGCGGCGCGCAGCGCGCGAGCAGGTTCACGCCATTGCCGCGCTCCACCCGGACGGCCTTGGCATCGAGCCGGGACTGCACGGCCTTGAGCTGCGCGACCAGCGCCGCATCCTGCTCGCACATCAGCACCGAGGCGGCGCCGCGCGATGCGGCCTCGAACCCGAGCGCACCGGTGCCGGCGAACACATCGGCGCAATGCCATCCGGGCAGCTCGCCGCCGCCCGCGCCTGCGAGGCTGGCCAGCCAGTTGAACAGGGTCTCGCGCACCCGGTCGGGCGTGGGGCGCAAGCCGGGCTTGTCGGCCACCGCCAGGCGCGTGCGCCGCCACTCGCCGCCGATGATGCGCACTTCATGCGTGCGCGCGGAATGCGGGCGCGGCGGGCGTGCAGGAGGCGCCGCGTCGCGCGGGCCCTTGCCGCCGGTCTTGCTGGACTTGCTGGTGCTCATGCCGCGATTACACCCGAGTCGCGTGCAAGCTCAGGGCTTGGCCCCCACCATGACCGTGACCATGCGATCGGGCTGCAGCTTGCGCTGGAACGCGGCCTTCACGTCGGCCACGGTGACCGCGTTCATGCGCGCGGTCCAGGTGTCGAGGTAGTCCAGCGGCAGCTCGTTCCAGGCGATGTTCGCCACGTTGCCCACCAGCTTGCGGTTGCTGTCGAGCAGCAGCGGAAAGCCGCCGATGAGGTTGTCCTTGGCCGCCTGCAGTTCGGCGGCGGTGGGCCCTTCGGCCACGAACTTCTCCAGCACGCTGCGCGCGACCTTCACCGCCTCGTCGGCCTGGTCGGGCCGGGTCTGGAAGCCGATGGTGAAGGCGCCTGCAGCCAGGCCCGGCGAGAAGCCGCTGTACACGCTGTAGGCCAGGCCGCGCTTTTCGCGGACTTGCTCGGTCAGGCGCGAGACGAAGCCGCCGCCGCCCAGCACGTAGTTGCCCAGCGTTAGCGCGAAGTGGTCCGGGTCGCGCCGCGGATAGCCGGGCTGGCCGATGAGCACGTGCGCCTGGGCCGAGCCGAAGGGGATCCGGTCCACCTTGGCGCCCTTCAGGGCCTCGACCTCGGGCACCGGCGGCAGCGGCTGGCAATCGGCCGCCGCCGCGGCCGGCAGGCGCGACAGCAGCGCAGTGGCCACGCGGTCGGCCTGTGCGCGGTCCAGCGCGCCGACGATGCTCAGCTTCGCCCGGCACGGCGCCACATGGCGCGTGTAGAAGCCGCGCATGTCGGCCACGTCGACACGCCCGAGCGACTCTTCGGTGGCTTCGTAGCCATAGGGGTGGCTGCCGTAGACATCCTTGCCGTAGGCCCGGCCGGCCACGGTGCCGGGCTTGGTGTTGGCCTCCTTGATGGCGGCCACGATGCGCTCGCGCTCGCGCCGCCACACGTCGGGCGGAAAGGCCGGCTCGCCGATCTCGCGCGCGGCCAGCGCCACCGCCTTGTCCAGCAGGTCGGGGCGGGAGAGCGTGCGCAGCGAAAAACTCATCCGGTCGGTGCCGGCGCCCACGCCGAAGCTGGCGCCCAGGTCGGCCCAGGCCTCGCCCAGGGCGTTCTCGTCCATGGCCGGTTCGGCGCCCCGGGCTTCCACGCCCTTGTCCAGCATGTCGGCGGTGACGTCCGCCAGGCCGGCCTGCGCGGCCGGATCGCGCCGGCTGCCCGCGTCGAAGTCGATCTGCACGTCGACGATGGGCAGCGCGTCAACCGCCACGAAATAGATCTTGGCGCCGCTGGGCTGCGTCCAATGCTGGATGGGCAACGCGGCATGGGCCGCCAGGCCGGTCAGGGCCAGCGCGGTGGCGGCCGCCAGGCGTCGCGCCGCCCGGCGGCAGTTGTCTTGCAGGCTGGTGCGCATTTAGTGCAACTCTCCTTCGCGGGCGCCGGTCGCCGGGCGCGGTTTCTTGTTCGGATCGGGCGGCAGCGGACGCAGGGTGGCCACCGTGAGCTGGTCGTCGCCGAAGTACCTGGCCGCCACGGCCTGCACCTGCTCGGGCGTGACGGCCGACAGGCGGGCCAGGATGCGCTCGCTGGCATCCAGCGGCAGGCCCTGCACCCAGTTGGCGCCGAGCTCGCGCGCCTGCGCCATCACCGAGTCGAGCTTGTAGGTCTGGCTGGCCACCCACTGGGTCTTCACACGGGCCAGCTCGGCGGGCGAGACGCCCTCCTTGGCCACGCGCGCCACCTGGGCGCGCAGTGCCGCCTCGACGGCCTCGGTCGTCTTGCCGGCAGCGGGCACGCCGTCCAGGCCGAACAGCTGCGGACCACGCCCCACGAAGCCGGCATAGGCACCCACCGAATCGGCCACGCGGTCGGGGCCCTGGGTGAGGGCGCGGTCCAGGCGGGCGCCCGCGTAGCCGTCGAGCACGGCGGACAGCACCACCAGCGCCCAGGCGTCGCTGTCCTCGTCCACGCTCTTGATCTGCGGCATGCGGAAGGCCAGCGAGACATAGGCCTGCTCGGCCGGCGCCTTGAACTCGATGCGGCGGATGCCCCGCTGCTCGGGCTCGGTGCGGGGCTTGCGCGTGGGCACGGCGCGGGCCGGGATCACGCCGTAGTACTTGTCGGCCAGGCGCCGCACCTGGGCCACGTCCACGTCCACGTCGCCGGCAATGACCAGCGCCGCGTTGGCGGGCACGTACCAGCGGCGGTGGAAGTCGCGCACATCGTCCGGCTGCATCGCGTCGAGGTCGCTCATCCAGCCGACCACGGGCCGCCGGTAGGGCGAGGCAACGAAGGTGGCGGCGTTCTGCTGCTCGATGAGCAGCGAGCGCGGCTGGTCTTCGGTGCGCATGCGGCGCTCTTCCTTCACCACCTCGATCTCGCGCTTGAATTCGTCATTCGGCCACTGGTTGTGGGCGAAGCGATCGGATTCGAGCTTCATCACCTCCTCCAGCCGCGCCACCGGAATCTGCTGGTAGTAGCCGGTGTAGTCGCGGGTGGTGAAGGCGTTCTCGCGCCCGCCCAGGGCCGCCACGCGCCGGGAGAACTCGCCGGGCTTGGTGGTGGCGGTTCCCTTGAACATCATGTGCTCCAGCACATGGGCCACGCCGGTCGTGCCGTCCACCTCCTCCACGGAGCCTGCGCGCACCCACAGCATCTGGATGGCCACCGGCGCGCGGCGGTCGGGCTGCACGATGAGCGTCATGCCATTGGCCAGGGTGAACTGCTGGGCCCGGTTGGCGGCGGCCCCCGCGGGCTCGTGCGCGACATTGGCCGGGGTCGGCTTGGGTGTGTCCGGCCCGGTCTGCGCCTGTGCGGGGCTTGCCATCCAGGCCGCAGCGGCCAGCAGCGCGACCGCGGGCGCGCGGTGCGCAGGCCGCAAAAAAGCGGCCGCAAAGGGCCGCCGCTGCGCGTGAAGAAGCTTTGGTGAGGGCTGTTTCATAGAATCGATCCGATTGTAAAAAGCGCTCAATGTTCAGTTTCTTCAAGAAAAAAACGCCCGCCGAAGCCCCCGCGCCAGCGGGCGAAGCCGTTCCCGCCCAGGAAGCGGCGCCCAGCCCGGCCGCGGCTCCTGCACCCGCACCTGCGCCCGCCGCCCGGTCGATGTTCTCGCCATCCACCTGGTTCGGTGGCAACAAGACGGCACCGGCCGATGATGCCGTCCAGCCCGGTCAGGCTCCGGCGCCCGCTCCCGCGCAAGCAGACGACTCGCCAACAGCCGAACCGCCGGCCACAGCCAAGCCGGCCGAGGCCGAATCTGCACCTGCCACGTCCGCGGTGGCGCCCACGGACGTGCCGACGGCCGCCCCTGTACCGGCGCCAGCTCCGGCACCGAGTCCGGCTCCCGTACCAGCTCCGTCGCCCGCCCCCGCTTTTGTCAGCCCGCGGCCCCCAGCGGCCCCGGCGGCGGAAACCCGCAGCGGCTGGCTGAGTCGACTGAAGTCCGGGCTGCGCAAGACGGGCACCAGCATCCAGGCCGCTTTCGTCAATGCCAAGATCGACGAAGACCTCTACGAAGAACTCGAATCGGCGCTGTTGATGGCAGATACCGGCGTGAAGGCAACCGAATTCCTTCTGGACGACCTCCGCCAGCGGGTCAAGGCCAACATGGCGACGGACGCCTCGCAGGTGAAGGTCCTGCTGGCCGAAGCCATTGCCGACCTGCTCAAACCGCTGGAGAAACCACTGGTCATCGGCGAATACACGCCCACCGTGATCATGGTGGCCGGCGTCAATGGCGCCGGCAAGACCACCTCCATCGGCAAGCTCACCAAGCACCTGGCCAACGAGGGCTGCTCGGTGCTGCTGGCGGCGGCGGACACCTTCCGGGCGGCCGCGCGCGAGCAACTGGGCGTCTGGGCCGACCGCAACACGGTGGAAATCATCAGCCAGGAAGGCGGGGACCCCTCCGCCGTGAGCTTCGATGCAGTGAACGCCGGCCGTGCCCGCGGGCGCGACGTGGTGCTGGTCGACACCGCCGGGCGGCTGCCGACCCAGCTGCACCTGATGGACGAGCTCAAGAAGATCAAGCGCGTGATCGCGAAGGCCGGCGCCGAGCCAGCGCCGGGCCGCCCCAAGCTGGCGAGCGCCCCCACGGGGGGCAGCGAGGACACGCCAGTGCCGAGCGTGGGGGCCGATGTTCCACCGCACGAAGTGCTGCTGGTCATCGACGGCAACACCGGCCAGAACGCCCTGGCCCAGGTGCGGGCCTTCGACGACGCGCTGGGCCTCACCGGCCTGATCGTCACCAAGCTGGACGGCACCGCCAAGGGCGGCGTGCTGTGCGCCATCGCCCGCGAGAAGCCGATCCCTGTCTATTTCGTGGGCGTGGGCGAGAAACTCGAAGACCTCGAGACCTTCGACGCCCGGGAATTCGCGCAGGCGCTCCTGGGCTGAGCCGGGCACACTACGGACACTTACCAATAGAAGAAGAGGAGACGGACGATGAGCGACACCGCATTCCACGGTTTCGAGGCCGAAGGCCGCAAGGTCGACCGCCTCCTGGCCCACTACGGCGAAAGCCACCGCCACCCGACCAACGAGCTGATCCACCTGGTGGCGATCCCGGCCATCATGGTGAGCATCGTCGGGCTGCTGTACGCCCTGAACCCGTGGGTGGCCTACGCCTTCGTGGCGGCCAGCATGGTCTATTACCTGCGCCTGAAGGCGCCGGTGCTGACGGCGATCATGGCCGCCTGGACGGTCGTCATGTTTGCCCTGGTCTACGCCATGGGCGAGCAGGTGCTGCCAATTTCAGCCGGGGTTTTTATCGTCGGCTGGATCTTCCAGTTCATCGGCCACAAGATCGAAGGCAAGAAACCTTCCTTCTTCGAAGACCTCCAATACCTCTACGTGGGGCCGCTGTTCGTGGTCGTGTGGTTCCTCAATCGCCTGGGAATCCGCTGGTAGCCGTTCGCTATCACAAAATTAGTCCCCATCGGGGAACCCTTTCTTTAGCACTCCCTCTAATCGAGTGCTAATATGAACAGCCATAGAAGGAGGTTCCCCCATATGACTCTGTCTGGAGCTCCTGCCGCCAACCAGCTGGCCGTCGCCAACCCCTGGGCGATGGTGCCCTCGCTGGGTAACCTGGACGCCTACATTTCCGCCGCGAACCGGCTCCCCCTGCTCACGCAGGAGGAAGAGCAGCGCTTTGCCCGCCGGCTGCGCGACAACAACGACCTGGAAGCCGCCGGTGCCCTGGTGCTGTCGCACCTGCGCCTGGTCATCTCCATTTCCCGCCAGTACCTGGGCTACGGGCTGCCGCACGGCGACCTGATCCAGGAAGGCAACGTTGGCCTGATGAAGGCCGTGAAGCGCTTCGACCCCGACCAGGGCGTGCGCCTGGTGAGCTACGCCATCCACTGGATCAAGGCGGAAATTCACGAGTACATCCTGAAGAACTGGCGCATGGTCAAGGTCGCGACGACCAAGGCCCAGCGCAAGCTGTTCTTCAATCTGCGTTCGATGAAGCAGGGTTTCAAGGCCGACGCGGCCGCCCTGGACGCCGACACGCACCGCGAGACGCTGAGCGAGTCGGAAGTCGAGCAGATGGCCGCGCAGCTCAACGTCAAGCGCGAGGACGTGCTTGAAATGGAAACCCGCCTGTCCGGCGGCGACGTGGTGCTCGACCCGAGCCCCGCGGACGACGGCGACGAGGCCTTCGGCCCCATCGCCTACCTGGCCGACGCCTCGCAGGAGCCCACCGCGCAGATCGAGTCGCGCGAGCGCGACCGCCTGTCGAGCGACGGCATCAGCACGGCCCTGCAGGCGCTGGACCCGCGCAGCCGCCGCATCGTGGAAGAGCGCTGGCTCAAGGTGAACGACGACGGCTCGGGCGGCATGACGCTGCACGAACTGGCGGCGGTCTACGGCGTGAGCGCCGAGCGCATCCGCCAGATCGAAGCGGCCGCGATGAAGAAGATGAAGAAGTCGCTGGCCGAATTCGCCTGAGCGCCCGGCGCGACGTCCAAAGAACAAACCCGGCCATTGGCCGGGTTTTTCTTTTTCCAGGGCACCCGCGGAACCGGCTTTGCCGGGCCGCCGGGTGCGCCCCCGGAAAGGGGGCTGGCGGACCTCGCGCAGCGAGGGTAGCCTGGGGGAGAACTAGAACCTCGGCAGACCGCCGCCGCCCATGCCGGGCAGGCCGCCCTTCATGCCGCCCATCTTCTTCATCATCTTCATGAGGCCGCCGCCCTTCATCTTCTTCATCATGCCCTGCATCTGCTCGAACTCGCTCAGCAGGCGGTTCACTTCCTGAACCTGCACGCCGGCGCCGGCGGCGATGCGGCGCTTGCGCGTGGCCTTGAGCAGTTCGGGCTTGCGGCGCTCCAGCGGCGTCATGCTGTTGATGATGCCCTCCTTGCGGCGGATGTCGCGCTCGGCGCGCGTCAGGTCCGCCTCGCTGGCCTTGGCCGCCAGCTGCGTGGGCAGCTTGTCCATGAGGCTGGACAGCCCCCCCATCTGCTTCATCTGCTGCAGCTGCGAGAGGAAATCGTTGAGGTCGAAGCCGCCGCTCTTGACCTTGGCGGCCAGCTTCTGCGCCGCCGCCACGTCCACGCCGGCCGTGACCTGCTCCACCAGTGCCACGATGTCGCCCATGCCCAGAATGCGCCCGGCATGGCGCTCGGCATCGAACACTTCCAGGCCGTCGATCTTCTCGCTGGTGCCGGCGAACTTGATGGGCACGCCCGTCACCTGGCGCACGGACAGGGCCGCGCCGCCGCGCGAATCGCCGTCGGTCTTGGTCAGGATGATGCCGGTGAGCGGCAGCGCGTCCTTGAAGGCCTTGGCGGTGTTGACCGCGTCCTGGCCCTGCATGGCGTCGACCACGAACAGGGTCTCGACCGGATTGAGCGCCGCGTGCAGTTCCTTGATTTCCTGCATCAGCACTTCGTCGATGGCCAGGCGGCCAGCGGTGTCGACCAGCAGCACGTCGAAGAAGTGGCGGCGGGCGTGGTCGATGGCGGCGCGGGCGATGTCCAGCGGCTTCTGGTCGGGCGTACTGGGGAACCACTCGGCGCCGGCCTGCTTGGTCACGGTCTTGAGCTGCTCGATGGCGGCCGGGCGGTACACGTCGCCCGAGACGGTCAGCACCTTCTTCTTGCGCTTTTCGATGAGGTGCTTGGCCAGCTTGGCGGTGGTGGTGGTCTTGCCCGCGCCCTGCAGGCCGGCCATGAGGATCACAGCCGGCGGCTGCGCGGCCAGGTTGATGTCCGCCACGCCCTCGCCCATGGTGGCGGCCAGTTCGCGGTTGACGATGCCCACCAGCGCCTGGCCCGGCTTGAGCGAACCCAGCACCTCCTGGCCCAGCGCCTTTTCCTTGACGCGCGCCACGAAGTCGCGCACCACGGGCAGTGCCACGTCGGCTTCGAGCAGGGCCATTCGCACTTCGCGCAGCATGTCCTGCACGTTGCTTTCGGTGATGCGGGCCTGCCCGCTCATCTGCTTGACGAGACGGGAGAATTTTTCTGTGAGGGCGTTGGCCATGATGCTGCCCGACAACACGGGCGGGGAAAGTGGGGACGCTGGGGCACGCCGCCAGAAACGGGGCGCGCAGGTGTACGGCTAAACTCCGGCTGATGATTTTAGCGAGCCCCTCCCCACTCGGTGTGGCACTGGGCATCGCCACCGCGGCGGCCTACGGCATCACCGCCGCCACCGCCTCCCGCCTGACCCGCTCGGCCACCCAGTGGCTGCTCGGCCTGGCCTGGCTGCTGCACGCGGCCACGCTGGCCTTGGGATTGGCGGGCGGCCAGGCGCGGTTCGGATTCGCACCCGCGTTGTCGATCACCGCCTGGCTGGTGCTGACCGTGTATGCCATCGAAAGCCGGTTGTACCCGCACCTGAACGTGCGGCGCGTGCTGGCGGCGCTCGGCGCAGCGGCGGTGCTGCTGGCCATCGCCTTTCCCGGCACGCCGCTGCACGTGTCCGCCTCGCCGTGGCTGCCGCTGCACCTGGCGCTGGGCATCGCGTCGTATGGGCTCTTCGCTGCAGCCGTTATCCACGCCGGGCTCATGGGCCGCGCCGAGAAGCAGATCCGCCAGGCCAGCGCGCCTGCCGACAGCGGCGTGCCGCTGCTCACGCTCGAGCGCCTGACCTTCCGCTTCGTGGCGGGCGGCTTCGTGCTGCTCACGGCGACGCTGCTGGCCGGCTTCCTGTTCAGCGAGGTGCTCTACGGCACCTCGGTGCGTGCCTGGAAGTGGGACCACAAGACGGTGTTCTCCGTGCTGGCCTGGATCACCTTCGGCGTGCTGCTGATCGGCAGGGCGCGCTTCGGCTGGCGCGGGCGCGCCGCCACGCGCGTGCTGTACGCCGGCAGCGTGCTGCTCCTGCTGGCCTACGTGGGCTCTCGCTTCGTGCTCGAAGTGGTGCTGCACCGCGCCGTCTAGGGCCTGCCAACACCATGAAATACCTTCTCGTCCTGCTGGTCCTGTGGGTGGCGTTCGCGATCTGGCGCAATGGCCGCCGGCGTGAAGAGGTGGAGCGCGCCAAACGTCATCAGCAGCAGCAGCCCGGGGGCGCCCTGCCCGAACCACAGGCCATGATCCGCTGCGCACATTGCGGCCTGCACCTGCCGGCGGCCGACGCACTGCCCGGCAAGGACGGCAAGGTCTATTGCAGCGCCGCGCACCGGCAGGCCGATCAATGAAGGCCAGGCTGCCGGCTGGCGGCGTGGTGATGCCGGCCGCGGGCCGGCAAGGAATCGCGCCATGACCACCTCGCTGTGGTCCGGCGGCGAGTCCGCCACCGACTGGGGCGGGCTGGACGCACGCGGCATCCGGAGCGCCGCCTTGCTGCGCCTGCTGCGCGGCTTCATGACGGCGCGGTGCTTCGTGGCGCTGGTGCTGATCATGCTGCAGGCCTTCAGCTGGGGCATCGGCGGCGTCACGCCCCCGCCCCTGCTGCTGGCCCTGGCCGTGGGCTACTTCGCGCTCACCCTGCTCGGCTGGCGCTTTGCGCGCGTCATGCCGCCGATCCGCGGATTCGGCAGCGCGTGGTTCATCACCATCGGGGTCGACCTGCTCGCCTTCGCGCTGCTGCAGATGCTGCAGGCGGGCAACATCAACTATGCGCCGCTCTTCGCGCTGCCGGTGCTGATGGCCGCCGTGCTGGGCAGCGTGACGGTGGGCCTGGGCACCACCGCTATCGCCACTTTGCTTCTGCTGGCCGATGCGCTGTGGCACTGGATGCATTCGGGCAGCGATTCGCCCACCCGCTTCGTGCAGGCGGCGCTCACCGGCACCGGACTGTTCGTGGTCGCATTGCTCGCACACGAGCTGGCCTTGCGGCTGGCGCGCGAGGAAAACATCGCGCTGCGCAACCGCAGCACCGCGCGCCTGCATGCGATGGTGAACGACCTGGTGATCGAGACGCTCAGCGAGGGGGTGCTGGTGGTCGACGCCAGGGGCCTGGTGCATGCGGCCAACCCGGCGGCGGCCGACATTCTGGGCCAGGACCTGGCGCGCCTGCCCCTGCCCTTCGCGCTGGAGGCCCATCCCGCGCTGCAGGTGCTCGCAGCGCTCGCGCGGCAGACCTTCGCGCGGAGCAAGGGCCTGTCGCAGGAGATCCCGATCGCCCAGGCGCAGGGCTCGGCGCGCGAAGTGCGCGTGCGCACACGGCTCACGCCGTCCATCGACCAGCGCATCGACGGCCTGTGCGTGATGTTCCTGCAGGACCTGCGCGAGCTGGAGGCGCGCATCCGCACCGAGAAGCTCGCCGCCATGGGCCGCATGTCGGCCGCGGTGGCGCATGAGATCCGCAACCCGCTGGCGGCCATCACGCAGGCCAGCGCCCTGCTCCATGAAGACCTGCAGGAGCCCGGCCAGCGCAAGCTGACCGAAATGGTCCAGCACAACGCACAGCGCCTGGCCCGCATCGTCGACGACGTGCTCGATGTCTCGCGCGCCCGCCAGCAACGGATGCTGCCGCTGGCCGAGCAGCTGGTGCTCGACGCCACCGTCCGCACACTGGCGGAGGAATGGGTGGGCCAGAGCCAGCGGCAGGGTGTGCTGGTGCAGCTCGACTCCGACGGTTGCGCAGTGCGCTTCGACGTCGAGCATCTGCGCCGCATCCTGGTCAACCTCCTGGACAACGCCGCGCGCTATGCCGGCGATCGCGAAGGCTCCATCCAGATCGTCACGCAGAAAGGCCCCAACGGCCGCCCCGTGCTGCGGGTGTGGAGCGACGGCGCACCGCTGGAGCCGGCCGTTCAGCGCCACCTGTTCGAACCTTTCTTCTCGTCCGAGAGCCGCTCCTCGGGCCTGGGCCTTTTCATCTGCCGCGAACTGTGCGAGCGCCACGGCGCCAGCATCGGCTACGAACGCCGCCCGCTGGGCGCCAGAGGGCCGGAAGGCAACGAGTTCTACGTGGTGTTTGCTCTGGCCGAACTGCGGACCGCACAGTAAGGTAGAGCCCCGTGAGCAACCCGCAACCCTCTTCCACCCGCCCTGCGCAGATCCTTGTCGTCGACGATGAACCGGACCTGCGCACGCTGTACGAACTGACGCTCCTGCGCGAAGGCTATCGCGTGGAGGCCGCCGGCACGGTGGCCGAGGCCTGGCAGCTTCTGCAGGCACAGCGCTTCGATGCGGTGATCACCGACATGCGGCTGCCCGACGGTCTTGGCATGGAGCTGCTGCGCCGCATCCACCAGGGCCAGCGCAGCGAGCGATGCGTGGTGATGACCGCCTACGGTTCTGCCGAAAACGCCGTCGAAGCACTGAAGGCAGGGGCCTTCGACTACCTGACCAAGCCGGTGGACCTGAAGCAGTTCCGTGCCGTGGTGGCTTCGGCCGTCCATGAACAGCCCGCCCCGCCGGCAGCACCCGCGCCCTCCCGGGCGGCCGCCGACGACAGCGGCGACGTGTCCAGTGAAAAGCCCGCTGCGCCCCCGACCCAAGGCGAGGCTGCACTGAAGCGGCTGGTGGGCGAGTCGGAGGCTATGCGCCTGGTCAAGTCGCGCATTGCCAAGGTCGCGCGTGGCATGGCGCCGGTGCTGGTACGCGGCGAATCGGGCACGGGCAAGGAACTGGTGGCGCGCGCGGTGCATGCCTGCAGCCAGCGCGGCGACGGACCCTTCATCGCCGTCAACTGCGGCGCCATTCCCGAGAATCTGCTCGAGGCCGAATTCTTCGGCGCGCGCAAGGGCTCCTACACCGGCTCGGCGGCCGATCGCGACGGCTATTTCCAGGCCGCCCGCGGCGGCACGCTGTTCCTCGACGAGATCGGCGACCTGCCGCTGGCCATGCAGTCCAAGCTGCTGCGCGCCATCCAGGAGCGCAGCGTGCGGCCCATCGGCTCGACGCAGGAAGACGCGGTGGATGTGCGCATCGTCAGCGCCACGCACAAGGACCTGCAGGCGGACGTGGCCGCGGGACGTTTCAGGCAAGACCTGTTCTATCGCCTCAACGTGATCGAGATCGCGGTGCCCGCGCTGCGCGAGCGCCGCGCCGACCTGCCCGCGCTGTGCGCAGCGCTGCTGGCGCGCATCGCGCGCGACAGCAGCATGCCGGTGCCGCAGCTTTCGCCGGCGGTGCTTGCCCAACTGGCGGCACACCCCTTGCGCGGCAATGTTCGCGAGTTGGAAAACCTGCTGCATCGCGCCGTGGCCCTGACCGACGGCGACGAACTGCACCTCGACTTTGCGGAAACCGAATCCGGCACGGCCGAATTCGCCGGCCTTGCTGCCTCGGCGCCGGCACCGCTCGGCGCGGAGCCCGTCGTGACCACGCCGATCACCGCACGCGCCGCCGCGCCGGAAGGTGTCGCGGCCCGCGGCGCCTTGCCGTCCGATCTGCAGGCCTACCTGGACAAACATGAGCGCGAGATCCTGGTGCGCGCGCTGCAGGACAGCGGGTTCAACCGCACTGCGGCCGCCACGCGGCTGGGCCTGAGCCTGCGGCAGATCCGCTACCGCATCGCCCGCCTGGGCATCAGCACGCCGGGCGGCGACGATGGCGCAGGCAGCGGCGGCGATGAGTGAAGCGCACGCGCCGGCCCCAACGCTCTGGCAGAACGGCGGCTGGTATCGCTTCGCGCGGCACCTGCCCTCGCCCAACTTCGGGCCGCGTCCGGCCGGTGCGCACATCGACCTGATCGTGCTTCATTCCATCAGCCTGCCGCCGGGCCGCTACGGCGGCGACGAGGTCCAGCGCCTGTTCACCAACACGCTCGACTGGGACGCGCACCCCTACTTCCAGAGCATTCGCGGCATGGAAGTTTCCGCGCACTTCTATGTGCGGCGCGACGGCGAGCTGTGGCAGTTCGTCGATGCGGATGCGCGGGCCTGGCATGCGGGCGCATCATCCTGGCGCGGCCGCGACAACTGCAACGACGACTCCATCGGCATCGAGCTCGAAGGGCTCGAAGGCGATGTCTTCGAAGCTGCCCAATACGAGGCCCTGGCCAGCCTGCTGCCGGCTCTTGCGCAGCGCTACCCCATCGCTCATGTCGCGGGCCACGAGCACATCGCGCCGGGCCGCAAGCTCGACCCCGGACCGGGCTTCGACTGGCCGCGCCTGCGCGCGCCGCTGGGCTGGCCCGCCAGCTACTTTCCTGCCTCGACGGCAACGCGCTGAATTCTCTCTATCGCGACTGTTGCGCCGATGCATAGGCGCGGCGCCGCTGTCAGAAGAAAGCGTCAGCGCGCAACGCCAGCAGCCATGCGCCTTGCCAGACCGAATCGGCCTGCAGGCCGCGTCCTTTCTAGACATTGAGTCCGAGGCCAAGCATTGGCGGGCGCCCCGCGCATGGCTGTCTCGTTGACACTCTTGTGGTACAGCGTCAACGAGAGTGAAAACACTAGCTGTAGTAGATTGCGACCCCCTGACACCCCATATATAGTGTGCCCACCGCAGGCCGCTGCACCATGCCAGCCCCCTGCGAAGCCGGTACCGGGGGTACCGCCCATACAACAAAAGTCGCTCAAAAGGACCTCGAATGCAGACTGCCCAGAACCCTTCATCCGCCATCTCGCGCCCCGTGCCGAGCGTTGCCCCGGCCTCGGCCCGCGACGTGGCCGGCTCGCCCACCGGCGCTGCCCTTGCGAACTACCAGATCATCCGGCGCAACGGGGCGGTGGTGCCCTTCGAGCCGAACAAGATCGCGATCGCGATGATGAAGGCCTTCCTGGCAGTGCATGGCACGCAAGGCGCAGCATCTGCCAGCGTACGCGAAACCGTCGACGGCCTCACGCAGATCGTGATCCGTGCGCTGATGCGCTCGCGTCCGGGCGGCGGCACCTTCCACATCGAGGACGTGCAGGACCAGGTCGAACTGGGCCTGATGCGCGGCGGCCATCATGAAATCGCCCGCGCCTACGTGCTGTACCGCGAGCGCCGCGCGCAGGAGCGCGCCCACCAGGCCGAGCCCGAAGTGCCGCAGCACCCCACCCTGCACGTGCTGGACCGCGGCGAGCGCGTGGCCCTCGACCTGGGCGAGCTCAAGGGCCTGATCGAATCGGCCTGCGCCGGCCTGGGCGAATCCATCAGCGCCGAGCCGATCGTCGCCGAGACGATGCGCAACCTGTACGACGGCGTGCCGCTGGACGAGGTCTACAAGGCCTCCATCCTGGCCGCCCGCACGCTGATCGAGAAGGACCCCGACTACACCTTCGCCACCGCGCGCCTCTTGCTGCACACGATCTTCAAGGAGATCATGGGCCGCGAAGTGGCGCCCGCCGAGCGCGCGCAGACCTACGCCGACTACTTCCCGCAGTTCATCAAGAAGGGCGTGGACAACGAGCTGCTCGACGAGAAGCTGCTGCAGTTCGACCTGGCCCGCCTGGGCGCGGCCCTGAAGGCCGAGCGCGACCTGAAGTTCGACTACCTGGGCCTGCAGACCCTGTACGACCGCTACTTCCTGCATGTGCGCAAGACCCGCATCGAGCTGCCGCAGGCCTTCTTCATGCGCGTGGCCATGGGCCTGGCGCTCAACGAAATCGACCGCGAAGCGCGCGCCATCGAGTTCTACGAAGTGCTGTCGAGCTTCGACTTCATGTCCAGCACGCCCACGCTGTTCAACAGCGGCACGCTGCGCTCGCAGCTGTCGTCCTGCTACCTGACCACCGTGCCGGACGACCTGGACGGCATCTACGAGTCGATCAAGGAAAACGCCCTCCTGTCGAAGTTCGCCGGCGGCCTGGGCAACGACTGGACCCGCGTGCGCGCCCTGGGCTCGCACATCAAGGGCACCAACGGCGAATCGCAGGGCGTCGTGCCCTTCCTGAAGGTGGTCAACGACACGGCCGTGGCGGTGAACCAGGGCGGCAAGCGCAAGGGCGCCGTCTGCACCTACCTGGAAACCTGGCACCTGGACATCGAGGAGTTCCTCGAGCTGCGCAAGAACACCGGCGACGACCGCCGCCGCACGCATGACATGAACACGGCCAACTGGATCCCCGACCTGTTCATGCGCCGCGTGATGGAAAAGGGCAACTGGACGCTGTTCTCGCCCTCCTCCGTGCCCGACCTGCACGACAAGTTCGGCGCCGAGTTCGAAGCCGCCTACGTGGCTTATGAAGAAAAGGCCGCCCGCGGCGAGATCAAGCCCAGCCGCACCCTGCCGGCCACCGACCTGTGGCGCAAGATGCTGACCATGCTGTTCGAGACCGGCCATCCCTGGATCACGTTCAAGGATGCCTGCAACGTGCGCTCGCCCCAGCAGCACGCCGGCGTGGTGCACTCGTCCAACCTGTGCACCGAGATCACGCTCAACACCAGCGACACAGAAACCGCCGTGTGCAACCTGGGCTCGGTCAACCTGCTGCAGCACCTGAAGGACGGCGCCGTCGACCAGGAGAAGCTGAAGAAGACCGTGTCGACCGCCATGCGCATGCTCGACAACGTGATCGACATCAACTACTACGCGGTGAAGAAGGCGCGCGACTCCAACCTGCGCCACCGTCCGGTGGGCCTGGGCCTGATGGGCTTCCAGGACGCGCTGTACGAACTGCGCATTCCCTACGCTTCGCAGGAAGCCGTGGAATTCGCCGACCGCTCGATGGAAGCCATCTGCTACCACGCCTACTGGGCCTCGACCGAGCTGGCCAAGGAGCGCGGCCGCTACTCCAGCTACAAGGGCTCGCTGTGGGACAAGGGCATCCTGCCGCTGGACACGCTGGACCTGCTGGAAAAGGCCCGCGGCGGCTATGTCGAGCTGGACCGTTCGGCCACCCTCGACTGGGAACAGCTGCGCGCCAAGATCAAGCAGGACGGCATGCGCAACTCCAACTGCGTGGCCATCGCACCGACGGCGACCATCTCCAACATCATCGGCGTGGACGCCTCGATCGAGCCCTGCTTCGGCAATCTGTCGGTCAAGTCGAACCTGTCGGGCGAGTTCACCGTGATCAACCACTACCTGGTGCGAGACCTCAAGCGCCTGGGCCTGTGGGACGACGTGATGGTCATGGACCTGAAGCACTTCGACGGGTCTCTCCGCCCCATCGACCGCGTGCCGCAGGACATCAAGGCGCTGTACGCCACCGCCTTCGAAGTCGAAACCACCTGGCTGGTGGAAGCCGCGGCGCGCCGCCAGAAGTGGATCGACCAGGCCCAGTCGCTGAACATCTACATGGCCGGCGCATCGGGCAAGAAGCTGGACGACACCTACAAGCTCGCCTGGCTGCGCGGCCTGAAGACCACCTACTACCTGCGCACCATCAGCGCGACGCACGCCGAGAAATCGACGGTGCAATCGGGTCGCCTCAACGCCGTGTCTTCGGGTGGCAGCGATGCCGCGCAAGGCATGAGCGCACTCGAAGCAGCAGCCGCTGCCGCGCAAGCGCAGATGAATTCGGTGCCCGCCACCGACATCAAGTTCTGCGCGATCGACGACCCGACGTGCGAGGCTTGCCAGTAGTCAGCAACATGGAATTCGCGGCATCGCCCGACAACGCGCGATGCATGCGAACAACATAACGACGAGATAATCGAGCGGCGATGTGAACGAGCACTTTTCAACTCACATCGTTGCTCACATAATTTGAGCATTGGATTTTTCTATGTTGACCTGGGACGAAGAAGTCAAGCCCTCCTTGTCAAAGGACATGCACCAAGGACTGCAGCATTCATCGAACAGCGACGCGATCAGCCGCTCGATGGAATTGCCGACTTCGCAAATTGCGCCTGCCGCCTTCGCGCCGCGGAGCACTTCTGCCCAAGCCCCCGCTTCCTTCGCCGCTGCTGCCGCACAACCGGCCGCATCGCATCGCCGCGTCAACGCGGCCGACAAGCGCATCATCAACGGCCAGACCGACGTCAACCAGCTGGTGCCGTTCAAGTACAAGTGGGCGTGGGAAAAGTACCTCGCCACCTGCGCCAACCACTGGATGCCGCAGGAAGTGAACATGAACCGCGACATCGCCCTCTGGAAAGACCCGAACGGTCTGACCGAGGATGAGCGCCGCATCGTCAAGCGCAACCTCGGCTTCTTCGTCACGGCCGACTCGCTGGCGGCCAACAACATCGTGCTGGGCACCTACCGCCACATCACGGCGCCCGAGTGCCGCCAGTTCCTGTTGCGCCAGGCGTTTGAAGAAGCCATCCACACGCACGCCTACCAGTACATCGTCGAGTCGCTCGGCCTGGACGAGTCGGAGATCTTCAACGCCTACAACGAGGTGCAGTCGATCCGCGACAAGGACGAGTTCCTGATCCCGTTCATCGACGCGATCATGGACCCGGACTTCCACACCGGCACGCCCGAGGCCGACCAGAAGCTCCTCAAGAGCCTGATCGTGTTCGCCTGCCTGATGGAAGGCCTGTTCTTCTACGTCGGCTTCACGCAGATCCTGGCGCTGGGCCGCCAGAACAAGATGACCGGCGCGGCCGAGCAGTACCAGTACATCCTGCGCGACGAGTCGATGCACTGCAATTTCGGCATCGACCTGATCAACCAGCTCAAGCTCGAGAATCCGCACCTGTGGACGGCCGAGTTCAAGGCCGAGATCAAGGCACTGTTCCTGAAGGCGGTCGAGCTCGAATACCGTTACGCCGAAGACACCATGCCGCGCGGCGTGCTCGGCATGAATGCCTCCATGTTCAAGGGCTACCTGCGCTATATCGCCAACCGGCGTGCCACGCAGATCGGCCTCGAAGCGCTCTTCCCGAACGAGGAAAACCCGTTCCCCTGGATGAGCGAAATGATTGACCTGAAGAAAGAGCGCAATTTCTTCGAAACCCGCGTGATCGAATACCAGTCGGGCGGCGCACTTTCTTGGGATTGAAGTTTCGCGTTCGATTAAAAACAGAACAAGAATTCAGGTAACGCCCTTGGGCCGCCCATGCACCGGTAGAGTGCGGCGCCCCGGGGCTCAGGTGTTCATGGTGCTGGAGAATTTCTCCAACCCCATGGATCGCTTCACGAGCTCACAAGAAAGACGTGAAGTGCTTCGGAAGGTTGATTTTTTCAACTTGAACTAGGAGAAAGAAATGGCAACTGCAAAGAAAGCCCCGGCCAAGAAAGCCGCTGCGAAGAAGGTCGTGAAGACCGCCGCCAAGAAGGCCGTCGCGAAGAAGGTCGTGAAGACTGCAGCCAAGAAGGCTGTCGCCAAGAAGGCCGTGAAGGCCGCAGTCAAGAAGGCCGTCGCGAAGAAGGTCGTGAAGAGCGCAGCAAAGAAGGCTGTCGCCAAGAAGGTCGTGGCCAAGAAGGTCGCCGCCAAGAAGGCAGCAGTGAAGAAGGCTGTTGCTAAGAAGGTTGTCGCCAAGAAGGCGCCTGCCAAGAAGGCCGCTGCGAAGAAGGCCCCTGCCAAGAAGGCTGCGGCCAAGAAGGCTCCTGCGAAAAAGGCCGCGGCGAAGAAGCCTGCTGCCAAGAAAGCCGCGAAGAAGCCTGCTGCCAAAAAGGCTGCCAAAGCGCCCGCTGCCCCCAAGGCCGCGCCCGCCCCCGCGCCTGCTGCGCAGACCACGCTGAATCCGCAAGCTGCCTGGCCGTTCCCCACGGCTGGCAAGCCCTGATCCGGCGTCGCGCTGAAAAGCAAAGAGCCCGGCACCGCAAGGTGCCGGGCTTCTTTTTTGTGCGGCGAAGGCGCCGGGCTGCAAGCGCAGCGCCGGACGGCGAGTCAAAGACCGAGTTCGGCCTGGTTCACTTCGTAGTTCTGCGGCCCACGTTGAGCGACCTTGAGAGCGCCCAGCTTGTTGCCCAGCGCCGCGCAGCGCTCGAGCGGCCAGCCCTGCTCCAGCCCGTAGAGCAGCGCACCGCGCCAGGCGTCGCCGCAGCCCGTGGGATCGACCACCGCCTTGGGCTTGACGCTCGGCACGCGGGTCATCTGGCCGCCTTCCCACACCTCGCAGCCTTCGGCACCGAGGGTGACGACGAGGCCGCGCACGCGGCGCGAGATTTCGGCGTTGTCCCAGCCCGTGCGCTCGCTGAGCATGCGGCCCTCGTAGTCGTTCACGGTCACCCAGTCGGCCAGTTCGACGAAGTGCCGCAGCGCCTCGCCGTCGAACATCGGCAGGCCCTGGCCCGGGTCGAACACGAAGGGGATGCCCGCCGCCTTGAATTGCTCGGCATGCGAGAGCATCGCATCCCGGCCATCCGGCGAGATGATGCCCAGGCGGATGTCGTCGCGGGCCTGGATCTTCGTGATGTGCGCCTGCTGCATCGCGCCCGGATGGAAGGCCGTGATCTGGTTGTTGTCCAGGTCGGTCATGATCATCGCCTGCGCGGTGTAGGTGTCCTTCACCTCGCGCACGAACTCGGTGGAGATGCCCAGGCTGCGCAGGCGCTCGATGTAGTCGCCGCCGTCGCTGCCCACCGTGGCCATCGGCAGCGCGCGGCCGCCCAGCGCGTTGAGGCTGTAGGCGACGTTGCCCGCGCAACCGCCGAAGTCGCGCCGCAGGGTCGGCACCAGGAAGGACACGTTCAGGATGTGCAGCTGGTCCGCAAGGATCTGGTCCGCAAAGCGCCCTTCGAAGGTCATGATGGTGTCGAAGGCTAGGGAACCGCAAATGACAGTGGCCATGGAGAAATTCGGTATGGAGTGGATGGCGCAGCCGCCGAGGAAATAGAAGCGCCCGGCGGCAGAGGTTCAGGGATAGAAGGCAACCAGGTTATAGCCCGCCACCGGACCCAGCCCGGCCGCCTCGCTGCCGCCCAACTGTACCGGCAACGAGGTATTGCTCTCGGCTCCCGGTGCCAGCACGGCGCCGGCGCCGAACTGCGCGGGCGACAGGACACGCCGCACCAGCGCCCGTTCCTGCGTGTCGAGCAGCGTGAGCTCGACCGACGGCATGGCCAGCGGCACGCGCGCGCCGTTGCGCAGCGTGAAGACGAGCCGGTAGGCGTCGTTTTCCTTCTCGCGCGAGAAGGATGCGCCTTCGATGGTGATCGAGTTGATCTGCCGCAGCGCCGACAGCTCGCACCCGGTCAAGGCGCAAAGCGACTGCAGCGCGGGGCGCAGGCGCGGCTCCCGTGCGACCAGGGCATTGCGCTCCTCGCGAACCACCTGCAGCAGCAGCACCACGAGGGCCAGCACGCAGGCCAGCGCCAGGAGCAGCTTGCGCGAACGCCCGGACGGGGCCGAGGCAGCGGCGGCCGTGTCGTCGGCAAAGCTGGCGGGTGCGGAAGGCGCCTCCAGCAATGGTGCATCCGGAAAGGCGGCTTCGAGTTCAGGCTCCGGCTCGTGCGGCGCCTCTTGCACAAGCGGCTCGCCCGCTGCGGCCGCGGCCTGCTCGGCGCGCTCGCGCTCCTTCTGCTCGGCACGCTCCTGCCGCAGCGCCTTGATGCGCTCGCGCCGCAGCGCCTTCTGCAGTTGTGCATTGACGGCCTCCTCGATCGGCGAGGGCGTGGTCAACGACGGCGTGAAGGCCGGGTCCTTGCGGTTCGAATCCTGAAAGCCGTCCGCAGCATCAGAGGCCCCGGGTGCGGCAGACTGCAATGCCGCCTGCAGCGCCTGCGTCGAGGCCATCATCTCCTCGAACCAGGGCTCCTGTGGACTGGCCCCGCGGCCAGCGTCGAGAGAAGGGATCGGCACCGGATCGTCGGCCAAGGAAAACGACGACGACGCAGGCGATCGCACGGGAGCAGCCGGAGAAGGTGCCGGTGCCGGTGCCGCCGGCTGGCGCGCGCCCAGGTCGAGCAGATCGGCGGCCGGCCAGTCCATCGCGGGCAGGCCGCTGCCAGCCGAGGGTGGCAACAGAACTTCCTGCGGCTGACGTTGGGTCGGCGGCTGCGCCGCATTCGTGGCGACACCCGCCGTACCTGGCTCCGGATGGGCCGCAGCCAGCGGCACGCCCTCATCGTCGGTTTCCTGCAAGTCCAGGGTGGCGTCGAAGACTTCGCTGCATCGGCCGCAGCGCACCCAGCCATCGGAAATGCGAAGCTGGTCCCGGACGACTTTGAAGGTGGTCGCACAAGCGGGACAGCGGGTGACGAGTCTCATGTGTCGCAAATTGTAGGGGCGTGCCCACGCCCGGCGCGTTGCGCAAATGCTGCCGGCATCACCGCCGGGCGGTCATCAGGATCCAGCCGTCCTCGCTGTCGCTGACCTCGAGCTGGAGATGGGGGGCGTAGGCGTCCTTCAGTTCCTGCGCCTGCCGGTCCAGGATACCGGCCAGCACCAGCGCACCACCCGGCGCCACGTGCTGGCACAGCAGCGGCGCCAGCACCTTCAGGGGCGTGGCGAGGATGTTGGCCAGCACCACCTGGTAGCTGCCGCGCGCCGCGTCGGGCAGGCCGGCGCGCAGGCCGACGCCGTTGGCCTCGGCATTGAGGCGGGTCGACTCGACCGCGGCATCGTCGATGTCCACCGCATCGATGTCCGTGGCACCGAACTTGGCCGCGCCGATGGCCAGGATGCCCGAGCCGCAGCCGTAGTCCAGCACGCGCTGACCGGCCAGCGAGCCCTGGCGTGCAATCCAGCGCAGGCACATGCGCGTGGTGGGATGGGTGCCCGTGCCGAAGGCCAGGCCCGGGTCGAGCCGGATCACCTTCTGGGCGGCAGCCGGCGGCTCGTGCCAGGTGGGCACGATCCAGAATTCGGGCGTGATGTCCACCGGCGCGAACTGCGACTGGGTCAGGCGGACCCAGTCCTGCTCGGGCACGTCGGCAATGCCGACGAGCTCGCAGCCCTCGAAAAAATCCTGCGCCGACAGCACCTCGCCGGCGTCGCGCGCGGCGGCTTCATCCGGAAAGAGCGCGATCACGCGCGAACGCTGCCAGCCGGCCGAAGGCGGCGGCATGCCCGGCTCGCCGAACAGGGCCTGCTCGGCCTCGGTCTGCGCATCGGCGTCCTCCACCGACACGCTCAGCGCGTCGAGGGCTTCGAGCGCGTCGCTGACGATCTCGATCTTCTCTTCGGGGGCCAGCAGGCGCAGTTCGAACACGGGAAACCTCGCTTCAGCGCTTGTGAGCAGCCATCCACTCTTCCAGATAGTGGATGTTGGTGCCGCCAGCCATGAACTTGGCGTCCACCAGCAGGTCACGGTGCAGCGGGATGTTGGTCAGGATGCCTTCCACCACCGTTTCGCTCAGCGCCGTGCGCATGCGCGCCAAGGCCTGCTCGCGCGTGTCGCCGTGCGCAATGATCTTGCCGATCATCGAGTCGTAGTTCGGCGGCACGAAGTAGTTGGAATACACGTGCGAATCCACCCGCACGCCCGGGCCGCCCGGCGGGTGCCACATGGTGATGCGGCCCGGCGAGGGCGTGAACTTGTAGGGGTCTTCCGCGTTGATGCGGCACTCGATGGCATGGCCGCGCATCTCGATCTGGCGCTGGGTGAAGGGCAGCTTCTCGCCGGCCGCCACCATGATCTGCGTCTTGACGATGTCGATGCCGGTGACCAGTTCGGTCACCGGATGCTCCACCTGCACCCGCGTGTTCATCTCGATGAAGTAGAACTCGCCGTCTTCATAGAGGAACTCGAAGGTGCCGGCGCCGCGGTAGCCGATCTTCTTGCAGGCGGCAGCGCAGCGCTCGCCGATGCGCTCGATCAGCTTGCGCGGAATGCCCGGCGCGGGCGATTCCTCGATCACCTTCTGGTGGCGGCGCTGCATGGAGCAGTCGCGCTCGCCCAGGTAGACCGCGTTCTTGTGCTTGTCGGCCAGCACCTGGATCTCGATGTGGCGCGGGTTCTGGAGAAACTTCTCCATGTACACGGCCGCATTGTTGAACGCGGCCTGCGCCTCGGCCTTGGTCATCTGGATGGCGTTGACCAGCGCGGCTTCGGTGTGCACCACGCGCATGCCGCGGCCACCGCCGCCGCCGGCGGCCTTGATGATCACCGGGTAGCCGATGGCGCGCGCGATGCGCTTGTTGGTGGCCGCGTCATCGGACAGTTCGCCCTCCGAGCCTGGCACGCAAGGCACGCCGGCCTTGATCATGGCCTGCTTGGCAGACACCTTGTCGCCCATCGTCCGGATGTTGTCAGGCGTGGGGCCGATGAACTGGAAGCCGCTCTGCTCCACCCGCTCGGCGAAGTCCGAATTCTCCGAAAGGAAGCCGTAGCCGGGGTGGATGGCCTCGGCATCGGTCACTTCGGCCGCCGAGATGATGGCCGGCATGTTGAGATAGCTCTGCGACGACGGCGCGGGGCCGATGCACACGGCTTCCTGCGCCAGCTTCACGTACTTGGCATCGCGGTCGGCCTCGGAATAGACCATGACCGCCTTGATGCCCATCTCGGAGCAGGCGCGCTGGATCCGCAGGGCGATCTCCCCACGGTTTGCAACCAGGATCTTCTTGAACATCAGTTCACTCGATGACGAACAGCGGCTGCCCGTACTCGACCGCCTGGCCGTTCTCGCCGAGGATCTGGGTGATGGTGCCCGACTTGTCGGCCTCGATCTCGTTGAGGATCTTCATGGCCTCGATGATGCACAGCGTGTCGCCTTCCTTGACCTGCGCGCCGAGTTCGACGAACGGCGACGCGCCGGGGCTGGACGAGCGGTAGAAGGTACCGACCATGGGCGACTTGACCACATGGCCCTGGGGCGCTGCGGCCGCGGCCGGCGCCGCGGCGGCCGGGG
>NZ_BCUU01000081.1 GCF_001591385.1 Variovorax soli NBRC 106424
GTGCGACCGATGGCCGTCAGTGGGCGCCGGCTGCGGCGTCCGAGCCGCCCGCGCCGCGCTGCGGGCGCGATAACCACACCAGAGGTATGAGCATGATGAACAGCACCGCCGACGCATAGAAGATGTCGGAGGTGGCCAGCATGAAGGCCTGCTGATCCACCAGCCGGTTGATCTGCGCGAGCACCTGCTCCGGGCTGAAGCCGCTCGCGCCCAGGCCCGACATCGCGCTGGCGGTGGCGCTGCTGCCGTGGTTCACCGCTTCCACCAGTTGCGCGTGGTGCAAGGTGGCGCGGTTCTCCCACAAGGTGGTGGTGACGGAGGTGCCGATGGCGCCGCCGGTGATGCGCAGGAAGTTCGACAGGCCCGAGGCCGCCGGAATGCGGTCGGGCGTGAGGCCCGACAGCGTGATGGTCACCAGCGGGATGAAGAAGAAGGCCATCGCGATGCCCTGGATCACCGTCGGGATCATGATGGTCATGAAGTCGGCCTGGGTGTTGAAGTTCGAGCGCATCCACAGCACCAGCGCAAACACCAGGAACGAGAAGGTGGCATAGCGGCGCGCGTCCACCCTGCCCACCGTGATGCCCACCGCCGGCGACAGCACGATGGCCAGCAGGCCCACCGGCGCCATGGCCATGCCGGCCTGCGTGGCGGTGTAGCCCATGAACTGCTGCAGCCACAGCGGCAGCAGCACGACGTTGCCAAAGAACAGGCCGTAGGCCACGGCCGTGGCGACCGCGCCGGTCCAGAAGTTGCGCCGCTTGAACAGCGACAGGTCGACCACCGGATGCTTCTCGGTCAGCTCCCACACCAGGAAGAAGGCGAAGCCCACCACCGCCGTCACGGCCAGCAGCACGATCTGCGCCGAGTGGAACCAGTCGAGCTCCTTGCCCTTGTCGAGCATGAGCTGCAGCGAGCCCACCCACAGCACCAGCAGCGCCAGGCCGATGGCGTCGATGGGCACCTTGCGCACCGCGCTTTCACGGTGGCGGTAGATGCCCCAGGTGATGATCGCCGCGACGATGCCCACCGGGATGTTGATGTAGAAGATCCAGGGCCAGGAGATGTTGTCGGTGATCCAGCCACCCAAAAGCGGCCCCATCACCGGCGCCACCAGCGTGGTCATGGACCACAGCGCCATCGCCAGGCCCGCCTTGGCGCGCGGGTAGCTCGACAGCAGCAGCGTCTGCGACATCGGGATCATCGGCCCGGCCACGAAGCCCTGCAGCGCGCGGAAGGCGATCAGCATCTCCATGTTGGGCGCCAGGCCGCACAGCCAGGAGCTGATCACGAACAGCAGGATGCTGGCCATGAACAGGCGCACCTGCCCGAAGCGCTGCGTCAGGAAGCCGGTCAGCGGCACCGCGATGGCGTTGGCCACCGCGAAGCTGGTGATGACCCAGGTGCCCTGCGTCGCGCTCACGCCCAGGTCGCCGGCAATGGCCGGCAGCGACACGTTCGCGATCGACGAGTCGAGCACGTTCATGAAGGTCGCGGCGGACAGTGCCACCGTGCCCCAGAGGCGTGCCGCACCTTCAAGCGGCGGCAGCGGGATTTGCGCCTGTTGAGACGACATTCAGGAAAACGCCCGGAAGATCAGGAAGGATTGACGTGCGAGACCGGCGTGTGATGGCCGTTGCGCGCGGCAGCCGGCGCGCCCTGCCTGGCCTGCGCGCCATCGGCAGCGCCGCGGCCCAGGTTGGCCGCGATGATGCGTTGCACCTCGGCGTTGGCGCCCTGGTCGAGCTCGGCATAGACATGCGTCTGCGCCAGCGCGGCAGCGCGCGGCGCGTCGGCCAGCATCTTGCCGTCCTGGTTCGACACGTCGACCACGGCGTCCATCGACAGGCCCACGCGCAGCGGGTTGGTCTTGAGCTGGTCCGCGTCCAGCGCGATGCGTACCGGCACGCGCTGCACCACCTTGATCCAGTTGCCGGTGGCGTTCTGCGCCGGCAGCAAGGCGAAGGCGGCGCCGGTGCCCACGCCCAGGCCCTCCACCTTGCCGGTGTACTCGACCTTGGTGCCGTAGACGTCGGCCGTGAGCTTCACCGGCTGGCCCAGGCGGATCTTGCGCAGCTGCACTTCCTTGAAGTTGGCATCGACCCACACCTGCTTGAGCGGCACCACCGACATCATCGGCGTGCCGGCGGCCACGCGCTGGCCCAGCTGCACGGTGCGCTTGGCCACGTAGCCGTCCACCGGCGCGGGAATGTCCACGCGCTGGGTGGCCAGGTAGGCCTCGCGGACCTTGGCGGCGGCGGCCAGCACGCTCGGGTGCTGATCGACGGTGGTGCCTTCGGTGAGCGACTGGTTGCTGGCCAGCTGTTCGCGCGCGGCGTTCACGCCAGCCTGCGCGGCCGAGAGTGCGCTCTTGGCATTCGACAACGCCGTCTCGGCGTGGCTGAGTTCTTCCTTCGACACGGCGCCGTTGCCCGACAGGGCCTTGCGGCGCTGAAGGTCGTCCTCGGCGCGGGCGATGTCCGCCTTGGCCTTGACGATGTCGGACTCGCGCAGCGTGACCTGCGCGGCCAGCGAGCCGTTGTTGACATACAGCGTGCGCACCTGGCGCACCGACTGCGCCAGCGCGGCCTCGGCCTGCTCCAGCGCAACGCGGGCATCGGCCGGGTCGAGCTTGACCAGCGACTGGCCCGCCTTCACGTAGTCGGTGTCATCGGCGCCGATGGACATCACGGTGCCGGCGATCTGCGGCGTGATCTGGATCACGTTGCCCTGCACGTAGGCGTTGTCGGTCGACTCGTAGTGGCTGGCCACGAGCCATTCGTAGGCACCCCAGCCAGCGCCAGCCAGCACGACCACGGTGGCCAGTGCGGTCAGGGCCTTGCGGCGCTTGTCGTTGCCGCCCGCCGGGGCAGCGCTGGGGGAAACTTGGGAGGCGCCGCCGGGCGCCGGGGTGTTTTGCTCGCTCATGGTGTTGTGCTTCTTTCCTTGCCCGAAAGCGCCGCCGTCTGGTCGGGCGCCTGATAGCCGCCGCCCAAGGCATGGGCGAGGCCGACTTGGGTTTCGAGTGCGCGTGATGCCAGGTCCACCGCGTCGCGGCGCTGCAGCAGCACGTTGTTTTCTGCGGTGAGCACGTTCAGGTACGTGCCCAGGCCGGCGCGGTAGCGCTGCACCGCGATGTCGTAGGCGCCTTCGGCCGCCTCTTGCCCGGCCCGCTGCTGCACCTGCTGGCGCGCCACCGACTGGATCGAACTCACCTGGTCCGACACGTCGCGCACGGCGTCGAGCACCGTTGCGTTGTAGCTCTCGATGGCGGCATCCAGATCGGCGTTCTTGCCCTTGAGGTTGGCGCGCAGCTGGCCGCCCTGGAAGATCGGCAGGCGCACCGCCGGGCCGAAGCTCCACAGGCGGCTGCCGGGCTTGAGCAGTTCATCCAGGCCCAGGCTCTGGTAGCCGACCGAGGCGACCAGGTCGATGTTGGGATAGAACAGGCTCTTGGCATGTGCCACGTCCTGCGTGGCCGCTTCGACGCGCCAGCGCGCGGCGACCACGTCGGGCCGCTGGCCCAGCAGGTCGGCCGGAATGTGCGCAGGCAGCGCCACCGTCTTGAAGTTTTCCAGTGCGGGCGCCTTGAGCTTGTCGGTGGTGCCGGGCTGCCCCACCAGCGCATCGAGCGCATGCTTGTTCAGCGCGATCTGCTCGGTGAGCAGCTCCATGCGCTGGCGTGCCTCCGGAATGCCGGATTCGCTCTGGCGCAACTCGAGTCGCGTATCCAGGCCGGCGGAGACACGGTCGTGCACCAGCTTGAGGGTTTCCTCGCGCTGGGCCAGCGTGCGCTGCGCCACGGCCTGCAGCCCTTCGAGGCGCGCCCACTGGATGTAGGCGCTGGCCACGCGGGTGGTCAGGAGGATGCGCGCCGCTTCGGCGTCGGCGACCGTGGCATTGGCGCTGCCGACGGCGGCTTCGACGGCGCTCTTGTTCTTGCCGAAGAAGTCCAGCTCCCAGCTGCCGCTGAGCTGCAGCACGCCGGTATTGACGGTGGAGCCGCCCAGCGGCGGCGGATAGATGAAGTTCTCGCTGAAGCGCTGGCGCGTGAGGTCCAGGCCGGCGCCCACCTGCGGCAGGTCGGCCGACCGCGCCACCGCCACCGTCGACAGTGCCTTGGCCACGCGGGCACGGGCCACGCCGAGGTTGGGGCTGCCCTTGAGCGCCTGGTCGATCAGGGCGTTGAGTTGCGGGTCGCCGAAGGCGAGCCACCAGTCGGTGTCGATGCCGTTGTGGTCGATGTCGGCGATGCGCACCGCCTGCTCGCCAGACTGCTGGGTGCCGAGGCCGAGCGATTGCGCGTCGCGCATCTTCGCGTCGCCGGTCTTGATGCCGGACATGTCCGCGCATCCGGCCAGCACGGCCAATGCGAGCGATGCGGCCAGGGCCACTGCGCCACGCGCCATGCGCGGGCGTTCATCAGGGCGTGCCGGGGTTGTCATTCTTCGTTTCTCCACGGGCAGAGATGAGTTGTGCGTTGTCGAGGATGCGGCGCAGGAAGCTCTTGAGCTGCTCCCATTCCTCTTGCGTGAAGCCCGACAGGTATTCGTTCTGCACGGCCGCCAGGTGCTGCGGCACGTCCCGGGCAGCGATGCGCCCTTCATCGGTGAGTTCGATGTTGACCACGCGGCGGTCGGACTGCGAACGCACGCGGCGCACCAGGCCCTTGGCCTCGAGGCGGTCCAGCAGTCGCGTCATGGCGCCGGTGTCGAGCTGGCATTCGCGCGCGAGCTCGGCCACCGTGGTGGCGGTGCCCATGCGCAGCTTGGCCAGCGGGATCCATTGCGGAAAGGTGGGGCTGCCGGGCTCGCACAGGCGCCCTTCCATCGACTGGCTGATCGACGCCAGGATGCGCTTCATCATGAAGCCGACGCTTTCGTCCGTGTGGTAGGTCTCCGCACGATAGAAATCGGCCGGCTTGATCGAAGGCTTGGGGTTTTTCCCATCAGGCATGGGCAAATATTAATTGCCCAAGCAATTATTGTCAAGGCTTCCTTTGTACAGACAAGCGTTCGATAGAATCGAGGGGCAATGGCTTCCGACGACTCCCGCTCGCCGGCCAAGGGCGCGCCCCGCTCCCTGTCCGGCCTGGCGCCTTTTCTGCGCCCCTATCGCCTTCAAATCCTCCTGGCCGGGGTCTTCCTGGTGCTGGCCGCGGTCACGACCCTGCTCTTTCCCATCGCCCTGCGCAAGCTGATCGACGGCGGGCTGGTCGCCAGCGACCCAGGCGAGCAGGCCATGGGCCTGCGCGACCATTTCCTGGCCCTGTTCGGCGTGGCCGTTGCTCTCGGGCTGTTCTCGGCCGCGCGCTTCTTCACCGTGAGCTGGCTGGGCGAGCGCGTCACGGCCGACCTTCGCAACGCCGTCTACGCGCACGTGCTGCGACAGAGCCCGGCCTTCTTCGAAACCACGCAGACGGGCGAAGTGCTGTCGCGCATCACCGGCGATACGACGCTCGTGCAAACGGTGGTTGGCTCATCGCTGAGCATGGGCCTGCGCAACGCGGTGATGGGCATCGGCGCGCTGGCGATGCTGGTCTGGACCAATCCCTACGTGATGACGCAGGTGCTGCTGATCCTCGTGCTGATCGTGCTGCCCAGCATGTGGTTCGGCCGCCGGGTGCGCCGCCTTTCGCGCGCCAGCCAGGACCGCGTGGCCGATGCGAGCGCCATCGCCGCCGAGGTGCTCAACGCCATCCCGGTCGTGCAGAGCTACACCGCCGAGGAGCGCGAAGCGCAGCGCTTCCACGCCTCCACCGACAACGCCTTCCGCACCGCCGTGCGCCGCACCAAGGCGCGCTCGGTGCTGGTGGCCTTCATCATCATCGCCACCTCGGCCTCGCTCCTGTGGGGGCTGTACGAAGGCACGCAGGCGGTGCTGCGCGGCGACATCAGCGCGGGGCACCTGGGCCAGACAGTGGTGTACGTGATCATCCTGGCCAGCGCGGCCGCTGTGCTGGGCGAGGTGTACGGCGACCTGCTGCGTGCGGCCGGCGCCACCGAGCGGCTGATGGAGCTGCTCAATGCGCAATCGGACATCCGCGCACCCCAGGCGCCGCAACGGCTGCCGCAGGCCAAGGACGGCAGCTCGCTGCGCTTCGAGGCCGTGCGCTTTCACTATCCGTCGCGGCCCGACACGCCCGCGCTGCGCGACTTCAGCCTGGACGTCAGGCCCGGGGAAACGGTGGCGCTGGTGGGCTCCAGCGGCGCAGGCAAGAGCACCGTGCTGCAACTTCTGCTGCGCTACTACGACCCGCAGCAGGGCCGCATCCTGGTCGACGGCGTGCCGATCGACCAGCTGGCTCTCGATGAACTGCGCGGACACATCGGCCTGGTGCCGCAGGATGCGGTGATCTTCTCGGCCAGCGCGCTGGAGAACATCCGCTACGGCAGCCCCGGCGCCAGCGAGGAGGCCGTGCGCGAAGCCGCCCGCGCTGCCTTTGCCGACGACTTCATCAGCGCCCTGCCCGAGGGCTACGACACCTTCCTGGGCGAGCGCGGGGTACGCCTGTCCGGCGGCCAGCGCCAGCGCATCGCCATTGCCCGCGCCATCCTGAAGAACGCCCCGCTGCTGCTGCTGGACGAGGCCACCAGTGCGCTGGATGCGCAGAGCGAGCGCATGGTGCAGGCGGCATTGGACAGTGCCATGGAAAACCGCACCACGCTGGTCATTGCGCACCGCCTGGCGACGGTGCAAAAGGCCGACCGGATCGTCGTGCTCGACCATGGCGGCATCGTCGAGCAAGGCACCCACGCCACGCTGGTGGCGCAAGGCGGCGTGTACGCGCGGCTGGCGGCGCTGCAGTTCACCGCGTAGGCCGAGCCTCAGCCCCTTACAGCTTCAGCGAAACGGGCTTCGCCGCCATCCCGCTGCGGCTGAGCCAGGCGAAGACCGAATCGACGGTCACGGTCTCGATGCGATCCGAAAAGCGCTTCTCGTTGGGGTGGTCGTCGAAGGCGACGTTGGCAGCCGTGATGCGGCCACCCAGGCGCGTCAGCGGCCCCAGCGTGATCGTGCTGGGCTCGTAGCCCTTGAACTGCAGCCATGCCTGCGCCCGGCCGCGCTCGCTCACGCCCGACGGCTCCATGGCCAGCGCCAGGGTCTCGATGACCCACTGGTTGGACTGCTGGTACTTTTGGCCCCACGCATACGACACCACGCTGTAGGCCGGCTCGTTCAGCCGCAGCAGCTGGGCACGCGGGCCCTTCAACACGCCCAGCAGCCGGGCCTGGGCTTCGGGCGTGGGCACGGCGTAGGCCGCCTCGTAGCGCCACAGGTCGTCGAGGAAGAATTCGCCCAGGCCCTGGCTGTAGATGCTGGCGCGTGCGGTGCCGCACTGGTTGAGCTTGTGCACGACGCGCCACGCACCCGCCTCGTCCCTGTAGGCCATGCCCAGGTGCGAATAGCGCAGCCCGTACTTCTGCAGATCCTGCCCGGCGCGTGCCAGGATCACCACCTGGGCACCGCTGCCGTCGAGCGCCTGCGCCGTGCGTTGCGCCAGCTGCATGCCCAGGCCGAAGTCCTGCGCGGTCAGTGCCTTCGATTCGCAGGACCGTCCTGCCGCTGCCGGCGCATGGTGCAAAGCGAGCACCAGCGCAAGGCAGCCCGAGGCGAACAGGGGTGACAGTCGAGACATGCGCATCGCCTCAACCCGGCAGCTTGGCACTGTGCAGAAGCGCCCGCCCCGCTTCGTTGGGAATGAAGGCCAGCACCTCGCCCGTGGCCACCAGCATCACGCCGGTGGCGATGACGACCACGCTCACCGCCGTGTCGACCTGCCGGATCGAGTAGCGGCCGGCGCCGAGCGACACCCGCACGCTCGCCTGCGCACCGTCGGACACCCGCTCCATCACATAGACCACCGCGTCTGCAGATGCCTGCACGCTCTTGATGACCAGCTGGCTGCCTGCCACCGACAGCGCCGCCGGTACGGCGACGGCCGCGCTGGCAGCGGTGCCGACCGCGGCGGCGCTGAGCACGACCGAGGCCACCGGCAATGCCGAGACGGCGAGCGACGCATCGCTTTGCGCCTGCGCCGCGACCGGCGCGAGGACGGCACCGCAACTCAGGGCCAAGGCCAGGATGCTGTTCGAGAGGGCTTTCTTCATGGCGGCTTTCCTTTGCAAGATTCGGAGGAGAAATGCGCCTGAGATATGCACGCACACATGCGCTGCTCAAGGCGAAGCGATGGTGCTTCGGCGAACAGCAGGAAGTGGCGGAATTGAATGCCGGTAGCCCGAACAGGGCCGGCCGGTAGCCGGATTCGATACCGGCGCGCGGGCCTTGCGCCCGCGGCTGCGCTGCAATTGCTACTGCAGCGTTTCCTTCAAGGCGGCGGGCAAGGCAACCTGCATCACGGCAATGCCCTCTTCCGCGAGCGCCGCGCTTTCTTCGCGCGTTGCCTGGCCGCGGATGCCGCGCTCCTTGACTTCGCCGTAGTGGATCTTGCGTGCCTCGTCGGCGAAGCGGTCGCCGACGTCTTCGGTGCTGGCCATGAGCTCGCGCACCGCACGCAGCCAGCGGCCATGTTGCTGCGCAGCGTCGTGCCGGTCCTGCTGCTGCGCCTGCTCCGGCGCAGGCGCCTCCTTGCCGGCGCCAAGATTCAGGCGCGGCGCGCTCAGCATCTTGGTGACCTCCTTGCCGCCGCACATCGGACACTCCACGAGGCCGCCGGCCAGCTGCGTCTCGAACGCTTCGTTCGACGCAAACCAGCCTTCGAATCCGTGGCCGTGCGAGCACTGGAGGTTGAGGACCTTCATGCGGCGGATTATCTCGTTTGCGCAACGCCAGGCATAGGCTGCCAGTCGAGTGACCATTCGCCCGACACGACGTTGCGCAGCCAGAGCGCGCACGCCAGCGTCTTGGCGTCGGTGACCGTTCCGTCGCCGCACAAGCGCAGCAGCTCGTCGGTGCCGGCGCTGATCACGTCGACGAATTCGCCGTGGTCCAGCTGCCGCTCGCCCAGCGTCAGGCCGCGCGCGAAATAGATGTGGATGATTTCCGTGGAATAGCCGATGGCCAGGTGCATGGCACCGGCACGCGCCCATTCGCGGGCGCTGTAGCCGGTTTCCTCCAGCAGTTCGCGCTGGCCGCAAACAAGTGGATCTTCGCCCGCATCCAGCTTGCCGGCCGGAAACTCGACCATGACCAAGCCCACCGGATAGCGGAACTGCCGCTCGAGCACCACGCGCCCATCGTCCAGCATGGGAACCACCACCACGGCGCCAGGATGCACCACGTATTCGCGCGTGGCGGTATGGCCGTCCGGCAAGCGGACGGTGTCGCGACGCGCCTCGAGGAAGTTGCCCTTGAACAGCACCGTGCCGTCGATGCGCTCTTCTCTCAGGTGTTCGTCGTCCTTCATGGCATCAGCTCCGGTGGTGTTTGATCAGATAGCGCCAGGTGAAGCCCGGAAAGGCCAGCACCAGGAACAGCGAGGCCGAGACGGCATAGAACTCCCAGCCTTGCGGCGCGATCTGCCCGACGCGGCGCTCGAACAGCAGGCCCAGAGCGCCCACCAGGAAGTACAGCACAACCAGCTCGGCCAGGCGCACCGCAAGGAGCTTGCGGCCCGAGCGCAGCTGGATGAAGCCGAACAGGCGCTCGTTCAGAAAAGGCAGGTTGGCCGCCACCAGGGCGGCCACGAGCACCAGCCAGACCGACGCGCTCTGCGACACGCGCGCGCCAGCCTCAGCTGGCGAGGGTCGCCACGATGGCCTTGGCGCACAGCGCCATCAGGCCGCCGGGCACGATACCCAGGATCAGGATCAGCGCACCGTTGACCGAAAGAACGGCCCGCACGTCGCGCGGCGCCGAGACGGTGCTGGCGGTGACCGGCTCGTCGAAGTACATGACCTTCACGATGCGCAGGTAGTAGAAGGCACCGACCAGCGACGCCATCACGGCGAACACGGCCAGGCCGATGTACAGCGCCTGCCCCGACGCGATCAGCGCTTGCAGCACCACCAGCTTGGCATAGAAGCCCACCAGCGGCGGCAGGCCGGCCAGCGAGAACATGGCGATGGCCATGATGCCGGCGTACAGCGGGCTGCGCTGGTTCAGGCCGGCGAGATCGGTGATCTCTTCGCTCTCGAAGCCTTCGCGCGCCAGCAGCAGGATGATGCCGAAGCTCGCCAGCGTGGTCAGCACGTAGGTGATGACGTAGAACATGGCGGCGCTGTAGGCGTACTGCGCGTTGTAGGTGTTGTCGTTGACCACGCCAGCCACCAGGCCCAGCAGCATGAAGCCCATCTGCGAGATGGTCGAGTAGGCCAGCATGCGCTTGAGGTTGGTCTGCGCGATGGCGGCCAGGTTGCCGATGAGCAGCGACCCCACCGCCAGCACGATGAGCATCTGCTGCCAGTCGAAAGCCAGCGGCAGCAGGCCTTCCACCAGCAGGCGGATGATGATGGCGAAGGCAGCCAGTTCGGGTGCGGCGCCAATCAGCAGCGTGATGGCCGTCGGTGCACCCTGGTAGACGTCGGGCACCCACATGTGGAAGGGCGCCGCACCCACCTTGAAGGCCAGGCCGGCCACGATGAACACCAGGCCGAACACCAGCACCTGGTGCTTCACGCCGCCGCTGCCGATGATCTTGAAGACCTCGTTGACGTCCAGGGAGCCGGTGGCGCCGTAGATCATCGACAGGCCGTACAGCAGGAAGCCGCTGGCCAGCGCGCCCAGCACGAAGTACTTCATGGCCGCCTCGCTGGCCACCGCGTTGTCGCGGCGCAGCGCCACCAGGGCATAGCTGGAGAGCGTGAGCAGTTCGAGGCCCAGGTAGATCAGCAGGAAGTTGCTGCCGGAGATCATCACGAACATGCCCAAGAGGGACAGCATGCTCAGGGTGAACATTTCGCCACCACGGAGCATGTCGCGCTCGGCCGCGTAGGGGCGGCCGTAGACCAGCGTGACCATCAGCGCGATGGTGGCAAAGCACTTGAGCCAGTTGCCCATGGGGTCGCTCACCACCATGCCGCCGAAGCCGTAGACGGTCTGGCCGGCCGCGGCGCTGGCGCCGGTGAGATAGGCCACCACGGCCAGCGACAGCAGCGTCAGCACATAGGTGCGGGTGCGGCGCGGGTCGTTCGACGACAGGTCGACCAGCGCGATGATGCAGGCCATCACCAGGAGGACGATCTCCGGGTAGATGGAAATCCAGCTGAGTTTGTCAATCATCTCGTTCTCTTGATCAGGGCAGCTTGGAGATCGCCACGTGGCGCAGCAGCTCGGTCACCGAAGCGTCCATCACATCGGTGAAGGGCTTCGGATCGATGCCCATCCACAGGACGGGAATCGCCAGCAGTGCCAGCATCAGGAATTCGCGGCCATTGATGTCCGCCAGTTCCTTCACATGGTCATTGGCCGGCTCCCCGAGGTAGACGCGCTTGTACATCCACAGGGTGTAGGCCGCGCCGAAGATCAGCGCGGTGGCTGCGCCCAGGCCGATCCAGAAGTTGGCCTTGACGGCGCCCAGGATCACCATCCACTCGCCCACGAACCCGGCGGTGGCCGGCAGGCCGCAGTTGGCCATGGCGAACAGCAGCGCGAAGGCGGCGAACTTGGGCATGGTGTTGACCACGCCGCCGTAGTCGGCGATCTGGCGCGAATGCACGCGGTCGTACAGCACGCCGATGCAAAGGAACATGGCGCCCGAGACGAAGCCGTGGGCAATCATCTGCACGATGCCACCGGACACGCCCAGTTCGTTGAAGATGAAGAAGCCCAGCGTGACGAAGCCCATGTGCGCGACCGAGGAGTAGGCCACCAGCTTCTTCATGTCCTTCTGCACCAGTGCCACCAGGCCCACGTAGATCACGGCGATGAGCGACAGCGCGATCATGAACCAGGCCCACTCGTGCGCCGCGTCGGGCGCGATCGGCATCGAGAAGCGCAGGAAACCGTAGGCACCCAGCTTCAGCATGATGGCTGCCAGCACGGCGGAGCCGCCGGTGGGCGCCTCCACGTGCACGTCGGGCAGCCAGGTGTGCACCGGCCACATCGGCACCTTCACCGCGAAGGCGGCGAACAGCGCGAAGAAGATCAGCGTCTGCACATGGCCGTTCAGCTTGAGCTGGTGCCAGGTCAGGATGTCGAAGCTGCCGCCCGACGCGTTGTACAGGTAGACCAGCGCCACCAGCAGCAGCAGCGAGCCCAGCAGCGTGTACAGGAAGAACTTGAACGCGGCGTAGATCTTGTTCGGGCCTCCCCAGATGCCGATGATGAGGTACATCGGAATCAGCGTGGCTTCGAAGAAGACGTAGAACAGCACGCCGTCGAGCGCGGCGAACACGCCGATCATCAGGCCCGACAGGATCAGGAACGCACCCATGTACTGGTTGACGCGCTCGGTGATCACTTCCCAGGCGGAGATGACGACCACCACCGTGATGAAGGCCGTCAGCAGCACGAACCACAGCGACAGGCCATCCACGCCCACGTGGTAGTTGATGTTGAAGCGCTCGATCCAGGGCGCCTTCTCGGCGAACTGCATCGCCGCGGTGCCCAGTTGGAAGTCCGTGTAGAGCGGAATGGTGACCACGAAGCTCAGGATCGCGCCGATGAGGGCGATCCAGCGCACGAGGCGCGCCTGGTCGTCACGACCGAAGGCCAGCAGGACGGCGCCGAACGCGATCGGCAGCCAGATGGCAAGACTCAGCAAACCCATTTTAGTTTTTCTCCTGCCCGCCGCTTATCGCTTGAACCACACGAAGTAGGACATCAACACGAACACGCCGAGCAGCATGGCAAATGCGTAGTGATAGATGTAGCCCGACTGCACCCAGCGCACCGCGCCGGAGATGCGGCCGATGACCTTCCACGAGCCGTTGACGATGGCGCCGTCGATCAGGCCCTGGTCGCCGCCCTTCCACAGGCCGGTGCCCAGAGCGCGCGTGGCACGGGCGATGACGTTCTCGTTGAACCAGTCCATGTAGTACTTGTTCTCGAGCAGGCGGTAGATCGGGCCGCAGGCACGCTTGATGGCGGCCGGCACGGCCGGATTGACCAGGTACATGTACCAGGACAGCACCACGCCGGCCAGCGCCAGCCAGAAGGGCAAGGCGGTGAAGCCGTGCAGGGCCATGGCCATCGGGCCGTGGAAGGCTTCTTCCATTTCCTTCATGGCGTGGTGGCGCGCAGCGTCCACGAAGATCGAATCCTTGAAGAACTCGCCGTACAGCATGGCGTCGATGGCCAGGTAGCCGATCACCACCGAGGGGATGGCCAGCAGCACCAGCGGCAGCCACACCACCCAGGGCGACTCGTGCGGCGTCGAATGGTCGTCGTGGTGGCCGTGGTCGGGCTCGTCATGCGCATCGTGGTGATGCGCATCGGGGTTCTGGTCGTAGCGTTCCTTGCCGTGGAAGACCAGGAAGTACATGCGGAACGAGTAGAAGGCGGTGACGAACACGCCGGCGATCACCGCGAAGTAGGCGAAGTTCGCCCCCCACAGGTGGCTCTCGTGCACCGCCTCGATGATGCTGTCCTTCGAGTAGAAGCCCGAGAACCAGGGCGTGCCGATCAGGGCCAGCGAGCCCACCAGGGAGGTGATCCAGGTGATGGGCATGTACTTGCGCACGCCGCCCATCCAGCGGATGTCCTGGTTGTGGTGCATGCCGATGATGACCGAGCCGGCCCCCAGGAACAGCAGCGCCTTGAAGAAGGCATGCGTCATCAGGTGGAACACCGCCACCGAGTAGGCCGAGGCGCCCAGCGCCACCGTCATGTAGCCCAGCTGCGAGAGCGTGGAGTAGGCCACCACGCGCTTGATGTCGTTCTGGATGATGCCCAGGAAGCCCATGAACAGGGCCGTGATCGCGCCGATGACCAGCACGAAGGACAGCGCCGTGTCCGACAGCTCATACAGCGGCGACATGCGCGCCACCATGAAGATGCCGGCCGTCACCATGGTGGCGGCGTGGATCAGCGCGGAAATGGGGGTTGGGCCTTCCATCGAGTCGGGCAGCCACACATGCAGCGGGAACTGCGCGCTCTTGCCCATGGCGCCGATGAAGAGGCAAATGCAGATCACGGTGATCAGCATCCACTCGGTGCCCGGGAAGCCGATCTGCGCCAGCTCGCCGGCCTTGCCGAAGACTTCGCCGTAGTTGAGCGTGTTGGCGTAGGCCGCCACCAGTCCGATGCCCAGGATGAAGCCGAAGTCGCCCACGCGGTTGACCAGGAAGGCCTTCATGTTGGCGAAGATGGCGGTCGGCTTGTTGTACCAGAAGCCGATCAGCAGGTAGGACACCAGGCCCACCGCTTCCCAGCCGAAGAACAGCTGCAGCATGTTGTTGCTCATCACGAGCATCAGCATGGAGAAGGTGAACAGCGAGATGTAGGCGAAGAAGCGGTTGTAGCCCTCGTCTTCCTCCATGTAGCCGATGGTGTAGATGTGCACCATGAGCGAGACGAAGGTGACGACGCACATCATCATGGCCGTGAGGCCATCGATGAGGAAGCCGACTTCCATCTTCAGGCCGCCGACCACCATCCATTCGTAGATGGTGCCCTCGAAGCGGGCGCCGTCCAGCGCCACGCTCTTGAGCGTCATCGCCGAGATGATGAAGGCGATGAACACGCCCAGGATGGTGATCGAGTGCGAAGCCTTGCGGCCCAGCAGGTTGCCGCCGAACTTGGTACCGAAGATGCCGGCAATGATGGAGCCGGCCAGGGGCGCCAGCGGTACCGCCAGCAGCGTGGATGCGGAAAGGGATGCGCTCATTTCTTTTTGTCCTTCAGCCCATCAGCCCTTGAGCGCGTTCAGCTCGTCGACGTTGATGTTCGACTTGTTGCGGAACAGCAGCACCAGCAGCGCCAGCCCGATGGCCGACTCGGCCGCGGCCACCGTCAGGATGAAGAACACGAAGATCTGACCGTGCATGTCGCCCAGGTAATAGGAGAAGGCGACGAAGTTCATGTTGACGGCCAGCAGCATCAGCTCGATGGCCATCAGCAGGATGATCAGGTTCTTGCGGTTGAGGAAGATGCCGATCACCGACAGCGCGAACAGGATCGCGCCCAGCGAGAGGAAGTGTCCGAGCGACAGTGTCATGCCTTGGCTCCCGTTTGTGCGTCTGCAGGCGTTTGCGCGGCCACTGGCTCGGCAGCACGGGTGGCCGGCATCGTGACGATGCGCACGCGGTCGCGCGCCTTCACGCGCACGGCGTCGGCCGGATCGATGGACTTGCTGTCCTTGCGCTTGCGCAGCGTGAGCGCAATGGCGGCGATGATGGCCACCAGCAGGATCACCGCGGCGATCTGCACCGGGTACAGGTATTCGCTATAGAGCAGCTTGCCCAGCTCCAGCGTGTTGGACGTGCCCGGCGCCGCGGCCAGTGCCGCGCCGCGCGGCGCGCCTTCCATGCGGAAACCGCCCATGAGCACGGCCGCCATTTCGAGCGCGATGAGCGCACCGATGCCCGCGGCGAGCGGGAAGTGCTTCCAGAAGCCCTGCCGGATGCTGTCGACGTCGATGTCCAGCATCATCACGACGAACAGGAACAGCACCATCACGGCGCCGACATAGACCAGCACCAGCGCAATGGCCAGGAACTCGGCACGCAGCAGCAGCCAGATGGCCGCGGCCTGGAAGAAAGTCAGCACCAGATAGAGGGCCGAGTAGACGGGGTTGCGCGCGGTGATGACGCGGAATGCCGCAAACAGCAGCACCACGGCAAAGAGGTAGAACAGACCGGTCTTGACGTCCATGGGTCGAAATCGTTTTTGTGATCGGACCAGTCCGCTCAGCGGTACTTGGCATCGGCCGCCTTGTTGGCGGCGATTTCTTTTTCGTAGCGGTCGCCCACGGCGAGCAGCATGTCCTTGGTGAAGTACAGGTCGCCCCGCTTCTCACCGTGGTATTCGAAGATGTGCGTCTCGACGATCGAGTCGACCGGGCAGCTTTCTTCGCAGAAGCCGCAGAAGATGCATTTGGTCAGGTCGATGTCGTAGCGCGTGGTGCGGCGCGAGCCGTCGTCACGCACGTCGGACTCGATGGTGATGGCCAGTGCCGGGCACACCGCTTCGCACAGCTTGCAGGCAATGCAGCGCTCTTCGCCGTTGTCGTAGCGGCGCAGGGCGTGCAGGCCACGGAAGCGCGGCGACAGCGGCGTCTTTTCTTCGGGGAACTGCACCGTGATCTTGCGCGAGAAGGCGTACTTGCCGGTGACGGCAAGGCCCTTGAAGAGTTCCACCAGCATGAAGCTGGACAGGAAGTCCTTCAGCGAGAACGGCGCGGGGGCGAGCGTGGAGTTCGCAGACATGGCGATTTCCAGTTATTTCCAGATGTTGAAAGGCGTCTGCATCCAGGCGCCGACCACCACCAGCCACACCAGGGTGACGGGGATGAAGATCTTCCAGCCCAGACGCATGATCTGGTCGTAGCGGAAGCGCGGGAAGGTCGAGCGCACCCACAGGAACATGGTGACCACGCAGAAGGTCTTGGCGCCCAGCCAGATCCAGCCCGGAATGAAGGACAGGAACTCAAAGGGGGGCAGCCAGCCGCCCAGGAACAGGATCACGCACAGGATCGAGACCAGCCACATGTTGGCGTACTCGGCCAGGAAGAACATGGCGAAGCTCATGCCCGAGTACTCGATCATGTGACCGGCGACGATTTCCGATTCGCCTTCCACCACGTCGAAGGGGTGGCGGTTCGTCTCGGCCAGGCCGGAGATGAAGTAGACGACGAAGATCGGCAGCAGCGACAGCCAGTTCCAGGACAGGAAGCCCACGCCCATGGAAGCGAAGTGGCCCTTGCCCTGCCCGGCGACGATGTCGCTCATGTTCAGGCTGGCCGAGACCATGAGCACCACGACGAAGCAGAAGCCCATCGCGATTTCATAGCTCACCATCTGCGCCGAGGCGCGCAGCGCGCCCAGGAAGGCGTACTTCGAGTTCGACGCCCAGCCGGCGATGATCACGCCGTACACCTCGAGCGAGGTGATGGCCATCACGAACAGCAGGCCGGCATTGATGTTGGCCAGCGCCACGTCGGGACCGAAGGGAATGACGGCCCATGCAGCCAGCGCCGGCATGATGGTCATGATCGGGCCGAGGAAGAACAGGCCTTTGTTGGCCACCGTCGGCGCGATGATTTCCTTGGTGAGGAGCTTCAGCGCGTCGGCAATGGGCTGCAGCAGGCCCAGCGGGCCGATGCGGTTGGGTCCCAGGCGGATCTGCGTGAAACCGATCGCCTTGCGCTCCCAGAGCGTGAGGTAGGCCACTGCCAGCAGCAGCGGCACCAGCACCACCACGATCTTGAGCAGGTTCCAGATGACCGGCCAGATGATGCCCGTCCACCAGCCGGCGGAACCGAGGCCGAGGCCGAAGCCGTAGATCGCGTCGATCATGCCAGGGCCTCCTCGCGGCTGGCGACCTCAGGCGCGCGGCGCGCGTCTGCGGTGAGTTGGAGCGACGGCGCGCGGCGCACGATGGAATCGAGCTGGTAGATGCTCGCCACCACCGGCTCGCCTTGCGCGGCCTGTGCAGCGTTGGCCACGGCCTCGTTGCTCAGCTTGTCGGCCGGCACGTTGCCGGACACGCCGGCAGCCGCCAGCACGTCCGCGGTGGATTCGTACGTGAAGCCTTGCAGGCCCAGCAGGTTGGCCAGCACGCGCAGCACCTTCCATGCCGGACGGGCTTCGCCCAGCGGCTTGACCACGGCGTGGAAGCTCTGCACCCGGCCTTCGGCATTGACGAAGGTGCCCGGCGTTTCGGTAAACGGGGCGATCGGCAGCAGCACGTCGCTGAATTCGAGGTTGGCCTTGAAGGGGCTCAGGGTCACGACCATCTCGGCCTGGCCCAGCGCCTGCGCAGCGGCGGCGCCCGCGGCCGAATCGAACACCGGCTCGTTGTTGAGCAGCAGCACGGCCTTCAGGCCGCCGGCCAGCATCTGGGCAGCGTTGGCGCCGCCCTTTTGCGGCTGCGCGCCCACCCATTGCGCGCCCACGGTGTTGGCGGCTTCGGTGAGGTAGCCCACGGTGGCGCCGGTCTGGGCGCCGATCCAGTTGGCCAGTGAAAGCAGCTGCTCGGCCTGCGCATGGTGCGCGGCGGCATTGCCCAGCAGGATGGCCTTGCGCTCGCCGCCTGCGAGCGAGGCAGCGATGGCCTTGGCGGTGTCGTCAGCCTGCGCGCCGTTCACGGGCGCGGCAACGCCCTTGTCCTGCGCGATGGCCGCAGCCACGCCAGCCAGCAGCGAAACCCACTGGTCGGCCTGCGCCACGGCGGCGTTGGCCACCGGAATGGCCCAGGCGTCGGCGTCGGCGAACAGGGCTTGCGAGGTGATGGCGTTCAGCGCCCCACCCTTGCGCACCGCCTGGCGGATGCGCTGGGCGAACAGCGGATGGTCCTTGCGCAGGTTGGAGCCCACGACCAGCACGCGCTGCAGCGTCGACAGCGAGGCGATCGACGTGCCCAGCCAGCGCACGCCCGGCGTGGCGTCGAACGCGGCGCGGCGCAGGCGGTGGTCGATGTTGTCGCTGCCCAGGGCGCGCGTGAGTTGCGCGGCCAGGAACAGCTCTTCCAGCGTGCTGTGCGGGCTGGCCAGCGTGCCGATCTTGTCGGCGCCGTGGTCGGCCTTGATCTGCTTGAGGCCGTTGGCCACGTACTCGAGGGCCGTCTGCCAGTCGACCTGCTGCCACTGGCCGCCCTGCTTGAGCATGGGCTGGGTCAGGCGCTCGGGGCCGTTCAGCGCCTCGTACGAGAAGCGGTCGCGGTCGGCGATCCAGCACTCGTTGACCTCTTCGTTCTCGAAGGGCACGACGCGCATCACCTTGCCGGACTTGACCTGGACGATCAGGTTGGCGCCGGTGGAATCATGCGGGCTGACCGACTTGCGGCGCGACAGCTCCCAGGTGCGGGCGCTGTAGCGGAAGGGCTTGCTGGTGAGCGCGCCCACCGGGCAGATGTCGATCATGTTGCCCGACAGCTCGGAGTCCACCGATTCGCCCACGAAGGTCTCGATTTCGGAGTGCTCGCCGCGGTTGGACATGCCCAGCTCCATCACGCCGGCCACTTCCTGGCCGAAGCGCACGCAGCGGGTGCAGTGGATGCAGCGGCTCATCTCTTCCATGCTGATGAGCGGGCCCACGTCCTTGTGGAAGACCACGCGCTTTTCCTCGTCGTAGCGCGAGGCGGAGCCGCCGTAGCCCACGGCCAGGTCCTGCAGCTGGCATTCGCCGCCCTGATCGCAGATGGGGCAATCGAGCGGGTGATTGATGAGCAGGAACTCCATCACCGACTGCTGGGCCTTGATCGCCTTGTCGCTCTTGGTGCGCACGATCATGCCCTGCGTCACCGGCGTGGCGCAGGCCGGCATGGCCTTGGGCGCCTTCTCGATGTCGACCAGGCACATGCGGCAGTTGGCCGCGATGGACAGCTTCTTGTGATAGCAGAAATGCGGAATGTAGGTGCCCGCCTTGTCGGCCGCATGCATGACCATGCTGCCTTCGGCGATTTCAACCTTCTTGCCGTCGAGTTCGATTTCAACCATATGTTCTTCGCCGTTCTCGGGCGTCAGGCCTGGGCCGGCGCCTTGGGGACGTAGCCGGGGATCTTTGCCTCGAACTCGTGCCGGAAGTGTTTGATCATGGCGCGCACCGGCATGGCCGCCGCGTCGCCCAGGGCGCAGATGGTGCGGCCCATGATGTCGCTCGCCACCGAGTCCAGCAGCGCCATGTCGGAGGCCTTGCCCTCGCCGCGGTCGATGCGGTCGACCAGGCGCCACAGCCAGCCCGTGCCTTCGCGGCAGGGCGTGCACTGGCCGCAGGACTCGTGCATGTAGAAGTACGACAGGCGCTTGAGCGCCTCCACCATGGAACGGCTGTCGTCCATGACGATGACGGCGCCCGAGCCCAGCATGGAGCCGGCCTTGGCGATGGAGTCGTAGTCCATCGTGCACGCCATCATGATGTCGGCCGGCAGCACCGGCGCGGACGAACCACCCGGAATCACCGCCTTGAGCTGGCGGCCCTTGCGCACGCCGCCAGCCAGCTCGAGCAGCTTGGAGAACGGCGTGCCCATGGGCACTTCGTAGTTGCCGGGCAGCTCGACGTCGCCGCTCACCGAGTAGATCTTGGTGCCGCCGTTGTTCGGCTTGCCGCACTCGAGGTAGGCCTGGCCACCGTTGTTGATGATCCAGGGCACCGCCGCGAAGGTCTCGGTGTTGTTGATGGTGGTGGGCTTGCCGTACAGGCCGAAGCTGGCCGGGAACGGCGGCTTGAAGCGCGGCTGGCCCTTCTTGCCTTCCAGCGATTCGAGCAGCGCGGTTTCCTCGCCGCAGATGTAGGCGCCGAAGCCGTGCGCCGCATGCAGCTGAAAGTTGTAGCCGCTGCCCATGATCTTGTCGCCGAGGTAGCCGGCGGCGCGGGCTTCTTCCAGCGCTTCTTCAAAGCGCTCGTAGACCTGGAAGATCTCGCCGTGGATGTAGTTGTAGCCGACGCTGATGCCCATGGCATACGCCGCGATCGCCATGCCTTCGATGACGATGTGCGGGTTGTACATAAGGATGTCGCGGTCCTTGCAGGTGCCCGGCTCGCCCTCGTCGGAGTTGCACACCAGGTACTTCTGGCCCGGGAACTGGCGGGGCATGAAGCTCCACTTGAGGCCGGTGGGAAAGCCCGCGCCGCCGCGGCCGCGCAGGCCCGAACCCTTCACTTCCGCGATCACCTGGTCGGGCGTGAGTCCTTCGGTGAGGATCTTGCGCAGGGCCTTGTAGCCGCCGCGCGCCTCGTAGTCCTTCAGGCGCCAGTTCGTGCCGTCCAGGCCCGCATAGATCTGCGGCTCGATGTGGCGGTTGTGGAAGCAGGTCTGGACGCCGGTGGCCTGGAACTGGGCCAGAACTTGAGCTGCATTCATGCTCATGCCTTCCCTTCCGCGCTGGCGCGCAGGCCGTCGACCAGCTGGTCGAGCTTGTCGTCGCTCATGAAGCTGCACATGGTGCGGTCGTTGACCAGCATCACCGGCGAATCGGCGCAGGCGCCCAGGCATTCGCTCTGCTGCAGGGTGAACAGGCCGTCGGCCGTGGTCTCGCCCATGTGGATGCCCAGCTTCTTCTCGAGGTGGTGCAGCGCATGCTGGCCGTCGCGCAGCTGGCACGGCAGGTTGGTGCAGACGTTGAGCTTGAACTTGCCCACCGGCCGCTGGTTGTACATGTTGTAGAAGGTCGTGACCTCGTGCACGGCGATGGGCGCCATGCCCAGGTAGGCGGCGATCTCGCGCTCGCGCTGCAGGCTCACGGAGCCCTCTTCCTGCTGCACGATGGCGAGGCACGCCATCACGGCCGACTGCTTGCCGGCTTCGGGGTACTTGGCCACTTCGCGGGCAAAGCGCTCCAGCGTCGCGGCGGACAAGGGCGCGCAAGCACCTTGGTTGTCGGTAGTCATCTTGTGATCACTCATCGATCGATCTCGCCGAACACGATGTCCATCGTGCCGATCACGGCCACGGCGTCGGCGATCATGTGGCCGGTGGCCATTTCGTCCAGGGCGGCCAGGTGGGGGAAGCCGGGCGCGCGGATCTTCAGGCGGTACGGCTTGTTGGCGCCGTCGCTCATCAGGTAGATGCCGAACTCGCCCTTGGGATGCTCGACACCCGCGTAGGCCTCGCCCTCGGGGACGTGGAAGCCTTCGGTGAAGAGCTTGAAGTGGTGGATCAGCTCTTCCATGTTCGACTTCATCGACTCACGCGAAGGCGCCGCCACCTTGTGGTTGTCGGTGATGACCGGGCCGGGGTTGGCGCGCAGCCAGGCCGAGCATTGCTGGATGATGCGGTTGGCCTGGCGCATTTCTTCCACGCGCACCAGGTAGCGGTCGTAGCAGTCGCCGGTCTTGCCCACCGGAATGTCGAATTCCATGCGGTCGTACACGTCGTAGGGCTGCTTCTTGCGCAGGTCCCATTCGACGCCGGAGCCGCGCAGCATCGGGCCGGTGAAGCCCAGGTTGAGCGCACGCTCGGGCGAGACCACGCCAATGCCCACGGTGCGCTGCTTCCAGATGCGGTTGTCGGTGAGCAGCGTCTCGTACTCGTCGACAAAACCGGGGAAGCGCTTGCAGAAAGCGTCGATGAAATCCAGCAGCGAGCCCTGGCGGTCTTCGTTGAGCTTCTCGATCGCCTTGGCGTTCTTGATCTTGCTGACCTTGTACTGCGGCATGGCGTCCGGCAGGTCGCGGTACACGCCGCCCGGGCGGAAGTAGGCCGCGTGCATGCGCGCACCCGACACCGCTTCATACATGTCGAACAGGTCCTCGCGCTCGCGGAAGCAGTAGATGAGCATGTTCATCGCACCGCAATCCAGGCCGTGCGCGCCCAGCCACAGCAGGTGGTTCAAGAGGCGCGTGATTTCCGCGAACATGACGCGGATGTACTGGGCACGCAGCGGAACCTGAAGGCCGAGCATCTTCTCGATGGCCAGGCAGTACGCATGCTCGTTGCTCATCATCGACACGTAGTCGAGACGGTCCATGTAGGGCAGCGACTGGATGAAGGTGCGCGTCTCGGCCAGCTTCTCAGTGGCACGGTGCAGCAGGCCGATGTGCGGGTCGGCGCGCTGGATGACTTCGCCGTCGAGCTCCAGCACCAGGCGCAGCACGCCGTGCGCTGCGGGGTGCTGGGGACCGAAGTTGAGTGTGTAGTTCTTGATTTCAGCCATGGGGTCGCAGCTCGGGTCAGTGGCGCAGGCCGCCGCCGTAGTTGTCTTCGCGGATCACGCGCGGGGTGATTTCGCGCGGCTCGATCGTCACCGGCTGGTAGATGACGCGCTTTTGCTCGGGGTCGTAGCGCATTTCCACATGGCCCGAGACCGGGAAGTCCTTGCGGAACGGATGGCCGATGAAGCCGTAGTCGGTCAGGATGCGGCGCAGGTCGTCATGGCCTTCGAACACGATGCCGTACAGGTCGAAGGCTTCGCGCTCGAACCACTCGGCGGCATTCCAGACGGAGGTGACCGAGTCGACCACCGGCAGGTCTTCGTTGGGCGCAAACACCTTCAGGCGCACGCGCTGGTTGAGGCTGACCGACAGCAGGTGACTGACGACGCAGAAGCGCTCGCCTTCCCATTCGCCGTCGCGATAGTCCTGGTAGTCGACGCCGCACAGGTCGATGAGCTGCTCGAAGCGGCAGCCCGGCGCATCGCGCAGGATCTGCGCAGCCTCGAGGTAGTCGGCAGCACCCACCACCACGTTGACTTCACCCAGGGCGACGGTCACGCTCTTTGCCTTGGCGCCGAGCGCCTCGGTGATGGTGGCCTGCAGGGCTTCGGGAGAAATGGCGATATCGGTCATCGTCTTGTCTTCAGTCCTCAGGCGCGCGCAATGGTGTTGGTGCGGCGGATCTTCTGCTGCAGCTGGATGATTCCGTACAGCAGAGCTTCCGCGGTGGGCGGGCAGCCGGGAACGTAGACATCGACGGGCACGATGCGATCGCAGCCGCGCACGACCGAATAGCTGTAGTGGTAGTAGCCGCCGCCGTTGGCGCACGAGCCCATCGACAGCACCCAGCGCGGCTCGGGCATCTGGTCGTAGACCTTGCGCAGCGCCGGCGCCATCTTGTTGCACAGCGTGCCGGCCACGATCATCAGGTCGGACTGGCGGGGGCTGGGGCGGAACAGCATGCCGAAGCGGTCGATGTCGTAGCGGGCGGCGCCCGCATGCATCATCTCGACGGCGCAGCATGCGAGGCCGAATGTCATCGGCCACAGGGAGCCGGTCTTGGCCCAGTTCACCACCGTGTCGTAGGTGGTGGTGACAAAGCCTTCTTTCAGGACGCCTTCAATGGCCATGGTTCGCTTTCCTCGTCATTCCCAGTCGAGCGCGCCTTTTTTCCACTCGTAGGCAAAACCCACGACGAGGATGGCCAGGAAGATCATCATGGCCCAGAAACCGGCAGCACCGACCTCCTTGAGCGCAATGGCCCAAGGAAAGAGAAATGCGATTTCGAGGTCGAACAGGATGAAGAGGATGGCCACCAGGTAGTAGCGCACATCGAACTTCATTCGAGCATCTTCAAAGGCCTCGAAGCCGCACTCGTAGGGAGAGTTTTTCTTCTCGTCCGGGCGATTGGGGCCCAGGAAGAAGCCGATGACCTGTGGCGCGACACCTACACCGACACCGACCAGGATGAACAAGAGGACGGGGAGATAGGTTTCGAGGCTCATCGGGGATTTCTTTACCGCTTGCCACCGGCAGGAAATGGCTCCCTGCCGGTGAGATTTGGTGCCGTCGGCGAGACTCGAACTCGCACAGCTTTCGCCACTACCCCCTCAAGATAGCGTGTCTACCAATTTCACCACGACGGCGGTTTATGCGTGCCCGGATGGCATGAGGACCCAGATGAGGGGTTTGGCTTTCCGGACAGCTTTAGAGTTTACCCTGAAATGCGGCCGTTTCCGATAACGACTGCATACAAGTGACTGGATTTACTTGCTGGGAATCTGCGCGGCGCCGCCCGAAGCGGGCGCCGGCGCGGGCGCGGCAGGTGCCGGAGTGCCGG
>NZ_BCUU01000082.1 GCF_001591385.1 Variovorax soli NBRC 106424
CGCGATGCCGGGCGCGGCCAGCGCCAGCCACGCCTGCGTCACCGGCAGCCACGGCGCCTGCATGGCGCGCGCGTCGGCCGCGGCGCCGGTGTCCAGGCCGGCCTCGGCATACATCTTCTCCAGCGTGAAGAGCGAGGCCACGCTCAGCAGCTGCCGCGGCGGCTCGCCGCGCAGGGCCGCGCCCATCGACATCGAGCCGATGGCGCCCGCATTGCCCGTGGCACCGCTGCGCAGGTGGCTGTCGATGACCAGCCCGCCGCCGATGAAGGTGTCGACGAACACATAGAGAAAGCTGCGCACGCTGCGCCCGCGCCCGGCCACCAGCTCGGCCACGCAGGCGGCCGCGGTGTCCTTGCACAGGGCCACGGGCAGCTGCGTCATCTCCTGCACTTCTGCTTCGATGTCGATCTCGTGCCAGCGCGCGGCCTGCTGCGGCGCCACGCCCAGCAGCGACTGCCAGCCGCCCAGCGAGAGCGGCGCCGCGATGCCCACCCCGCGCAGCAGCTGCCCACGCTTGGGGCCCAGCGATTTGCGCAAGAGCTTCAGGCGCGCGCGGATCTCGTCGAACAGCGTGTCGGGGTCGGGAAAGTCATAGTCCAGCGTGAGGCGCTCGCGCACCTGCGCCGCAAAATCGAGCAGCAGCACGTCGAGGCTGCGCCGTCCGATCTTGATGCCGATGGAAAAGGCGCCCTCGGGGTTGAGCGCCATCGGCACCGAAGGCTGGCCGATGCGCCCGCGCAGCGGCGCATGCTTGATCACCAGGCCCTCGGCCTCCAGCCGCGCGATGATGATCTGCACCGTCTGCGCCGTGAGGTTGGTCAGCCGCGCGATCTCGGCCTTGGGCAGCGGGCCGTGCAGGCGGATGGCCTGTAGCACCACCCGCTCGTTGAACTGGCGCATGCCCACCTGGTTGGAGCCGCGCGGGCGAAGGCGCTGGGCGCCCTCGTGCGCATGGCTGCCGCCTGCTGCCGCTGCGATCGGTCCGTTCTCCATGTCGGCGCCCTCCCGGCCGGCGCTCATCATGCGAAGGCCTGGTGCGGCAGCTCTTCCGGGCGCATGGCCCCGGTCATCACGGCGACGGTGTCGCTCATGCTGATGTTCTTGGGGTTGACGATGCAGGCGCGCTTGCCGAGGCGGGCGATATGGATGCGGTCAGCGATCTCGAACACATGCGGCATATTGTGGCTGATGAGGATCACCGGCAGCCCGCGGTCGCGCACGCGCCGGATGAGTTCCAGCACCATGTTGCCCTCCTTCACGCCCAGCGCCGCGGTGGGCTCGTCGAGGATGACCACATGCCGCGCAAACGCCGCGCTGCGCGCCACCGCCACGCACTGGCGCTGGCCGCCCGAGAGCGTTTCCACCGCCTGCGTCATCGAGCGGATGCCCACCTTCAGGTCGTTCATGCGGGCAATGCTCTCTTCCAGCATCTTCTTCTTGTCGATGCAGCGGAACAGGCGCGAGAAGAAGCCGGGGCGGATGATCTCGCGGCCGAGGAACAGGTTCTCGGCAATGGTCATGGCCGGCGCCACCGCCAGGTCCTGGTAGACCGTCTCGATGCCCTCGCGCCGCGCGTCCATGGGCGACTTGAAATGGATGGGCTTGCCGTCGAGCCGGATCTCGCCCTCGTCCGGAATGGTGGCACCCGACAGCGCCTTGATGAGCGAGGACTTGCCGGCGCCGTTGTCGCCGATCACGGCCATGATCTCGCCGGCGCGCAGCTCGAAGTCGGCGCCGTCCAGCGCGGTGACGCTGCCGTAGCGCTTGACGAGGCCCTTGGCCTCCATCACCAGGGGGCCGTGGGAATGTGCGGGGGTGTTCATTTCAGCGGACTCCTCTGCGCGAAATCTGATCGGTGGCCACGGCCAGGATGACCAGCACGCCGGTGATCAGCACCTGGTACACCGACGACACGCCCATCAGCGTGAGCCCGTTGCGGAACACGCCCACGATGATCGCGCCCAGCAGGGTGCCCAGGACGATGCCGCGGCCGCCGAAGAGGCTGGTGCCGCCCAGCACCACCGCCGTGATGGCGTCCAGGTTCTCGGTCTGCCCGGCATTGGGGTCGCCCACCGCAGTGCGTGCCACCGACAGCAGCGAGGCGATTCCGTAGAACAGGCCGGCGGTGACGTACACCGCCAGCAGCACCTTGTCGGTGGCAATACCGGTGAGGCGCGTGGCCTCGGGGTTGTTGCCCACCGCGTACACATGGCGCCCGGGCTGCGTCTCGCGCAGGCCCCACCACATGAACGCATACAGGGCGATCATCAGGATCGTGCCGTAGTTGATGGCCGCCCCGCCGATGGCGATGGTGTTGCCGAAGAAGGTCATCGCCGGCGGCAGGTCGGTCACCGTCTGCGCGTTCGAATAGAGCTGCGTCACGGCGAAGGCGATGTTCATCGTGCCCAGCGTCACGATGAATGGCGGCAGGCGGATGCGCGTCACCAGGAGGCCGTTGACCAGACCGAAGCCCATGGTCACCAGCATGCCGCACACGATGGCCAGGTAGGCATTCATGCCGCTGTCCACCGCGAGCTTGGTCATGACGATGCCGCCCAGCGCCATCACCATGCCGCAGCTCAGGTCGATGCCCGCGGTGAGGATGATGAGCGTCTGCCCGATGGCGATGGTGCCCACCACCATCACCTGCTGCAGGATGAGCGAGAAGTTCTGCACCGACAGGAAGCGGTCGCTCTGCGTGGCGAAGAATCCGCAGGCCAGCAGCAGCGCGATCAGCGGGCCCAGCGTGGCCAGCGGCGGCAGGTGCAGGCCGCCGGCCGACGCGGCCGAGGAAGAGGAAGAAGAGGTGGTGGCCGACATGGCGCGTCCTTCAGGCGTTGGCTCCGCAGCGCGCCTTACTTGCCCCAGCACAGATCGGTGCCGACCTTGGTGTCCTTGCTGTCCACGCCGGCCATGGGCTTGTCGGTGATCAGGGTCACGCCGGTGTCGGTGTAGCCCTTGGCCTTGGTGCCGTTCTTGGCGTACTGCACGCCGGCGGCCACGCCCATGGCGGCCATCTTCAGCGGGTACTGCTGCGAGGTGGCGGCAATCACGCCCGACTTGACGTTGCGCACGCCGGCGCAGCCGCCGTCCACCGACACGATGAGCACGCCCTTTTCCTTGCCCGCCGCCTTCAGCGCCTGGTAGGCACCGGCCGCGGCCGGTTCGTTGATGGTGTAGACGAGGTTGATGTCGGGGTTCTTCTGCAGGCAGTTCTCCATGGCCGTCTGGCCCTTGGCCTGGTCGCCGTAGCTGTCAGCGCTGCAGACCACCTCGGGGCTCTTGGAAAGCTCGTTGCTCTTGGCATCCGCCGCCGGCAGGCCGAAGCCCTTCATGAAGCCGTTGTGCCGCTGCGCGCCCACCGGGTGGCCGGGGAACAGGTCCAGCGTGGCGATCTTGGGCGTCTTGCCGGCCATGGCGACCTTGGCGTATTCGCCGATGAGCAGGCCCGCCTTGTAGTTGTCGGTGGCGAACAGGGCGTCGGTGGCGTCGGCCGGATCGGCCGGGCTGTCCAGCGCGATGAACATCACGCCCTTGTCCTGCGCCTTCTTGATGGCCGGCACGATGGCCTTCGAATCGTTGGGCGTGATCAGGATGGTCTTGGCACCGCCCGCGATCATGTTCTCGATGGCCGTGACCTGGCCCGCGTTGTCGCCGTCCGCCTTGCCGGCCGCGCTCAGCAGCTTGGCGCCCTGCTCCTTGGCGGCCGCCTGCGCGCCTTCCTTCATCTTCACGAAGAAGGGGTTGGTGTCGGTCTTGGTGATGAGGCCGATGACCGGCGCGTCGGCGGCGAAAGCGCCGCCCGCAACGGCCGCGAGGCCGGCGGCTGCAAAGACGGAAGCGATGTTGAAGCGAGCCTTGTTGGGCATGGGTTGTCTCCTTGAAGCGTGTGACATGAAGGTCCGACGGACCGGCGTGCTGGAAATTCTGGTCTGCATGAATAGATAAATCAATTCGATTTATTAAGTGTTTTCCCGGGTTCCTGCCCCTCCCCCGTTGCGCGATGCTCGCCCGCGGCCCCGGCGCAATCCCGCGCTGGCCCGAAAGATCCGATCGGGAGAGAAGCAAATGTTTGTCGTATGTGGCGAGGCCCTCATGGACGTGTTCGCCGCCGGGGACACCCCCACCGGCACCACGCTGGACGCGCGCGTGGGCGGCTCGCCCTTCAATGTGGCCGTGGGGCTGGCGCGGCTGGCCCAGCCGGTGGCCTTCTTCAGCGCCATCTCCAGCGGCTTCCTGGGCGAGCGGCTGATGCAGGCGCTGCGAAGCGAGGGTGTCGACTGCGCCACCGTGACCCGCCCCGACGCGCCCACCACGCTGGGCCTGGTGGGGCTGGACGCGCAAGGCGTGCCCTCGTACAGCTTCTATGGCGACAACTGCGCCGACCGCCAGCTCACGGCCGAGGCGCTGGACCTGCTGCCGTCGCGCATCAGCGCCTTGCAGGTGGGCTCGTATGCCACCGTGGTGCCGCCCATCGCAAGCACGCTGCGCACCCTGGTCGAGCGCGAGCGCAAGCGCACGCCCGTGTGCTACGACCCCAATGTGCGGCTCAACGTGGAGCCCTCGCTCGCCCCCTGGCGCGAGATGCTGCAGTGGATGCTGCCGCGCACGCACCTGCTCAAGATCAGCGAGGAAGACCTGCACCTGCTGCGCCCGGGCATGGCGCCCGCGCAGTTCGCGGGCGAAGCACTGGCCGCCGGCGTCGGCCTGGTGGTGGTCACCCGCGGCGCGCAAGGCGCCGCCGCCTGGACGCGCCAGGGCGAGGCCACCGTGCCCGCCCAAGCCATGACGGTGGTCGACACCGTGGGCGCGGGCGACACCTTCCAGGCGGCCCTGCTCACCTGGCTGGCGGAGCAGGGTGGCCTGGCCATCGAGAAAATCTCCGGGCTTTCGTCGGGCCAGCTGAACCAGGCCCTGGGCTTTGCGGTGGCTGCGGCAGCCATCACCTGCTCGCGCCGCGGGGCCGACCTGCCCCGGCGCGGCGAACTGCCGGCGGCCTGAAGGCTCAGCCGGCCTTCTCGGCCAGCCCGCCCGTGGGCGGGTCGAAGCGGATCACCGTCCAGCCCGCCTCCGCCTTGAAGGGCTGCTCGCTCGAATAGATGCGGAACTGCCCCGACGGCGACACGCCGCCGATCAGCCACCAGTCCTCGCCCATCTTGCCCATGCGTTCCTGGAACTCGGGCCAGCCGTAGCTCTTGGTGAGGGTGGTGGTCTGCACGGTCCAGCCGTCCTGCAGGCGCGCGTTGAGCAGGTGGAAGCTCGCCTCCTGGTGAAAGGCGTAGTAGCCGCGCCGCACCAGCGCCACCTCGCCGGCCGCCTGGCCCGCGCCGCGCCGCTGCGCCAGCTGGAAGGTGCGGTGGTTGCCCATGCGCCGGCCCTGCGCCTTGCACACCAGCGCGTTGTACGAATCGTTGTCGGTGGCGCACAGGAGGTAGCTCAGGTGCTGCACCTCCAGCGTCTCTTCCGCATGCTCGGACAAGAACTCGCCGTAGAAGGTCTCGATGCCCTGCATGCGCGCCAGCTTGAGCGCGTCGTAGTCGCGGTCCACCACCAGCACGTCGATCTGCAGCTTCTGCAGGGCCAGCGCCAGCGCGCAGGTAAAGGGCGAGGCGCCGACGATGAGCAGGCCCGAATCGGTGCGCGCCGCCAGGCCCAGCCGGCGCGCGAAGCGGCCCAGCGTCAGGCCGTGGCACAGCACGGTCGAGATCACGATGAGGAAGGTGGCCGGCAGCAGCTTTTCCGCATCGGGGTAGCCGGCATGCACCAGCGCCGGGCCGAACACGCCGGCCGTGGCCACCGCCACGATGCCACGCGGCGCGATCCAGCCCAGCAGCAGCTTGTCTTCCCGGCGCATGGGCGCGCCCAGCGTCGCCACCGCGATGGTGACGGGCCGCACCAGGAAGATGATGCACAGCACGAAGGCCCCCATGCGCCAATCCACGAGCTTGAGCTGCTGCGGCGCGAGCTGGCTCGGAATGACGATGAACAGGATGGACAGCAGCACCACCGTCAGGTCTTCCTTGAAGCGCTGCAGCGATTCGCGCTCGGCCAGGTCCATGTTGCCGATGACCAGGCCCATGACGGTGACGGTGAGCAGCCCCGCCTCGTCCTGCACCTGGTTGCTGGCCCAGAAGGCCGCCAGCACCAGCACCATGAGGATGGGCGGCTTCAGGTGCTCGGGCGCACCGCCGCGCCGGTACAGCCAGCCGATGGCCCAGCCGCCCAGGCCGCCGAGCACCAGCGCCACGGCGATGGCGGCGCCCAGGGCCTTGAAGGTGGTGGCGAGGTCGCCGTCGGAAATGGTGAAGTACTGGAAGGCCAGCACCGTCATGAGCACGCCCACCGGGTCGTTGACGATGCCCTCCCACTTCAGCAGCGCGGCCGACTCCTTGTTCAGTCGCGCCTGGCGCAGCAGCGGAATGATCACCGTGGGGCCCGTCACCACCAGGATGGCGCCGAGCACCACGGCCACCGGCCACGCCAGGCCGCCCACATAATGGGCCGCCAGGCTGGCCAGCAGCCAGGCCACCGGCGGGCCCAGCACGGTGAGGCGGCCCACGCCACGGCCCACGCGCCGGAATTCGCCCAGCTTCAGGTCCATGCCGCCCTCGAACAGGATGATGGCCACGCCCAGCCCGATCAGCTCGCTGAGCTGCTCGCGCGGCAGGTTCAGGCTCACCACGCCGGTGACCGGCCCCAGCACCAGGCCCACCGCGATCAGCACCACGATGGCCGGCAGGCGCACCCAGGCGGCCAGCCACTGGCTGGCCAGGCCCGCGCACAGGATCATCAACAGCAACGACGCCGAATGCATTTCTTGTAGAACTCCCTCTCTTGGCAATGGACGCGGAGCCTACACCGGTTTCAGGCATGATCCGCCGCGAATATCGCCCGCACGCGCTGGCGGCGGGCCAATGGAGGAATTTTCGATGCTGCGATTGATGTCGCGATTCGTGGTGGCGGGGCTCGTGCCGATGCTCATGCTGCTCATGCTCGTTCTTGCAGCGCCGGGCGAGGCAGCGGCACAGCCCACGGCGGCGGTGCAGGCGCCGGTGCAGGCGTCGTCGGACTCGGCGCAGTCTGCCCAGGTGGTGGTGCAGCACCGCAAGATCGCACTGATGCGCGGCACCTTCATGGGCGTGTCGGCGCACGAGCGGGCGCGCCGCGCCGAGCAGACCGTGGACGAACTGCTGGACAAGGGCGGCCCCGGCCAGGTCACGGCGTCGGACGCGCCGCAAGGCAAGGTGCTGCTGATCGACAGCGCCTTTGCCTTCTTCCTGCTGCCGCAGGACGCCGACGCTGCGCGCGGCCAGACGCTCGACGCCCTGGCGCAGGACACGGTCCAGACGCTGTCGCAAGCCATTTCCGAGACGCGCGAGGCGCGCGACAAGGGGCGGCTGCTGCACGCGGCGCTCTACAGCGCGCTGGCCACGCTGGTCTTCGTGTTCCTGGTGTGGCTGGCCTTGCGCATCCGCCGCGCCCTGGCGGCCCGCACCAGCGCCCTGCTTGAGTCCAAGGCGGCCGACATCCAGGTGGGCGGCCTGGGCATCCTGCACCCGGGGCGCATTCGCATGGCGGCCCGCTGGCTGGTGGGCGTGGGCTTGTGGCTGGTGGTGGCCATGCTCACCTACGAATGGCTGGTGTACGTTCTCAGACGCTTTGCCTACACGCGGGCCTGGGGCGAGCAGCTGGGCAGCTTCCTGTTCGGCGTGCTGCAGCGCATCGGGTCGGGCGTGCTCGGCGCGCTGCCCGACCTGGCGGTGGCCCTGTGCATCTTCCTGCTGGCGCGCGGCGTGGTGGTCATGGTGCGCCCCATGTTCGACCGTGCCGAGCACGGCCTGAGCAGCCTGCCCTGGCTGGACCGCGACCTGGCGGTGCCCACCCGCCGCATCTTCAACACGGCGGTGTGGCTGTTCGCCCTGGCGATGGCCTACCCCTACCTGCCGGGCGCGCAGAGCGAGGCGTTCAAGGGCATCTCGGTGCTGGTCGGCCTGATGCTGACGCTGGGCGGCTCCAGCCTGGTGGGCCAGGGCGCCAGCGGTCTCATCCTCATGTATTCGCGCACCATCCGCGTGGGCGAGTACGTGCGCATCAACGACCAGGAAGGCACCGTCACCGAGCTGGGCACCTTCACCACCAAGATCCGCACCGGCCTGGGCGAGGAGATCAGCATGCCCAACTCGGTGATCATGGGCTCGGTCACCAAGAACTATTCGCGCACGGTTCGCGGGCCGGGCTACATCCTGGACGCCACCCTCACCATCGGCTACGACACGCCGTGGCGCCAGGTGGAGGCCATGATGATCGAGGCCGCGCGGCGCACCGAAGGCGTGCTGGACGCGCCCGCGCCCAATGTGTTCAAGACCGCCCTGTCCGACTTCTACGTCGAGTACCGGCTGGTGTGCCAGGCCATCCCCTCGCAGCCGCGCCCGCGCGCGGAGGTGATGCAGCTGCTGCACTCGCACTTGCTGGACGTGTTCAACGAGCACGGCGTGCAGATCATGTCGCCGCACTACTTCGGCGACCCGGCGCATGCCAAGGTCGTGCCGCAGGGCCAGTGGTGGAGCGCGCCGGCGCAGCAGCCCGGCGCCGCCCCTGCGCGGGACGCCTGAGGATCGTCAGTTGACGGGTTGCGGCTCTGGAAACTGCCAGCTGCCGTTCAGCACCTCGGCGCGCGGCCGGTACAGCCGCACGGTGTAGTTCCAGCCCGCCACGATCGGCAGGCAATTGGCGGCCTGGGGCTTGCACCCGCCGAACTGGATCTGGACGGAGCCGTCGGCTTCCTTCCTGGCCGTGATGTTGTTCAGCGTGTAGGCGTTGGCGGCGTTCTTCTCGAAATAGCCCTTGGCGTTGTAGACGCTGATCGACCAGAAGGCATCCACCGGCACGTCCTTCACGTTCAGGCGATAGACGGTCTTGCCGTCGTTGCGCGCGGGCGTGATGTTCAAGTAGGTGGCGTCCTTGTCCGGGTTGCCGCCCCAGCCGGCAGCCGTGCCCAGCAGGTGGCGCACCGGGTCCACCTCGCCCTTCTTGCCGAAGGCGCCCTTGAAGTCCGGCGCGGTGGACTGCAGCACCAGCAGCGCGTCGCGCACCTTCTTCTGGCTCACCGCGTCCCACCGGGGCAGCTCGAGCTTGCCGGGCGCGGCCTGGCTGACCTGGATGGCGTCCTGCAGGGCGTGCACCTGCTTCAGGTCTTCGGCGCTGCCGGGATCGACCAGCGTGCGGATGCCCACCGCCACGTAGCGCGTGCCCACGCCCTCGCGCGTGAGCGTGTGGGTGCCTGCGCCGTAGAACACGTCGGGCACGTAGTGGTCTTCGCTGATCACCTGCATCGACATGAAGCGCTTGCCCGCATCGGGCATGGTGATGGTCACCGGCCCGGCGTCCAGGTCGAAGACGCCGGAGCTGTAGAGCGTGTCCCGGTTCAGGCGCACCACGGTCTGGTTGTCGATGCTGGCCGGGGCGCGGCGATGGGCCAGCTTGCCCACACCGTCGACCTTGGCCATGCCGGCGAAGTAGGTGTCGGACTCGGCCCGCACGAAGTTGTCGACGGTGACGGGTACGGCCTTGGCGGCGGTCGCCGGGGTCTGCGCCTGGGCCGCTGCCGATGCGGCGGCTGCCACAACGGTCAGGGCGGCGGCCACGATGGCCTGGATCTTCCGGGTAGGGCTCACGCTTGTCCTTTCTTGTGTCTGCTTCGAGCAATTGCCGGATGGCAGTGCGATGCGCGGGCGAGTCTATGCCAGGGCGGCGCATCCGCAGTGACGTCTGGCGGACAGTTCGCGCGCCCCCGAAGCCGCGCTTCTTTACTAGACTCGGCCTTTCATCCACAGCCGCGTCCATCGAAGATGCCCATGCACCGTCTGTCGACCTCTCAGCCCGCCGAAATGCGCCGTGGCAAGGCACTTTCGGCCGCCTGCCTCGCGGCCGGCGCCCTGCTCCTTTCGGCCTGCACCACGGTCTCGCCCTCGTCCTACGACATGACGACCAAGGTGCCCCAGCAGATCACCACGCCCGAGCTGGTGGACACGCGCCTGGGCACCCTGAAGTTCTTCGACGGCATTCCGACCGCGGCCACCGCGAAGAAGGTGTACGAGCAGCTGGACTTCAGCCGCGGCATCGAGGTGTTCCTCAACGGCATTCCCGGCGCCTCGCTGGTGGCCATGCGGCGCGGCCTGCGCGAGGTGGGCGCGGTGGACGGCACCATCGGCATCTACGACGACCTGCTCGACAGCAAGTCGCTGCTGCTCACCGGCAACACCGAGAGCGTGTATGCCATGACCTGGATCGACCTCACCAAGGGTCCGGTGGTGGTCGAGAGCCCGCCCAACGTGCTGGGCGTGCTGGACGACTTCTGGTTCCGCTACGTGATCGACCTGGGCAACGCCGGCCCCGACAAGGGCCAGGGCGGCAAGTTCCTGATCCTGCCGCCGGGCTACAAGGGCGAGGTGCCGCCGGGCTACTTCGTGGCGCGCCCGGCCACCTTCAACAACTGGCTGATATGGCGCGGCTTCGCGGTCAACGGCGACCCGAAGCCGGCGGCCGAGAACATCCGCAGGTCGGCGCGGGTGTATCCGCTGTCCGAGACCGGGCAGGCGCATGCGCCCAAGTTCGTCAACCTGTCGGGGCGCAGCTTCAATACCGTGCACGCCAACGACTTCAGCTTCTACGGTGAACTCAACGAGATCATCCAGGAGGAGCCCGAGGATTCCTTCGGCCCCGACATGATGGGCCTGTTCAACAGCATCGGCCTGGTCAAGGGCCAGCCCTTCGAGCCCGACGGGAGCATGAAGCGCCTGCTGACCGACTCGGTGGCGGTGGGCAATGCGCTGGCGCGTTCCATCGACTTCCGCAACCGCGACAAGCGCGCACGGATCTACCCCGACGGCAACTGGAACACGCCTTTCATCGGCGGCAGCTACGAATGGCTCACGCCGGGCGGCGCGCGCAACTTCGACGCGCGCACCATGTTCTTCTACGCCGCCACGGTCAACACGCCGGCCATGGCGGTGGCCATGCCGGGCGTGGGCTCGCAGTACGCGGTGTCCAACCTCGACGTCACGGGGCGGCCCTTCGACGGCAACAACGTCTACCGCCTGCGCATTCCCGCCAACGTGCCAGTGAAGGACTTCTGGTCGGTGGCGGTGTACGACCCGCAGACGCGGTCGCTGCTGCAGACCGACCAGCGCTTTCCGAGCCTGTCGAGCAACACGCAGCCCAAGGCCAATGCCGACGGCAGCGTGGATGTGTACTTCTCCGGCAAGCGGCCCGAGGGTGCGGCCAACTGGATCCAGACCGTGCCCGGCAAGAGCTGGTTCGCCATCTTCCGCCTCTACGGGCCGCTCGCGCCCTGGTTCGACAAGCGCTGGCGGCTGCCGGACATCGAGCCGCTCTGAGCCTCGGGTGGTGCGGCGATGCGTTTAAACGCCCTCGCCTTGCTGTGACGGCAATGCCTACGAGCGTCCGCTTGCAGTGGACCTTCGAAGTCTCCTTTGGGCCCACTCCCGCCGGCCAGGACAACGCCGGCAATGACCGGAAAGCCAGCGGAAGCAGTCGTTGCCGCTCGATTTGAGAACCAAGAGCTTTCTCCTGATCGGAACCGGCTCAGGCGCAGGTTGTCGCCGGGGACGGCGTGGTAGTTGAAGTAGCCCTGCATCACACGGCGAAGCCATGTGCCGACCACTGCGATCGGTTCGTGCCGGCGTCGGTACAACGCCTGCCGCAGCGCCTGCGGCGCCGACCAACTCGCCGATGCGCCCCGTGGCGTAGGCGAAGTCGACCACGAAGCGCAGTCGTTGGGCCGCCACCGCCGGCCAGCCATGACACTCGAGCCCCTCAAAAAGCTTAGGGCGGTGTGCCCACTTTGGGTGGGTATCGGTTTCTGCTCCATCCCCGTAAGCTGCACGTACCTCCACTCCGGGAACGAACATGGCGGGCGAATACGACTTGGTGATTGTTGGGTCCGGCACGGCGGCGATGGTGGCGGCCATGCGCGTGAGCGAGGAGGGATGGAGGGTGGCAGTTGCCGACTTCAGGCCGTTTGGAGGCACCTGTGCGCTGCGAGGTTGCGACCCCAAGAAAATGCTCGTGGGCGGAGCAGAGGCGCTCGACCATGTGCGCCGCATGCACGGCAGGGGCGTCGTCGGTGAGACGGCCATCGATTGGCCCGGCCTGATGGCGTTCAAACGCAGCTTCACCGATCCGGTGCCCGAGAATCACTTGCAGCGCTATGCCGCCAAAGGGATCGACACTTTCCACGGCCAGGCGCGCTTCGTGGACCACACGCGGATCGCCATTGGTGCTGAAACGCTGACCTTTCGCCACGCGCTGCTCGCGTGCGGAGCCGAACCCATCCCGCTGGGCATCCAAGGCGAGCAGCACCTGATGACCAACGAAGGCTTTCTCGGCCTGGAGTCGTTGCCACACCGCATTGTCCTGGTGGGGGGCGGCTACATCGCAGCCGAGTTTTCACATATCGCCGCACGAGCGGGCAGCCAGGTGATCGTCCTGCAGCACGCAGAGCGCATGCTCAAGGCCTTCGACCCGGACTTGGTCGGCTGGCTGATGGAGAAATTCACGGCCTTGGGTATCGAGGTGCACACTGGCACGAAGGTCGGAGCCGTCGAGAGAACGAATGAGGGGTTCAAAGTCCATGCCTCGTCGGCTCAGGGGCCGATGTCGTTCGACGCCGACCTCGTTGTCCATGCCGCCGGCCGTGCGCCAGCATTGGCCTCGCTCGACCTTGAGGCCGCAGGGGTGGCGGTAGCGAACGGTCGCATTCAGCTCAACGAATATCTGCAGAGCATGTCCAATCCGGCGATCTATGCCGCCGGCGACGCGGCCCAGGTCGGTCCGCCGCTGACCCCGGTGTCGAGCCACGACGCCAAGGTGGTTGCCGCCAACATGCTGAAGGGCAATCAACGCCGGCCGGACTACAGGGGCGTGCCGAGCGTTGCATTCACGATTCCGCCGATCGCCATGGTTGGGCTGAGCGAAGCCGAGGCGCGCAAGCAGGGGCTGAAGTTCCGTGTGAAGAGCCAGAAGGTTCCTGACTGGTTCACGGCTCGCCAGGCGGCGGAGCCGACCTACGGCTTCAAGGTCCTGGTCGACGAGGCAACGGACCGCATCCTCGGCGCCCACTTGGTGGGACCCCATGTCGACGAGGTGATCAACCTGTTCGCGCTGGCCATTCGGCACGACCTGACTGCAGCGGACCTCAAGCGCACGATATTCGCCTATCCCACCGGCGCTTCCGACGTCGGGTACATGCTGTGACCCGGCGGTTCAACGGCGACGGGTCAGCGTGGCGCCTTGAACGCTCGAATGGCGAACGCAACGGACACGCCGAACAAGGCGACCGCGGCCAGCGTCGCAACACCCATGTGAGCGCCGATGAACGCGCCTGCCGCCGTCCCCGATAGCAACAGCGCTACCACGGGCAGGTGGCAGGGACACGTCAGAAGCGCAAGCAGTCCCCAGGCATAACCGCGCCGCCTGGGCGGGGCACCAGCGTGTTCGTTGCGCTCATGCACGGTTTGTCTCCATCAGCTCAGGCTCTCCAACGCAGGGCGTCAATTGCTTCATGTCCGTCATGGATGGTTCTCATCCAGTGTCGGCAACAGCACTTTGGCACTTTGGGCCAGCCGGCGAGCAATCTCCTGCCCCAGAAGGAAAGCCGCCTCGACGCTTACGACCTCAACCTCTGGGTGCCGAAGCGCCCATCGATCGCCGTCAGCGCGAGAGGCGAAGAAATGCACTTGGCAGCAGAAAGATTGCCGGATGCCGGTTTGCGGAACTGCCAAGGAAACAGCGGCGTCGAGTGGTTCGACCGCGCATAGCTCGTGCGGAGCCGCCGTCAGCGACACCGGCATGCCCGTCTCCGGGCAGAGGGAGCGCACGCGCGCGGACTTGCCTATCAAGGCCGGAAACATCAGGGTGTCGAGGGCGCACCAGGTGTACAGCCGGCGCCCCTCCACTTCAAAGACATGGGGCGTTTGCCGCTGCGTGATGCCATAGCCGACGATGTTGCCTGCCGGGTCGTACTCGATGTCAGGTGCTTGCCGCAGTACCGCGTCGACTTGGTCCAATGACTGCCCTGAGGCTTCAGCCAACACCCGCACAGACACCGGGGAGCCTTTTACCAGCTCACGCAGGAGTGCGACAAAGACGGAAGCAAACCCTTCCAGCCTGCTCCCCCCTGACAACCCGTCGATGATGAGCGTCGCGAAGTCGCTCTTGTCGATCATCGCGGCCGCAACGCTCGGCATGGCACCTCCTCAGCCTGCGCAGCACGAAAGCTGCGTCACGTCCTTGGTAAAAGTCTGGGCTGCGAGCTTCAAACCTTCGACCATCGTCAAATAGGGGAACAGCTGGTCGACCAGGTCTTGGACGGTCATGCGGCCTCGGATCGCCAGCGCCGCCGCCTGGATGAGTTCGCCCGCTTCCGCCGCGACCGCCTGCACGCCCAGGATTCGGCCGGTACCAACCTCGGCAACGAGCTTGATGAAGCCGCGCGTGTCGAAATTGACCAGAGCACGCGGCACGTTGTCCAGCGTCAACGTGCGGCTGTCAGCCTTGATCCCCGCCGAATGCGCTTGGGCCTCGGTGTAGCCGACGGTCGCTACCTGCGGATCGGTGAACACGACAGCCGGCATCGCCGTCAGATCGAGCTCAGCCTCGCCGCCCGTCATGTTGACGGCCGCTCGCGTGCCGGCCGCCGCGGCCACATAGACGAACTGCGGTTGGTCCGTGCAGTCGCCTGCCGCATAGATGCCCGCGACGTTGGTTCGCATGCCGCGGTCGATGACGATGGCACCGCGCTCGCCGAGCTTCACGCCTGCGGCTTCGAGGTCCAGGCCGCCAGTGTTCGGCGAGCGTCCGGTGGCCACCAGCAGCCGCTCCGCTCGCAGCACACCGTGATTCGTCGTCAAGACGAACTCGCCATCGGCGTACTCTGCTTGGCTCGCCTCGGTCTGCTCCAGCACCGCGATGCCTTCATCGCGAAACGCGGCAGCGACCGCCTCGCCGACGGCCGGATCTTCCTGGGAAAGTAGCTTGCTGCGCGCCAGGATCGTGACCTGGCTGCCCAGCCGTGCGAACGCCTGCGCAAGTTCCACCGCCACCACGGAGGCACCGATCACCGCCAGGCGTTGGGGAATCACATCGGAGGCCAAGGCTTCGGTTGACGTCCAGTACGGTGTTTCCGTCAGACCCGGGACTGGCGGCACCGCAGCGCTTGCACCGGTGGCCACCAGGCAGCGATCGAAAGACACCTCCTGCTCGCCACCCTCGCGCAGCGTCACCGTGAGCGTATGGCTGTCCTTGAAGCGCGCCGTGCCGTGCACGACCGTAATGGCCAGCGTGCCGCTCAGGATGTTCTCGTACTTGCCCTGACGCAGCTCGTCCACGCGAGCTTGCTGCTGCGCGAGGAGCCGGTCGCGCAGCACGGTCGGCGCCGCCGCGGACAGCCCGGCGTCGAACGGACTTTCGCGGCGCATATGTGCGACGTGTGCAGCGCGGATCATGATCTTGGACGGCACGCAGCCGACATTGACGCAGGTGCCGCCGATCGTGCCGCGTTCGATCAGCGTGACGCGGGCGCCGTTTTCTACCGCCTTGAGCGCCGCTGCCATTGCGGCGCCGCCACTGCCGATGACAGCGACGTGCAGCGGCTGGTCGGCGGCGCCCGGCCGAGCGGCGCCGCCAAGCCATTGACGCGCCTTGCCGAGCAGCCCGGTGGGAGCCGGCGCCGAAGTGTCGACGCGCAGGGCCCGGTACCCAGCCGCTGCCACCGCGGTCGTCAGCGAGGCCGGCGATGTTCCTTCGTCGAGCGTGAGCTTGGCCAGGCGGTCCGGATAGGACACCGATACCGAGCGCACACCTGGCACCATCTTCAGCGCATTGTGTACATGCTGGGCGCACGAGGCGCAGGTCATGCCTTCGATTTGCAAGGTGGTCATTCAACGGCCTGTTCGTTCGGGTTGAAAAAATTGATCACTGTCTCTGCGGTAGCGCGGTCGAGTCAGGAGCGCACTTGCGATGCGCCGGCGCGAGCAGATCCCAGACCGACACGCCGATCATGATGGCCAAGCCCGCGTAGAGCAGTTTCTCCGCCATGGTGTACGCGGCGACGAGCACGATGACCGGCCCGACCATGCCCAGCACGCTGCGGTGCCACTGGCGATGGCTCAGCCAGCCCAGCGCATTGGCCAGCAAGGCCAGCGCGGCAAACAGCGGCAGCAGCACGGTGATGAACAGGCCCTCGTACTGGCTCAGGAAGCCCAGGCCGATGGCACCGCCGAAGCTGCCGATGGCCGGAAAGCACCCCGCACAGCCCATGGCGGAAACGACGCTGCCCAGCGCCCCGGCCTTGTCCCCAATCCGTGCAACCAGTCCCATGGTGTGAGGCCTATTGCTTGGCGGTCGACGGGTACCCGGCGTCCGCCGTGGCCTTGGTCAACGCCTGGATGTTGGTCTTGGCATCATCGAACGACACGACGGCCTGCTTTTTCTCGAAGCTGACATCGGCCTTGTTCACGCCAGTGACTTTGCTCAGCGCCTGCTTGACTGTTATCGGGCACGCCGCGCAGGTCATGCCCGGCACCGACAGGGTGACGGTCTGCGGACTGGCCCACACGGGGGCGGCGAATGCCGCGAGCAGCGCGACGACGGGTAACAGCTTCTTCATGATGAAGTCCTTTCAATAGAACAAGGGCAATACGTAGGGAAATCCGAGCGCGACGATGACCAGCGCTGCGACGATCCAGAACACGACCTGGTAGCCGCGCCGAACCTGCGGCACGGCGCAGACCTCTCCGGGCTTGCAGTCCTGCACGGGCCGAAAAATGCGGCGGTAGGCGAAGAACAGCGCCACCAGCGCCGCCCCCAGAAAAAGCGGCCGGTATGGCTCCAGCGCAGACAGGTTCCCGATCCACGCGCCGCCAGCACCGAGCGTCACCAGGACCAGGGGACCGAGGCAGCAGGTCGACGCGAGCAGCGCGGCGAGGCCTCCTGCAACCAGGGCACCGCGTCCACTTTTGGCTTCCGACATTGCACTCATCCTTTCCACGTGTTTTCGAACAGGGGTAAGCTTACTTCCGTAGTCAAGTACGGAGTCAAGCGGTATGGATAAGCAAGCGGACAACCTGAGCATCGGCGCATTCGCCGAGTTGGCTGGGGTGAACGTGGAGACCATCAGGTTCTACCAGCGCAAGGGACTGCTGTCGCAGCCGGACAGGCCCTACGGAAGTATCCGGCGCTACGGCGAGCCCGACGTGGCGCGGGTCAGGTTCGTGAAGTCTGCGCAGAGCCTGGGTTTCAGCCTCGACGAGGTGGCCAGCCTGCTCGCGTTGGATGACGGCACCCATTGCGATGAAGCGCGCCAGGCCGCGGAGGAAAAACTCGCCGATGTGCGCTCCAAGCTAGCCGATCTCCACCGCATCGAGTCAGTTCTGGCCACGTTGGTTGACGACTGCTGTGCGAGTCACGGGACAGTCTCTTGTCCGCTGATTTCAGCGCTGCAGGAGCAGCCGTAGCAGCGCCTGGCACAAATTCCTGTAGGTGCGCAGCGATCGGAAAGCATTGCGCCTTGGTTGGGCTATACCGAGGAAGTTGCGATTTCTACGGCTATGTCCGCTCCAGGGGCAGAGCGGAAGTCGACGGCGGCGGTAGGAATGTCCGGAGTTGGCCGATTGCGGGTGCAATCATGCCGCTGCATTCTGGCTTGGTGGTTGAAAGATTGCGCTTACCGCCGGCCGGGCACGGTACCGGTCGAACCACGCTGTAAGTGCCGGGTAGTCGCCGGTCACCGTCACGCCCTTTGATCGCGCGAACTCCAAGATGGCTGCGAGTGTGCAGTCGGCCATTGTCGGAAAGTCTCCGGCAATGTATGGCCTTCCCGTGCGCAGCTCGCCGTCCAGATATTCCAGGCCGGCAGGGATGCGACCGAGGAAGTGCGCCGCGACACCGGGCTCGGGAAAGCTCTCCACTTGCGTCACCGTCGCCTGCACATACCGGCCCAGGGGATAGAACACACGCAGCTCCGCAATGCGCTCCAGTTCCCGCACCCTGGCTCGCTCCAACTTCGTTCTTCCGAACAGCGGAGGCGCCGGAAAGCATTCTTCGAGGTACTCTGCGATGGCCAAGGACTCACCAATGAATGTGCTCGGGTCAATCTCGAGCACCGGGACCTTTCCAAACGGATTGCGAAGCAGGTGTGCAGTCGACCGATGCAAACCACCCTGCAGATTCACTTCCTCAATATCCAACACCTTGGCGTTCGCGTTCTTTTCCGCGACATACAGACGCACTCTGTTGGGAGAAGGGGCGCCTGGCAGGAAGTAAAGCTTCATAGTGAACGTCTGGTTATGGGGCCGAATACTGCCCCACGGGCCGGCACTAACTCAAACACGCTTGTAGAAGAACGTGGTGCCACACATTGATCCATCTGGCATCAGCGCGTAGTCCGGCACAACGCCCACTTCCTGCCAGCCTGCGCGCCGATACAGTCGCTCGGCATCCCCGCCCGTTGCGGTATCCAGAACCAGCACGGGTTTCCCCTCCCCACGCGCAACGTCTTCCACTGCAGCCAGCAAGCGCCGAGCCAATCCCTGGCGACGGGCCCTTCGGTGGACAAGCATCTTCGCCACTTCGGCGCGATGAGGTTGGTTCTCGGGCATTGCGGTGACCAATTGCACGGTGCCTAGGATGGCCCCGCCTGGTTCCTCCGCGATCAACAAGATTCGCTCATCGCGGATCACGCCTTCTGCAACGCCTTGCCAGAAAGCCAACGCACGAGCGCGTGGCAAGGGCCACATGAAACTCACGGAAGCGCCACCTTGTACGCAGTCGATAAGCAGTTCGGCCAATCCTTCAAGGCAGTCGGCTGTTTCGTCGGCACCTACGCGGCGAACGGTGATGGTGGGCGGCACAGGGACAGGGATGGTCATGATTCTCGTTGGTTGATCGGGATGCGAGTCGCTGAGCGCCCCGGGGGCTTCGACAGCGTAGTCAGCGCTACCAAATACCGAGCAGGCTGCGCACCGGGGTTGTGGAACACGATGGGCTGATTGAGCTGCATGGCTAGACAGTCACCGGCCGCCAGCGCCCACGTGGTGTCGCCGACGGTCAACTCCATGCGGCCTTTGATCAGCCAAACCTGTTGGTGAATGTCTGCGTCGTGTACCGCTGAATCCAAGGCCAAGCGTTCCCCTGGCGGGAATGTCACCTCCACCAACTGCAGCGGCGAGGGAGCGGGCGGGGAGAGTCGCCGGCGGACGTAGCCCGAGGCAGGGTCTTCCCATACTGGCTGATCGGATAGGCGGATCAGGGGCGACAACGACACGCTGCCGGCTCCATTCGGACCGTCCTCGAAAAATGAGGCAAGCGCCACGCTCAGCCCGATGGCCAGTTTGTCGAGTACGACTGCTGTGGGGCTGCTCTGACCACGCTCGATCAGCGAGATGTTCGAGCGGCTCACGCCGCTGCGCTCGGCTAAGACATCGAGCGAGTAGCCGCGCGAATCTCGGAGTTCGCGCAAGCGCTGGGCAATGCGTGTGTTGATGTCCACGCCGACCGTGGCGGGCCGGTTCACCCGCTGAAAAAAAGAATCAGCGGTAGCCGCTCTCGTTCGGGTTGTGGATGATCCAGATCAGGTTGCCGCTGCTGTAGTCGCCCATGCCGCCGCCGGCGAAGATCAGGCGGCCCTGGCCCTTGTAGGTCATCTCGAAGCGGTGGCGGTCGCCGCCGAAGTAGAACGGGATCCACGCCTTGCCCGTGACGTAGCCGCCCTGGTCGGTGGGCGGGCCGGCGATGTCGGTCACCTGCTTCATCGGCATGCCGATCTGCAGGCCGGTGAACTTGGAGTTCTTCGCCGGAATGCCGGTGATCTCGCCCTCGTAGCCGTTGATGCCCTTGACGGTGCGGCCGCTGCCGGCCTCCACCTTCGACGAATCGATCACGTTGCCTTGCGCATCCATGCCGGGCTTGGCCGCGCCGCCAGCAGCGGACTTGGCGGCTGGTGCGGCGGCAGCGGCCGTTGCCGCAGTTGCCGTGCCTGCAGCGGCGGCGGGCTTGGCGGCGGGCGCAGCGGCTTCGAGCGCGAAATTGCTCGAGCAGTTGTCCAGTTCCAGCGAGGCATCCTGGCTCTTGGTGGCCGGCTTGTACGAACGCACCTTGGCCGTCACCTCACCGCCGTCGAAGCCGCTCTCGCTGGCGCGGCAGGCGAAGTCGGCGCCCTCCACGCCGCTGCCGTTCCAGCTCTTGCCATCGCCCTTGGCGAGTTCGACCGTCACGGTCTTGCCGACCAGCGCGCTGCGGATCTTGGCCGAGTTCTTCGTCGCCAGCGCCTGGCTCACCTGGTCGGCCGTGAGGCCGGAGGCCTGCTTGCGGCGAACCATCTTGGGCGCCGGCCGCTCGGCCGGCGCGGCGGCGGTCTTGGCGGCATCCGTTTCGGCGGAGGACTTCTGGCCCGATTGCATGGTGCTGCAGCCAGCCGCCAGCAAGGCCAGCGCCAGCGAACCCGTCAGAGAGAGATTGAGTGCCTTCATCTTCTTTCTTGAAAAGTGCTTGGGAGGTTGTGCGGGCCAGCCCGATGCAGGCGCCCAGTTGGTAACAGTAGTTACCACTGGAATCCTACACGTGATCGCGCGGTGCGCATCCCTCCCGGAGGGGATCAACCCGCGCGCGCGTACCGTGCCGGCGGCTGGCCGACGTGCCGGCTGAAGGCGGTGCTGAAGGTGCTGGCCGAGCTGTAGCCCACGCGTTCGGCGACTTCGGCCAGGGCAAGTTCGCCGCCGCGCAGCAGCTTCTTGGCCAGTGCCATGCGCCAGGCGACAAGGTATTCCATGGGCGCCAGGCCCACCGCGCGGCTGAAGCGCTCGAAGAAGGCCGAGCGTGACAGCGCGGCCTCGTCCGCCAGTTGCGCCACCGTCCACGGTTGCGACGGCTTCTCGTGCATCTGCCGGATGGCGGCGGCCAGGCGCGCATCGGCCAGCCCGCGCACCAGTCCGGGCGCCGCCGAAGCGCCGCCCGACGAGCGCAGCGCTTCGATGAGCAGCACCTCCGCCAGCCGCGTGAGCACCAGTTCGCGGCCCGCGCGCTGCTCGCGCGCCTCGTCGCCCACCAGTTGCACCAGCGCCGCCAGGCGCACCTGGCCGCGCACATGCACGAGCTGCGGCAGCAGCGAGACGAGCAGTGGCGCATCCGGCGACTCGAAGACGAAATAGCCGCCCAGCAGGCGCACGTCCGGCGGCCCGCTCTGCCGGCCGTGCCGCAGCTCGGCCTGCTGCGATGCACTGGCATGCGGGTCCATCTTCCTGAGCATGGCCGGTGGCTCGAAGCCCGTCATGGCGAAGCCGGGCGTGGCGGGCATCAGCACGAAGTCGCCCGCTTCCAGCGCGATCGGCGCGTGCCCGTCCACGGACAGCAGGCAGCCGCCTTCGAGCACCGCGCAGAAGCTCGGATGGCCAAAGGCCGAATACCGCACGCCCCAGCGTCCGGCGCCGCTGATGCCTTTGGAAAGCACCGAGCCGGGTCGCAGCAGCGAGATCACTTCGGACAGCGGATCGGTCATGACGGCAGGACTAATGCAAATGAATTGGCGACTATCGATTGTAGTCAGTCCTGCGATGGCCGCCTAAAGTTGTGCCATCCCAACCCACCAAGGACTTTGCAGATGAAGACCGTCTTGATCACCGGCTGCTCCTCCGGCTATGGCCTCGAAACCGCCCGCCACTTCCTCGACAACGGCTGGTCCGTGGTCGCGACCATGCGTTCGCCCCGCGACGATGTGTTGCCGCGCAGCGAGCGCCTGCGCGTGCTGGCGCTGGACGTCACCCGGCCCGAAAGCATTGCGCAGGCGCTGGCCGCCGCAGGCCCCATCGACGTGCTGGTCAACAACGCCGGCATCGGCGCGCTCGGCGCCTTCGAGGCCACGCCCATGCAGACCGTGCGCGAGCTCTTCGAGACCAACACCTTCGGCGCCATGGCCATGACCCAGGCCGTGCTGCCGAACTTCCGCCAGCGCGGCGCGGGCACCATCGTCAACGTCACGTCGAGCGCGGTACTGGCACCCTTTCCGCTGGTGGCCGCCTACACGGCGAGCAAGACGGCCATCGAGGGCTTCACCGAATCGCTGGCCCTGGAACTGGCCCAGTTCGGCGTGCGGGTGAAGCTGGTGCAGCCCGGCTACGGCCCCGACACACGCTTTGCCGACAACGGCGCGGCACGCATGCAGGGGCTGATTCCGGAGCCTTACGGCGCCTACGCGCAACGGGTGTTTGGCGAGTTTGCGGGCGTGCGCGTCATGACCCGCCCGGCCGATGTGGCCCAGGGCGTGTGGCAGGCGGCGAACGACACCTCGGCCCAGTTGCGCTTTCCGGCCGGCCCCGATGCCGTGGCGCTGGCACGCGCCAGCTGAGCGCTCGCAAAAAAACCGGCCCCGAAGGGCCGGCCTGCCTCTCGCGTCAAAAGGCAAAAGGGGGAGACAACGCGATCAAGCCATCAAGCCTGCCCGAGGTAGGCACGCTCCAGCGCCGGGTCGTCGCGCAGGGCGCCGGCGGTGTCCGCATGCACGATCTCGCCCGACTCCATCACGTAGCCGCGGTCGGCCACCGCCAGTGCCAGGGCCGCCATCTGGTCCACCAGCAGGATGGTCATGCCCTGGTCGCGCAGGTCGGCCAGCACCTTGAACAGCTCGTTGATCAGCGCCGGGGCCAGGCCCAGCGAGGGCTCGTCCAGCAGCAGCACCTTCGGCTTGGCGATCAGCCCGCGGGCAATGGCCAGCATCTGCTGCTCGCCGCCCGACAACAGGCCCGCGCGGCCATGCATGCGCCGCGAGATGGACGGGAAGCGCTGCACCATCTCTTCCACCTCGCCGGGCTGCAGGTCGGTGCGGGTGTAGGCGCCCATGCGCACGTTGTCGAGCACCGACATCTCCGGGAACACCTGCCGTCCCTCGGGCACCAGCACCAGCCCTTCGCGGGCGATGCGGTGCGGCGCGAGCCGGGCGATTTCCTTGCCGAGGAACATGACGCTGCCCTCGCTGGGCTTGAGCAGGCCCGAGAGCGACTTCATCAGCGTCGACTTGCCGGCGCCGTTGGCGCCCAGCACCGCCACCAGTTCGCCCTGGTGCAGCGCCAGCCCCACGTCGTGCAGCACCTTGGTGCCGCCGTAGCCGGCATGGATGCCCTTGACGGTGAGCAGCGCCTCGGGCGCCGCCTGCCAGCCCGGCGCGCGCGGGCTGGTGGTGAACTGCGCGCCGCCCAGGTAGGCCTCGATCACCGCCTTGTCGGCCCGCACGGCCTCGGGCTTGCCGTGCGCCAGGCGCCGGCCCGCATCGAGCACCACCAGGTGGTCGGAGATGCCCATCACCAGCGTCATGTCGTGCTCGATGAGCACCACGGCCAGGCCCGCATCCGCGATGGTGCGCAGCAGCTTGGCCAGCGCCACCTTGTCGGAATGGTTCAGGCCGGCCGCCGGCTCGTCGAGCATGAGGACGCCGGGGCGCAGCGCCAGTGCGCGCGCAATTTCGAGCAGGCGCTTGTCGATGTGGGCCAGGTCGCCCGCCATGCGCTGCAGGTCGCCCTGGTAGCCCACGTAGTCCAGCAGCGCGCGCGCCCGGTGCACCGCCGCGCTGCCTGCTTCGGACTCCAGGTCGTTCACCGGCGAATGCAGCGCGCCGCCTTCCATGGCCACCAGCAGGTTCTCCAGCACGGTCATCTGGTCGAACAGCTGCGGCGTCTGGAAGGTGCGCGCAATGCCGGCGCGCGCCACCTTGAAGGCGGGCTGGCCGGCCAGGTCGACCGAGCCCAGCCGCACCACGCCGGCGCTGGGCTTGTAGAAGCCGCAGATCAGGTTCAGCAGCGTGGTCTTGCCCGCGCCGTTGGGCCCGATGATGCTGGTGACCTGCCCCGACTCCATGCGGGTGGACACGTCCGACACCGCCTTCAGGCCGCCGAAGGAAATGCCCAGCGTGTCGATCACCAGCGACTCGCGCGTGGGGCGCGCGCCCACCAGCAGCTGCGCCGAGACCGGTGCCTGCGCCGGCTCCGCGGGCC
>NZ_BCUU01000083.1 GCF_001591385.1 Variovorax soli NBRC 106424
AGGCCTCTATTGCAATGCCAGCACCGGCGCATGCCCCCACCCCTGCCCTCCCCCAGAGGGGGAGGGAGTTGAATATGGAAATGAATCTCATGCGACCAACTCCTCGTTGCGGTAGAAGCAGGTGCGAAGGTCCAGCACCTGCAGCCACACGGTGTCGCCGATGGCCGGCAGCGCGCTGCCGTTGGCCAGCCGGGCCTTCATGTCGCCGCCGTTCACCTGCGCCGTAAGCAGCGTGCAGGTGCCGATGTCCTGCAGCCGCAGCACCGTCGCGGGCACCGCGCCGGGATGGTGCTCGGTGGTGAGGCTCAGGTGCTCGGGGCGAATGCCGATCTTCAGCGGGCCGTCGGGCAGCGACACCGGCGCGGCCAGCTCGATGCCCGCCGCCTGCAGCCGCCCATTCCTGCTTTCGGCGGGCAGGAAGTTCATGCCGGGCGAGCCGATGAAGTGGCCCACGAAGGTGTGGGCCGGGCGCTCGAACAGCGCCTCGGCGGTGCCCACCTGCACGGCACGGCCGCGCGACATCACCACCACCTCGTCGGCGAAGGTGAGCGCCTCCACCTGGTCGTGCGTGACGTAGATGAGCGTGAGCTTGAGCTCGCGATGGATCTCCTTGAGCTTGCGCCGCAGCTGCCACTTCAGGTGCGGGTCGATCACCGTGAGCGGCTCGTCGAAGAGCACGGCAGACACGTCTTCGCGCACCAGGCCGCGGCCCAGCGAGATCTTCTGCTTGGCGTCGGCCGACAGGCCCGCCGCGCGCTGGCCCAGCTGGCCCGACAGCTCCAGCATCTCGGCGATGCGCCCCACCCGCTCGCGGATGCGCGACTCGGCAATGCCACGGTTGCGCAGCGGAAACGCCAGGTTCTGCGCCACCGTCATGGTGTCGTAGATGACGGGGAACTGGAACACCTGCGCGATGTTGCGCTGCTGCGGCGTCTGCCCCGTGACATCGCGGCCGTCGAAGCTCACGCTGCCCTGCGAGGGCACGAGCAGGCCCGAGATGATGTTGAGCATGGTGGTCTTGCCGCAGCCCGAAGGCCCCAGCAGCGCATAGGCGCCGCCGTCTGCAAAGCTCATCTTCAGCGGCAGCAGCGCGTAGTCGCTGTCCTGCTTCGGATCGGGCCGGTAGGCATGGGCCAGGTCGAGGTCGATGCGGGCCATGCTGGCTACCTTCCGTTGCGGGGCGCGGGGGCCAGGGCCAGGTCGCCGCGCGCGTCGAACACATAGACATCGGCCAGCGAGAAGCGCAGCAGCACCAGCTCGCCCAGGCCGAAACGGTGCACCCCGGTGAGCTGCGCCACCAGCTCGCCCGCCTGGCTTTCCAGGTGCACGAAGGTGTCGGAGCCGGCGATCTCGGCCAGCGTGATGCGCGCCTGCAGCTCCACGCCGTTGGGCCGATCGGCTTCCGGCTTGCCCACGGCCAGCGCGCTGGCGCGCAGGCCCACCGTCACCGGGCCCTGCGCCTCGCGCGGCAAGTCCAGCGGCAGCGCCAGGCCGCCGCCCAGCTGCACGCCGGCGCTGCTGGCCTGGCCGGCCAGCAGGTTCATGGGCGGATCGCTGAAGGCGCGCGCCACGCGCAGCGACTTGGGCGCGTGGAAGACTTCCGACGTCGGCCCGTACTGCAGCAATTCGCCCGCATCGAGCACGGCGGTGTAGCCGCCCAGCAGCAGCGCCTCGCCCGGTTCGGTGGTGGCATAGATCACGGTGGAGTCGCCCGAGGCGAACAGCAGGCCCAGTTCCTCGCGCAGCTCTTCGCGCAGCTTGTAGTCGAGGTTGACCAGCGGCTCGTCCAGCAGCATGAGCGGTGCGTTCTTGGCCAGCGCCCGCGCCAGGGCCACGCGCTGCTGCTGGCCGCCCGAGAGCTCGGACGGCAGGCGGTGCAGGAAGGGCGTGATGTGCAGCTTCTCGGCCAGCTCGCCCACGCGGGCGGTGATGTTGGCGTCGCCCCGCAGCTTGAGCGGCGAGGCGATGTTCTGCGCCACCGTGAGCGAGGGGTAGTTGATGAACTGCTGGTAGACCATGGCCACGTTGCGCTCGCGCACGGGCACGCCCGTCACGTCTTGCTTGTCGACGAACACCTTGCCGGTGGTGGGCGCGTCCAGCCCGGCCATCAGGCGCATGAGGCTGGTCTTGCCCGACTGGGTCGCACCCAGCAGCACCGTCACCGCGCCGCTGTGCGGCGCGATGCTCTGTTCGTACAACCAGGTCTGGGCGCCCACACGCTTGGTGACGCGCTCAAGGCTGAGCTGCAAAGATGGCCTCCTTCCGTGCCTCGTTGTTGTTCGGTGGTGCAGCGTGCGACAGCATCCACTGCTCGACCTGCTCGCGCGCCGCGGGCGCCAGGTGCAGGCCCAGCTTGGAGCGGCGCCACAGCACGTCCTCGCCGGTCTGGGCCCATTCCTCGCGCTGCAAATAGCGCAATTCGGCTTCGTACAGGCCCGGCGCCACCTGGGCGCCGAGATCCGACACGGACTTGGCATCGCCCAGGATGCGGTCCACCCGCGCGCCGTAGGCCCGTGCCAGGCGCCGGCCCAGCATGCCGCCCAGCCAGGGGTAGCGCGCATGCAGCGCGTCCACGAAGCGCTCGAAATCGGCGTCGGGCCGGCTGGCCTGCCCGATCCAGGGCGACAGGTCGCCGCCGGCCAGGAAGGCCCCGTCGGTCCAGGCCGGCCGGGGCTCGCCCAGCATGCGGCTCACCTCGTCGGCCGCGTCTTCCGCAAGCTTGCGGAAGGTGGTGATCTTTCCGCCCCACACCGACAGCAGCGGCGCGGCGCTGGTGTTGGATTCGAGCAGGTAGTCGCGCGTGACGGCCGAGGGGTCGCCCGAGGCATCGTCCAGCAGTGGGCGCACGCCCGAGTACGTCCACACCACGTCGGCGGGCGTGACCGGCTTGTCGAAGTAGCGGCTGGCCTGCACGCACAGGTAGTCGATCTCGTCCTTCTCGATGTGCGCGGCGCCGGGGTCGTCGCCGGCAATCTCGATGTCGGTGGTGCCGATCAGCGTGAAGCTGTCCTGGTAGGGAATGGCGAAGATGATCCGCTTGTCGGGGTTCTGGAAGATGTAGGCGTGGTCGTGCGTGAAGATGCGCGGCACCACGATGTGGCTGCCCTTGACCAGCCGCAGGCTCTTGGTGGCCAGCGCCTCGCCGGCCGCCGGCCGCGCCACGCCGCGCAGGAAGGACTCGGCCCACGGCCCGGCCGCGTTCACCACGGCGCGCGCGCGGACCTCGCGCTGACCTCCGGGCCCCTCGAGCACCACGCTCCAGCCGCCGGCATCGCGCACCGCGCTCACGCAACGGGTGCGCGTGAGCACCTGCGCGCCGCGTTCGCGTGCATCCATGGCGTTGAGCACCACCAAACGCGCATCGTCCACCCAGCCGTCCGAGTAAACGAAGCCGCGCTTGAATTCCTTCTTGAGCGGTTCGCCCGCCACGTGTTCGCGCAGGTCGATGCCGCGCGAAGCCGGCAGCACCTCGCGGCGCGCCAGGTGGTCGTACATGAACAGGCCGATGCGGATCATCCAGGCCGGGCGCTGCGCCGGGTCGTGCGGCATCACGAAGCGCAGCGGCCACATGATGTGCGGCGCGCTCTTGAGCAGCACCTCGCGCTCCTGCAGCGCCTTGCGCACCAGCGAGAACTCGTAGTACTCCAGATAGCGCAGCCCGCCGTGGATCAGTTTGGTGGACGAGGACGAGGTGTGCGAGGCCAGGTCGTCCTTCTCGCACAGCAGCACGCGAAATCCCCGACCGGCCAGGTCGCGCGCAATGCCGCAACCGTTGATGCCGCCGCCGACGATCAGCACGTCGCAATCATGGCCGCTGCCGGATTGCGAAGAAAAAGGAACTGCACTCACCTCGATTCCCATTCCTTTCCGTGATCTTTCTCACTTTGGGCGGCATCTTGCCGTTCGTATTTTTTCATTTTGATTCCTTCCGATGCGTATTTTCTCGGGGTTTACCCAAACATTGATTCGTTTTGTTTCGTTTTAAAGTCTGCCTGCCCCTTCGGGCAGCCGCAACAACGCGTTCGAATGGCCTTGCAAAACTCCAATCCGCGTCAGATCAACCTGCTGGACACCGTACGTTCGCGCGGTTCCGTGACAGTGGAACAACTGGCCGACATGCTGGGCGTGACCCTGCAGACCGTGCGGCGCGACGTGCAGCGCCTGGCCGACGCGGGCCTGCTCACCCGCTTTCATGGCGGGGTGCGGGTGCCCAGCTCCACCATCGAGAACATCGGCTACCAGCAGCGCGAGACGCTGCATGCCGAAGGCAAGGCACGCATCGCGCAGGCGGTGGCGAGCAAGGTGCCCAACGGCTGCTCGCTCATCCTGAACATCGGCACCACCACCGAGGCGGTGGCCAAGGCGCTCATGCGCCACAGCGGCCTGCGCGTGATCACCAACAACCTGAACGTGGCCAACATCCTGTCGGACAACCCGGACTGCGAGGTGATCGTGGCCGGCGGCTCGGTGCGCCAGCGCGACCGGGCCATCATCGGCGAGGCCACGGTGGACTTCATCCGCCAGTTCAAGGTGGACATCGCGGTCATCGGCATCTCCAGCATCGAGGCCGACGGCAGCTTGCGCGACTTCGACCTGCGCGAGGTGAAGGTGGCGCAGACCATCATCGCCCAGGCCCGCGAGGTCTGGCTGGCGGCCGACCACAGCAAGTTCAACCGGCCGGCCATGGTGCAGCTGGCCGACCTGTCGCAGATCGACTGCCTGTTCACCGACGCCGACCCGCCGCCGCCGTTTCCTGAATTGTTAGAGCGTGCCCAAGCCCGCCTGGAAATCGCCAAGGCATGAGAAGCTCCAGCCCATGAACTACCTGCTCGCCCTCGACCAGGGCACCTCCAGCTCGCGCAGCATCGTGTTCGACGAAGCCGGCCACATCGTGGCCATCGCGCAGCGCGAACTCACGCAGATCTACCCGCAGCCCGGCTGGGTGGAGCACGACCCGATGGAGATCTGGACCAGCCAGATCGAGACCGCACGCGAAGTGCTGGCCAAGGCGAAGCTTTCAGCCAAGGACATCCGCGCCATCGGCATCACAAACCAGCGCGAGACCACCGTGGTGTGGAACCGCAAGACCGGCCGTCCGGTGCACCACGCCATCGTGTGGCAGGACCGGCGCGCCGAGCCGCTGTGCGCGCAGCTGCGCAGCGAAGGCATGGAGCCCGCCATCCGCGAGAAGACCGGCCTCGTCATCGATGCCTACTTCTCGGCCACCAAGCTGCGCTGGATGCTCGACAACGTGCCCGGCGTGCGCGCGCAGGCCGAAGCCGGCGAGCTGGCCTTCGGCACGGTCGACAGCTGGCTCATCTGGCAGCTCACCGGCGGCAGGGTGCACGTGACCGACGTGAGCAACGCATCGCGCACCATGCTGTTCAACGTGCACGGCAACCGCTGGGACGAAGAACTGCTGCGCGCGCTGAAGATTCCGGCATCGCTGATGCCGGCCGTGCAGCCATCCAGCTCGCATTTCGCCGACACCGACGCCGCCCTGCTCGGCAGCTCGCTGCCGGTGGGTGGCGTGGCCGGCGACCAGCAGAGCGCGCTGTTCGGCCAGGCCTGCTTCGAGGCCGGCATGGCCAAGAACACCTACGGCACCGGGTGCTTTTTGCTCATGCACACCGGCAAGGAGTTCCAGCCTTCGCACAACGGCCTGCTGGTGACCAGCGCCGCGCAGACCCATGCCACGCCGCAGTACGCCATGGAAGGCAGCGTGTTCGTCGGCGGTGCCGTGGTGCAGTGGCTGCGCGACGGGCTGCAGGCCATCAAGGGCAGCGCGCAGGTGCAGGCCCTGGCCGAAAGCGTGCCCGATGCCGGCGGTGTGATGATGGTGCCGGCCTTCACCGGCCTCGGCGCGCCGTACTGGAAGGCGGATGCGCGCGGCACCATCACGGGCCTTACGCGCGGCACCAACCTCGGCCACATCGCCCGCGCCGCGCTGGAAAGCATCGCCTACCAGAGCGCCGCCCTGCTGCAGGCCATGAGCCGCGACGCGGTGGCCGCCGGCGGCGCGCCGGTGGCCGAACTGCGGGTGGATGGCGGCGCCAGCGTGAACGACCTGCTGATGCAGTTCCAGGCCGACCTGCTGGGCATACCGGTGGTGCGGCCGCAGGTGACCGAAACCACCGCACTCGGCGCCGCCTATCTGGCGGGCCTGTACAGCGGCGTGTACAGCGACATCTCGCAACTCTCCCGGCAGTGGAAGGTGGAACGCCGCTTCCTGCCGACCTGGAGCGCGGCCCAATCGCAGGAAGCGATGGCGCGCTGGGAACACGCCGTGCGCCAGGCCACGGCGGCCTGAAACGCGGCTGCCCTACCAGCCCCAGACGAGGTTGCGCGCGACCCAGCCGGTGCGGCCGCCGGTGGTGCGCACCTGCACCCAGTCGCCGCGGCGCGAGAGCGTGCGCAGCACGTCGCCGTATTCCATGCGGCTCACCACGGCACTCTTCGTATTGGGCGAACGCCGCAGGTTCGCCACCTTGGCCTTCACCACATGGTGCGGCGTGGCGTTGGTCATGGGGCGGTAGACCCAGGCCTTGTCGTTCTCGAAGTCGCTCACCTGCAGCCACTTGCCCCGCACCGAGACGACCTTCAAGGGGTAGCCCTTGGCCACGGTCCAGCGGGCCTCGTACTTGTTGCCGGGGCCATTGCGAAGATTCAGTTCATTCACCGCCGCACTGACCATGCGGGGTGTCGCCGCCATGGCAGGCGCCAAGGCGCCCCACCACAACAACAAGCCGCTCAGCAGCAGCGCGGGCCAACGGCCGACTCGGAACAACATGACGCGATATCTCCTTTCAAGTTCGGGTTCGGGTAACGCCGGCCGAAGCCGGAAACCGTCCGGGTCGCTTGAGAGGATTTAGTTCCGCAGTGGTCCGAACCACGCCTCAGATAGACATTGAGGCGCCATTCAGCAGAACAGCAGCCTACTCGCGGTGTCGGTACAATACAGATATCTGTATTCGATTCTCGTCCGGCATGAAGACCACGCTCAATTTGAACGACGCGCTGCTCGCCGATGCGAAAGCCTTGGCGGCGAAACAGCACACCAGCCTCACTCGACTGATCGAAGAGGGTCTGCAATTGCGCCTTCGAGCCCAGAAGGCGCCTGAAAAGACGCCTGTTCTGCCTGTCTACCGCGGTCGCGGCGGACTGGTGCGCGGCCTGGACCCCCGCAGCAACAAGGCCATGCTGGACGCTGCCGACGAAGAATGACGCCCGATGTCAACGTGCTGGTCGCCGCTTCGCGAAGCGACCATCCTCACCACGCATCGGCACGCCGTTGGCTGCAGCAAGCCCTGGCAGCCGCCTCCAAGGGCTCGGTCATCTGTCTTCAGCCCATGGTGACCGCAAGCTTCTTGCGGTTGGTCACGCATGCCAGGATCTTCGTGAATCCGACACCGACCGGGGAAGCCCTGCGTTTCCTCGACGCGCTGCTATCGGCGCCCGGCGTGCATCAGCCGATGCTCGGGGCGGAATGGCCGCACTTTCGCCGGCTGTGTGTGGAGAAGTCGCTGCGTGCCAACGATCTTCCCGATGCCTGGCTGGCTGCAGCCGTGATCCAGCAAGGCGAACACCTCGTGAGCTTCGACGCGGATTTCCGGCGTCTCCTTCCGGCATCGCAATTCACGCATCTCGTCGGCTGAACCCGGATGGCCGGCAGGGGCGATTCCCTCGGCTGCTGCTTCAGCGCATCAACGCCCGCCAGACCAATTCCACGCCCGTGGCCCACAGGTCGACCGTGAGGTCCAGTCCCTCGAGGCGCTCCTTCTGCTCCTCGCGCCGCGCCTGCGAGCGGCCGCGCTCGATGGCCACCAGGGCATCGGCCAGGTCGGTGCCGCGCGTGGCGGGGTCGGCCGGCCGGGCCGCCTGCGCGTGGCGCTGCAGCGCCTTCTCCACCGCGGCGGGGTCCAGCAGGGAGAACGCCGCCCGGCAGTGCGGACAGGCGTGCTCACGGCGGATGTCCACCGGCGCGCCGCAGCCGGTGCAGAAGATGGCGCCCACCCGGCGCGCCAGGTCTTCGATCTCGGGCCGGGTCAACTGCCGCACGAAGCCCTTCTCGACCATGAAGGACGAGAAGGTGGCAAAGCGCCCGTGCCCCTGCGCGCAGCGGTAGGTGACGTAGCGTCCGCTCCTGACCACGTCGAAGCCGTGCGACAGCACCTGCCGGCAGCGCGGGCACTGCAGGCGGCTGCCCACGGGATGATGGGCATCATCCCGATGCTCGTGCAGCAACTGGAACAGCGCCACGACGGCGTCGGGCGCCAGCTGGGTGTTCTCGCGCGGATCGAACCACAGGCCCTGGCAGGCAAAGCAGATGTCCAGCTCGACCGACCCGCCGACGCGGGTGGCGAACCGGTGCACCTCCATCGACTGGAGGCAGGAGGGGCAGCTGGATGACACGGGACGCGCGCCCTCAGCCCAGCACCGACTCGAGGTCCACCTCTTCGCTCTCGCTGTTCAGGTCCAGGCTGTCCTCGATGTGCTGCAGGTGCCGCAGCATCAGCTTGCGCGCCAGCGCCAGGTCGCCCGCGCGGATGGCATCGACGATGGCGCTGTGCTCGTCCACCCGGCAGCTGTTGGCGGTGGGCGCGTCGTACAGCGAGATGGTCAGGCAGGTGAGCGTGGACAGCTCCTTCATGGAGCGCGCCAGCAGCGAATTGCCCGCGAGTTCTGCCAGCAGCGTGTGGAACTCGCCCGACAGCCGCACCACGGCGTGCTTGTCGTTGGTGCGGCGGGCTTCTTCTTCCTTGCCCAGGTGCTCCTGCAGTCGGCGCAGCTTCTCCTCGTCGAAGTTCTGCGAGAGCCGCTCGAGCACGCCGGGCTCGATCAGGCGCCGGGCCTCGAACACCTCGCGCGCCTGCTCCACCGTGGGCTTGGCGACGAAGGCGCCGCGCTGGGGCACCAGCTCGACCACCTGCTCATGCGACAGGCGGGCCAGCACCTCGCGGATGCGCGGGCGGTTGGTGCCGTAGATGGCGGCGAGGCGGTCCTCGCCGAGCTTGGTGCCAGGCACCAGCCGGTGCTCGAGGATGGCGTTGGAAATGTTCTCGACGATCTCGTCGACGCTCATTTCACGCTTGGGGGAAGCCGCTTTCTGCTTGGGGCTGGTCTTGTTGCTGGGTGCCATGGCGCGATCTTATCGGGCCGCCCGGAAACCCGCAGGCGCCGGGCGGCCCGCGCCCGGCGTCGGCGGCGGATTTCAGCGGCCCGTATCGCGTGCCAGCAGCCGCTCGATGCCGGCCGGCAGCCCGCGGTTCTCCTTGACCGGGGGGCGGGCGAAGCTGCCCTGCCGCGCCGGCGAAGGATTGAGCGAAGCCAGCGTCTGCGCATGGCACACCGCGCTGGAAACACCGTCCACCACCGGCACCGGGATCTGGTCCTTGATGGAGCGCGCCAGCCCGGCCAGGGGCGCGCCGGCGATGATGATCACGTCGGCACCGTCCTCGTCGATGGCGGCCTGGCACAGCGCGCGCAGCGTCTCGCCGTGGTCTTCCTGCACCGCGCCGATGCTGCGCAGCGGCGTGTCCAGGCAGCGGATGCTGGCCAGGCGCCCTTCCAGGCCGTTGGCCTGCACCACTTCGCGGTACCAGGCGGTGATGCGGCGCGAAATGGCGACGATGGAAAAGCGCTTGCCCAGCAGGCAGGCGCTCATCAGCGCGGCCTCGGTCAGGCCCACCACCGGGATGTCCAACGCCTCGCGCAGGCCGTCGATGCCGGGGTCGCCGAAGGCGGCCACCACCATGGCGTCGAAGTTGTGGGCATGCTCGCCGGCCACCTGGGCGGTGGCGTAGGCGCCGATGAGCGATTCGAAGCGCGTCTCGATGTAGGCCACGCCGAAGGGTGCGGTCATCACCGTCACCTCGGTGCCCGGCGCGGCGGCGCGGCGCGCCTCGGCCTCGATCAGGTCGCTCACGCTCTGCGAGATGTTGGGGTTGATCAGCAGCAGCTTCATCTTTGCATTACTCCTTGGGCGTCGCTCGTCGGTCGGTCATCTCTTCGGCAGCAAGGTGGGGCGGCCGCGGCGCAGGAACTCGCCGCGACCCGCGCGCGGGTGGAATTCGCCGTCCCAGACCACTTCGCCGCGCGACAGGGTATAGGCCGGCCAGGCCTGCAGCTCGATGCCCTCATAAGGCGTGTAGTCCACGGCATGGTGCAGGTCGGCATTGCGGATGGTGCGCTGCCCTTCATGCCAGATCACCAGGTCGGCATCCGCGCCCACGGCAATGGTGCCCTTGCGCGGATGCAGGCCGTTGGCCTTGGCCGGGTTGGTGGAGGTCAGCTCGACAAACTTGTTGAGCGTGATGCGGCCCTGCAGCACGCCGTGCGTGTACAGCAGCGGCAGGCGGGTCTCGATGCCGGGGATGCCGTTGGGAATGTGGCGGAAGGCCACTTCCTCGCCGCCGGGCTTCTTGCCCTCGGGCGCGTCGTACTTGAAGGGCGCGTGGTCGGAACTGAAGACGGTGAACAGGCCGTCGTTCAGGCCGGCCCAGATCACTTCCTGGTTGGACTTGTCGCGCGGCGGCGGGCTGCACACGCACTTGGCGCCGTGGTAGCTGTCGTCCAGCCCCAAGTCTTCGGCGGTGAGGAACAGGTACTGCGGGCAGGTCTCGGCAAACACGTTCAGGCCGTGCGCACGCGCCCAGCGGATCTGCTCCACCGCCTCACGGCCCGAGACGTGCACGATCAGGATGGGCACATCCACCAGTTCGGCCAGCGAGATGGCGCGGTGCGTGGCCTCGCGCTCCACCAGCATGGGACGCGAGTGCGCATGAAAGCGCGGTGCGATGCGCCCGGCCAGTTCCAGCCGCTTGGTCAGCCACTCGATGCAGTCGGCGTTCTCGGCATGCACCATCGCCATGGCGCCGTGCTGGCGCGCCACGGCCAGCACGTCGAGGATCTGGCCGTCGTCCAGCTTCAGATCGTCGTAGGTCATGTAGATCTTGAAGGAGGTGTAGCCCTCGCGGATCAAGGCCGGCAGTTCCTCGTTCAGCACCTTCGGGGTGGGGTCGCTCACGATCAGGTGGAAGGCATAGTCCACGTGCGCCTTGCCTTCGGCCCGCTGGTGATAGTCCTGCACCGCGGCGCGCAGCGACTGGCCTTTTTCCTGCGCGGCAAAGGGAATCACCGTGGTGGTGCCGCCGCAGGCCGCGCTGCGCGTGCCGCTGTCGAAGTCGTCGGCCATGCGCACGGGCGGCGCCATGGGCTGGTCGAGGTGGCAGTGCGCGTCCACGCCACCGGGCGTGACCACGCGGCCGGCGGCGTCGATCTCGCGCACACCGGCCGGCAGGCCCAGGCCCAGCTGCACGATGCGACCGCCCTTGATGCCGATGTCGGCATCGAAGGTGTCGCTGGCGGTGGCCACGCGCGCATTGCGCACGACCAGATCGAATTCGTTCTTGTTCATTCGGAAAATCAAGGGTTCGGGATGCTCAGACCGGCAGCTTCTTGCTGTAGTCGATCAGCAGCGTGGAGCAGACGAACAGGCCCGCGCCGGCGGCGGCGAAGAACATCAGCGCCAGGTCGTAGGAGCCCGTGGCCTGCACGATGATGCCCACCAGGATCGGCACGCCGATGCCGGCGCAGTTGCCGCCCAGGTTCATGGTGCCGCCCAGGAAGCCCACGCGGTCGCGGGTGCCCAGCAGCGAAGGCACCACCCAGAACAGGCCGCACCAGCGCAGGAAGAACAGCGTGACCGACAGCAGGATCACGACGGTGACCGGGTCCTTGAAGCGCGCCACGTTGTAGATGGCGATGGTGGCCACCACCGAGGCGATGCCGAACAGCGTGCGCAGCACCTTGGCTTGCGAGGCGCCGGCGGCGCGCCACTTGTCGGCGATCCAGCCGCCCACCATTTCGCCCACGAAGCCGGAGAAGAACATGATGAACACGGCGCCGCCCATCTGCTTGATGTCCAGGCCGTGCACCTTCGACAGGTAGGTCGGCATCCAGGTCAGCAGGCCATAGAAGAGCGCGTTGAAGCACATCCAGCCGAAGAACATGCCCCAGACCGAGCGGTACTTGAAGAAGTCCAGCACCTTGCCGCTGGTGTTGGCCGGCTCCGCCGCCAGGTCGGCGGCGTGCGAGGCCTCGATGAAGCTGGCCTCGGCCTCGTTCACGTGAGGGTGCTGGCGCGGGTGGTTGCGGATGTACCACCAGGCGAAGAAGCCCGCCACCATGGTGCCCACGCCGGCCACCACGAAGGAGGTGCGCCACGAGTCGAAGTGCGCGATCAGGCCCGCGATGATGAGCGCGCCCAGTGCCGCGCCCAGCGGTGCGCCGCCGTCCAGCAGCGTGGCGCCGCGGCCGCGCTCGTTCTGCGTCATCCAGATGCCGTTGAGCTTGCCGCCGGCGGGATAGATCGGCGCTTCTGCAGCGCCCAGGCCCAAGCGGGTGATGAGCAGCGAGACCCAGCCGGTGCAGGCCGCCGCAATGGCCTGGAAGAAGCCCCAGCCCAGCGTGGCGCCGGCGATCACGCCGCGCGGGCCGTAGCGGTCGGCCAGCATGCCGCCGGGGATCTGCATGAAGGCATAGGTCCAGAAGAAGGAGGACAGCAGCAGGCCCTGCACGGCCGGGCCGATGTCGAATTCCTTGGCGATCAGCGGCATGGCCACCGAGAGCGAGGCGCGGTCGATGTAGTTGATCGAGATGAGCATCAACATCATCAAAAAGATCTTCCAGCGCACCTTGGTGGGTGCGCTGGCCTGATCCGTGGCTGCGGCCGCGGCCGTCATCCGTGCTTCCATGGCTTGTCTCCAGGCAATTGAGAGGGCGGCGCTTTCCGGCGCCGCAAGGTGGTGTGGTGGTACTTGGGCCCTGCCTGCAGCGGCCAATGCGACCGCGAGCAGCTTGGCTCAGGTCGCATTGTGATTGTCTACATTGTTGTTTACATTATGGATAACACCTATGTCTTCACAATGTTCCGCAGCAACGCGTTCAGCGTTTATTCATACTTGGCGAAAACCTTCAACTCCTCTGAAAAATTACTGTTTACAGTTTTGTCGACAGTGATGTACAAACCAGTCTCATAATCCCAACGCCACCCAAGGAAACTCCTTCAATGACCCGTCCCCTGCGCCTGGGCGTGCTCACGCCCTCTTCCAATACCGCGCTGGAGCCCCTCACCTCGGCCCTGGCGGCCGAAGTGCCCGGCTGCAGCGCCCATTTCTCGCGCTTCACCGTCACGGAGATTTCGCTTTCGGAGCAGGCGCTGGGCCAGTTCGATGACAGCAAGATCCTGGCCGCGGCCGAACTGCTGGCCGATGCCAAGGTGGACGTGATCGGCTGGAGCGGCACCGCCGCCGGCTGGCGCGGCTTCGACGCCGACCTGCGCTTGTGCGAGCGCATCACCGAGCGCACCGGCATCCGGGCGACCACCGCCATCCTGGCGCTCAACCAGCTGATCGAGCGAATGGGCATCCAGCGCCTGGCACTGGTCTCGCCTTACACCGGCGACGTGCAGGAACGCATCGTGGCCAACTACGAGGCCATCGGCGTGAAGGTGGTGGCCGAACGGCACCTGGGCATCACGGTCAACCACGACTTCGCGCTGGTCGAGCCCGAGCGCCTGTACGAGCTGATGGGTGAAGTGGCCCGCGAGGGCGATCCCCAGGGCGTGGTGACCTACTGCACCAACCTGCGTGCGGCGCCGTTGGCGGAACGGGCCGAGGCCGAGTTCGGCTTCACGCTGCTGGACACGGTGAGCACCACGGTGTGGGGGATGCTGCGTTCGCTGGGCGTGAGCACGCAGGGCATCCAGGGCTGGGGCCGGTTGTTCGAGCGGGACTGAGCACGCTCGGACCCCTGGGAGCAGGCATGGCGGCGCCATGCCCGCAGGTCGCTAGTGCGTTGGGACCAGGAAGTCCTGGCTGATCCGCATTCCGAGTTCGTTCACCCGGTCGAGGAACTGCGTCAGGTACGCATGCAGTCCCGTGGCCAGGATCTCTTCCACCTGCCCGTACTGCAGTTCCGCCAGCAGCTTCCCCGCGCGCCGCTGCGTCTCCGCGCTCTGCTGGTTGCGCACCTTGTCCAGGTTCATCACCACCTCGTGCATGCAGGCATGCAGCGAGCGCGGCATGTCGGCGCGCAGGATGAGCAGCTCGGCCACCCGCTCGGGCCGGATCACGTCGCGGTACACCTTGCGGTAGACCTCGAAGGCGGAGACCGAGCGCAGGATCGCGCTCCAGTGGTAGAAGTCGTACTCCTGGTCTTCTTCCGTGGCGGCGCCGAAGAACTCGGTGTTGAGCGCATGGAACTTCACGTCCACCAGCCGCGCCGTGTTGTCGGCCCGCTCCAGGAAGGTGCCCAGCCGCGCGAAGTGGAAGGCATCGTCCTGCAGCATGGTGCCCAGCACCACGCCGCGCGAGAGGTGCGAGCGGAACTTCACCCATTCGAAGAACGCGCCCGGGTCGCGCTCGAACTCGCCGCCGCGCAGCATGCGGTTGACGTCGAGCCAGGTGGTGTTCATGGTCTCCCACGACTCGGTGGTGAGCGTGCCACGCACCGCGCGCGCGTTTTCGCGCGCCGCGCGCAGGCACGACAGGATGGACGAGGGGTTGCTCTCGTCCTTGACCATGAACTCCATGGTCGCCTCGGGCGTGATCTGCCCGTGCTTGGCTGCAAAGGCGGGCATCAGCTCGCTGATGGACAGCAGGCCCTGCCAGCCGTACTTGGCCACTTCGGCCGACTGCGGCAACAGCGAGGTCTGGTAGTTCACGTCCAGCAGGCGGGCGGTGTTCTCGGCACGCTCGGTGTAGCGGGCCATCCAGTAGAGGTGGTCGGCGGTTCGCGACAGCATTGTTCTTGTCTCCCTGGTTCTAGTTGCTCGATTGCGATTGCGTTTGCGACTGGGATTGGGATTGCGACTGGCCGGACCGTCCGTTGCGCTCGCCCTCGAGAATCCATGTGTCCTTGGTGCCGCCGCCCTGCGACGAGTTGACCACCAGCGACCCTTCCTTGAGCGCCACGCGCGTGAGGCCGCCAGGCACCATCTGCACCTCCTTGGCCGACAGCACGAAGGGCCGCAGGTCGATGTGGCGCGGCGCGATGCCCGCGTCCACGAAGGTGGGCGAGGTCGACAGGCTCAGCGTGGGCTGCGCGATGTAGCCGTCGGGCCTGGCCAGCAGCGCCGCGCGGAACTCGTTGATCTCGGCCTGCGTGGCCGCCGGGCCGATGAGCATGCCGTAGCCGCCGGCGCCGTGCACTTCCTTGACCACCAGGTCCTTCAGGTTGGCCAGGGTGTAGTCCAGGTCGTCCTTGTTTCGGCACATGTAGGTGGGCACGTTCTTCAGGATCGGCTTCTCGCCCAGGTAGAACTCGACCATCTTCGGCACATAGGGGTAGATCGACTTGTCGTCGGCCACGCCGGTGCCCACGCCGTTGCAGATGACGACGTTGCCCGCGCGGTAGGCGCGCATGAGGCCCGCGCAGCCCAGCGTGGAGTCGGGCCGGAACACCTCGGGGTCGAGGAAGTCGTCGTCCACCCGGCGGTAGATGACGTCAATGCGCATCGGCCCCTGGGTGGTGCGCATGTAGACGAAGTCGTCCTTCACGAACAGGTCTTGCCCCTCGACCAGCTCCACGCCCATCTGCTGGGCGAGGAAGGCGTGCTCGAAGTAGGCGCTGTTGTACATGCCGGGCGTGAGCACCACCACCGTGGGCTCGGCGGTGGCCGGCGGTGCGCTGGCGCGCAGGGTCTCGAGCAGCAGGTCGGGGTAGTGCGCCACCGGCGCCACGCGGTTCTGGCTGAACAGCTCCGGAAAGAGCCGCATCATCATCTTGCGGTTTTCCAGCATGTAGCTCACGCCGCTGGGCACGCGCAGGTTGTCTTCCAGCACGTAGTACTCGCCGTTGCCGCCGGCGTCGGGCGCGCGCACGATGTCGATGCCCGAGATGTTGGAGTACACGTCGTTGGGCACGTTCACGCCCATCATCTCGGGGCGGAACTGCGCATTGTCGCGGATCTGCTCGGCCGGGATGATGCCGGCCTTGATGATCTCCTGGTCGTGGTAGACGTCGTGGATGAAGCGGTTGAGCGCGGTGACGCGCTGGACCAGGCCCTTTTCCATGCTCGACCACTCGTGCGCAGGAATGATGCGCGGCAGAAGGTCGAAGGGAATCAGGCGCTCCGTGCCCGAACCGTCCTCGTCCTTGGCGCCGTACACCGCGAAGGTGATGCCTACGCGGCGGAAGATCATCTCGGCCTCTTCGCGCCGCCGTCGCATCAACTCGCCCGGCTGTTTGGCCAGCCATTGGTCGTAACGCTGGTAGTGCTTGCGAACCGCTGCGCTCGGATAGGGCAGCTGTTCGTACATCTCGTCGAATTTGTGCATAGGTACGACCCGTCTCTCCTGCTCAATGCTTAGCAATTTCGAGGCCAATGCGTGCGCCTCTCCCTGAATCAGCGTGGCCGGTGCCCAGGCGGTTCTTGCGTCCGCATTCCATGTGCCCAGTAGCGCCGCGACGACTCCCGCTCGCATTGCCACCGGTCCGGCTCGCCGCTGTGCCATCGTAAGCCACCGCACAAGGGCGTGTCAGCCACCGCGACGCCGCGCGCCTCGTAACGCGCCAGCACTTCCCTGGCCGGATGGCCGAAGCGGTTGCGATAGCCGGCCTGCACCACGGCCAGGCGCGGGTTCACCGCGTCGAGGAAGGCGCCGCTCGACGACGTCTTGCTGCCGTGGTGGGGAACCAGCAGCAGGTCGGTCTGCAAGCCCGGCCTGCCGATGGCAGCCACCAGCGCCTCCTCCTGCTCGCGCTCGATGTCGCCGGCCAGCAGCGCACTGCCTCGTGCACCCCGGATGCGCAGCACGCACGACTGCGCATTGGGCTTGACGCCCGCCATCGCGACCTCTCCCGCCTTGGGATGCAGGACCTCGAAGTGCACGCCGTCCCACGCCCACTGTTGCCCGGCCTGGCAGCGGCGCAGCGGGCGCATCTGCTGCAGCGGATGGCCGCCTTCGATGGCGCCCAGCAGCTCCGCCTGCGGCTGCATGGCCAGCACGGCGGCCGCGCCGCCGGTGTGGTCGCTGTCGCGGTGGCTGAGCACCAGCAGGTCGAGTTGTTCGCCCAGCGCCCGCAGCAGCGGTACCAGCACGCGCTGCCCGGCGTCGCTGTCGCCGCGAAAGCGCGGGCCCGCGTCATACAGCAGGCTGTGGCCGGCCGTGCGCACCAGCACCGCGCTGCCCTGCCCCACGTCGGCCGCCAGCAGTTCGAACTCGCCGGCCGCGGGCCGCTGCGGCTGCCACAGAAGAGCCGGCAGCAACAGAGGCAGGCCGAGCAACCGCATCTGCCAGGGCAGCCGCATGGCCAGCAGCAGCCCGCCCGCCACGCCGCCCGCGGCCGCCCACCACGGCGGCGCCGGCCATGACAAGGTCGCCCAGGGCCACTGCGCCAGCAAGCGCAGGACGACCATCAGGACCTGCGTCGCCCACCCGGCCAGGTCCCACAGGGGCGCGAGCACGATGCCCAGCAGCGACAGCGGCATGAGCAGCAGCGTCACCCAGGGGATGGCCAGCAGATTGGCCGCAAGACCGACCAGCGACACCTGCTGAAAAAGCAGAAGCGTCAGCGGCGTGAGCGCCAGCGTGAGCACCATCTGCTCGCGCAGCATGCGCCGCGCCGCCGCCAGCGGTCCCTCGGTGCTTGCTGCCGTGCCACCCGCGTCTGCCGCAAACAGCACGGCCACCGCCACGAAGCTCAGCCAGAACCCCGCTTGCGTGAGCGCCCAAGGATCGAGCGCCACCACCGCCGCACAGGCGCACAGCCACACCACCGGCCACGGCCAGCCCAGGCCCAGGATGCGCAGCAGCGCCACCGTGCCCAGCATGCACACGGTGCGCTGCGACGGCACGCCCCAGCCGCTGAAGAGCGCATAGGCCCAGGCCAGCAGCACGCCACCCGCCAAGCCCGCATGCTGCGCCGGCCAGAGGAGCATGAGCCGCCCGCTGCGCCGCCAGAGGGCGCCGACGACGCCCGCGGCAAGCCAGCCGAACAAGGTGACGTGAAGGCCCGAGATGCTCATGAGATGCGCGACACCGGTGGCGCGGAACACGTCCCAGTCGGCACGCTCGATGGCGGACTGGTCGCCCACCACCAGGGCCGAGATCACGCCGGCCACGCGTGCGTCGGGCACGCGCGCCTCGATGGCGGCGCGCGTGGCTTCGCGCGCCTGCTCCACCGGATGCGCCCAACCCGACGACAGCCGCAGGGGCGCCGCCGCGCCGGTGCCCTGGCGCACGTAGCCCGTGGCCTGCACGCCCTGCTCCCAGGCCCACAGTTCGTAGTCGAAGCCATGCGGGTTGCGGCTGCCGTGCGGCGCCTTCAGCCGCACGTTCAAGCGCCAGCGTTCCCCGGCGCGCGGGGCCGCGCCGGTTGCGGCGCCATCGGCATACCAGCTCAGCGACAGCAAGGGCGGCAGGCGCATGCCGGGCGGCGGCTCGTCCACCGCCAGCCTGAAACGGATGCCACCGTCGAACTGCTGCGCCATCTGCGAAACAGTACCGACCAGCGTGAGGTCGCGCCCTTCGTCGGCGGGGTCGATGGCCTGGGCGGCAAACAGGCAGGCGCGCAGGCCGGTCAGCCCGGCGCCGGCAGAAGCACCGGCCAGCAGCGCAGCCAGCAGCACGAAGCGCGTCCAATGCCTGCGCCGCCGCACGATGGCCCCTGCCACCAGCCCGCCCAGCGCCAGCAGCGACGCATAGGCCGCCCAGCCCCATAGCAGCGGCTGCTGCAACTGCACGGCGCAGCCCAGCAACCACCCGGCCATGGCCGCGAAGGGCCATGCCGCGCGCGCGGCATCCCTGTGTTCGGACAACTCCACCTCCCTGGCGGCGCCTTGTTTGGCGCACTACTTGCATTCTTGTCCGCTAGTATGCGTCGGACTGTCTATCGGCAACGTTGCCGGCGCCGGTTCCCTCGCCCAGTCAGGAGAAACATGTCCATCCACGCCGCGCTCCACCACGTCACGCACTACAAGTACGACCGACCGGTGCAACTGGGGCCCCAGGTCGTGCGCCTGCGCCCGGCGCCGCACTGCCGCAGCAACGTGATCTCGTACTCGCTGCGCATCGAGCCGGCGGAGCACTTCATCAACTGGCAGCAGGACCCGTTCGCCAACTACCTGGCGCGGCTGGTGTTTCCGAAGAAGACCACCGAGTTCAAGGTGACGGTGGACCTGGTGGTGGAGATGGCGGTCTACAACCCCTTCGACTTCTTCCTGGAGCCGCAGGCGGAAAACTTCCCCTTCAACTACACGGCGGCCCAGGCGCAGGAACTGGCGCCCTACCTCGCCGTGGAGCCGGCCACGCCGCTGGTGGCCGCCTACCTCGACAAGATCGACCGCGGCGAGCAGCGCACCATCGACTTCCTGGTCAAGCTCAACCAGCAGGTTCAGCAGGACGTGCGCTACCTCATCCGCATGGAGCCCGGCGTGCAGACGCCCGAGCACACGCTGGAGGCCGGCAGCGGCTCGTGCCGCGACTCCGGCTGGCTGCTGGTGCAGCTGCTGCGGCACATGGGGCTGGCCGCACGCTTCGTGTCGGGCTACCTGATCCAGCTCACGCCCGACGTGAAGTCGCTCGACGGCCCCAGCGGCACCGAGGTGGATTTCACCGACCTGCACGCCTGGTGCGAGGTGTACCTGCCCGGCGCCGGCTGGATCGGGCTGGACGCCACCTCGGGCCTCTTGGCCGGCGAAGGCCACATCCCGCTGGCCTGCACGCCCACGCCCTCCAGCGCCGCGCCCATCGAAGGGCTGATGGACGAAGCCGAGGTGGAGTTCGGCCACGAGATGAAGGTCACGCGCATCTATGAGGCCCCGCGCGTGACCAAGCCCTACACCGACCACCAGTGGCAGGCCGTGCTGGCCCTGGGCGACGCGGTGGATGCGAAGCTGGCCGCCGGCGACGTGCGCCTGACCATGGGCGGCGAGCCCACCTACGTGGCCACCACCGACCGCGATGCACCAGAATGGAACACCGACGCGCTGGGTCCGACCAAGCGCGGCTATGCCACCGAGCTGGTGCAGCGCCTGCGCGCCGAGTACGGCGAAGGCGGCTTCCTGCATTTCGGCCAGGGCAAGTGGTATCCGGGCGAGCAGTTGCCGCGCTGGGCGCTGTCGATCTTCTGGCGCGCCGACGGCCAGCCCGTGTGGCGCAACCCCGAACTCTTCGCCGACGAACGCCATCCCACGCACTACACCAGCGCCGACGCCGACCGCTTCATCCATGCGCTCACCCGCAAGCTGGGCCTGGCCACCGACTTCATCCAGCCCGGCTACGAGGACGTCTACTACTTCCTCTGGCGCGAACGCCGCCTGCCGGTGAACGTCGACCCCTTCGACTCCAAGCTCGACGACGAACTCGAGCGCGCCCGCCTGCGCCGCGTGTTCACGCAGAAGCTCGATGCGGTGATCGGCTACATGCTGCCCATCGAACCGGCCAACGCCAACCTGGGGGCGCCGGCACTGGCCGGCCCCGGCTGGAAGACCGGCCCCTGGTTCCTGCGCGACGACCGGCTCTACCTGGTGCCGGGCGATTCGCCCATGGGCTACCGGCTGCCGCTGGACTCGCAGCCCTGGACGCGCAAGACCGACTACCCGTACCTGATCGACCGCGACCCCAATGCGCCGCTGGAGAACCTGCCCAGCGCGCAGGCGCTGCAGGGCCGCTATGACGGACCTGCAGCCACCAGCCCCGATTCACAGCGCCTGGGCGCCCTGCCCTACGCCTTCGGCCCCGCTTCGGCGGGCGCCCATCCGGCCGCGCTGAAGCTGCAAGGCGGCATCTCGGGCCCCGGCGCGGACCGGCAAGCAGGCGCGCCCGGCCAGGCCGCCGCACCGCGACGCGGCGAGTCGGCCCATGGCATCACCCGCACCGCCCTGTGCGTGGAAGTGCGCGACCCGCGCCGCGCCAACGGCCCGGCGGCCGAGAAAGTGGGCAGCGCATCGGGCGTGCTCTACGTCTTCATGCCGCCGCTGGCCCGGCTGGAGGACTACCTCGACCTGCTCGCCGCCGTCGAGTCGACCGCCGAAGATCTGGGCGTGAAGATCGTGCTGGAAGGCTACCCGCCGCCGCGCGACGCGCGCCTGAAGCTGCTGCAGGTCACGCCCGACCCCGGCGTGATCGAAGTCAACATCCACCCCGCCCACAACTGGCGCGAACTGGTGCAGCACACCGAGTTCCTCTACGACGCGGCCTTCCAGACCCGCCTGTGCGCCGAGAAGTTCATGACCGACGGCCGCCACACCGGCACCGGCGGCGGCAACCACTTCGTGCTGGGCGGCGCCACGCCGGCCGACAGCCCCTTCCTGCGCCGGCCCGAGCTGCTGGCCAGCCTGCTGCTGTACTGGCACAACCACCCGTCCCTGAGCTACCTGTTCTCGGGCCTTTTCATCGGCCCGACGAGCCAGGCGCCGCGCGTGGACGAGGCACGCAACGACCAGCTCTACGAACTGGAGATTGCACTCAGGCAGATCGCGCAGAACCGCGAAAAGTACGGGCAGGACATGCCGCCCTGGCTGGTGGACCGCACGCTGCGCAACATCCTCATCGACGTCACGGGCAACACCCACCGCAGCGAGTTCTGCATCGACAAGCTGTATTCGCCCGATTCGAGCACCGGCCGCCTGGGCCTCTTGGAACTGCGCGCCTTCGAGATGCCGCCGCACGCCCGCATGAGCGTGGTGCAGCAACTGCTCTTGCGTGCCCTGGTGGCCCGCTTCTGGGACCAGCCCTATTCGGCCCCTGCCACCCGCTGGGGCACCGAGCTGCACGACCGCTTCCTGCTGCCGACCTTCGTGAAGATGGACTTCGATGACGTCATCGCCGAGATGAATGCCGCCGGCTTTGCGTTCGACGCCGCCTGGTTCGCACCGCACCTGGAGTTCCGCTTCCCGATGGTGGGCCAGGTGCAGTCGATGGGCGTGGAGCTGACGCTGCGCAATGCGCTGGAGCCCTGGCACGTGATGGGCGAGGAAGGCGCCATCGGCGGCACCGTGCGCTATGTGGATTCGTCGCTGGAGCGCATCGAGGTGCGCGTGACCGGCCTGAACGAAAGCCGCCACGTCGTCACCGTCAACGGCCGCGTGCTGCCGCTGCAGCCCACCGGCACCGTGGGCGAATTCGTGGCGGGCGTGCGCTACAAGGCGTGGAACCCGCCCTCGTCGCTGCACCCGGCCATCGGCGCGCATGCGCCGCTCACATTCGACCTGATCGACACCTGGATGAAGCGCTCGCTGGGCGGCTGCCAGTACTTCGTGGCGCACCCGGGCGGGCGCAACTACGACACCTTCCCGGTCAATGCCTACGAGGCGGAGAGCCGGCGCCATGCGCGCTTCTCGCGCATGGGCCACACGCCGGGGCTGGTGAGCACGCCGCCGGCCACCATCGAAGTGGCGGGGAGCCGGGAGTTTCCGTTCACGCTGGACCTGCGGCGGTAGCGGAGATCAGCGCGTCGCGCGCTCCCACGCCTCGTACAGGTCTTCGCCCTCGTCCCGCACGGGCAGCGAGCGCAGGGGCATCTCGCGCTCCTCGATGGGGCGCGCAATTTCCACGTAGCCGCGCGCGGCCGACAGGTCGTAGGGCTCGCCGTCCTCATTCGAGTAGGCGTAGTACACCTCCTTCACGCCGGCCAGGTACATGGCCGTGAGGCACATCGAGCAGGGGTAGCCGCTGGCATACACCACGCTGCCCGACAGGTCGGTGCCACCTTGCGCCTTGGCGGCCATGCGCACGGCTTGCATCTCGGCATGGGCCGTGGGGTCGCACAGGGCGTCGACCTCGTTGACGGCGTTGGCCAGCACCTTGCCGCCCCGCACCAGCACGGCGCCGAAGGGCCAGGTCTTGCGCTCGCGCACGTTGCGCATGGCCAGGCGGATGGCGTCGACCATGTACTTTTCTGCTTGGGGGTCTTGAGTCGTCATTGAAGAAATTCGTGGCTTGGCAGGCAGCAGGAAGTTCAACTGCCGCGGTAGGTGGAAAAGTACCAGGGCGCGCACAGCATCGGCACGTGGTAGTGCTGCTTCGCGTCGAACAATCGGAAGCGCACCGGCACCACCTCGGTCAGCACGTCGGCCGACTTGAAATAGTCGCCGACATGAAAGCGCAGCTCGAAGTGCCCTGCGCGCGCCGCCTGTCCGGGCAGCATGGGCGTGTCGGTGCGGCCATCCGCATTGGTGCGCGCATTCGCGATGCGCGCGGGCGGATCGCTGGCCAGGTCGTAGAGCTCGACCTGCACGCCGCCCATGGGGCGGCCGGTGTGGATGTCCAGAACATGCGTCGTGATGCCGGTCATGGGGGCACTCCTTGTCAAAAAAATCCGCGAGGGGGTTGGCGAAGCGAACGCAGTCCGCGCAGCCTGGGGGGCGGGCCTAACTCCCGCGCGAGTAGCTGTAGCTCCACGGCCCCAGCTGGATCGGCAGGTGAAAGCGCTGCGACACGTCCGCGATGCGGATGCGCACCGGCACCGTCGACAGGAAGGGCGGCGTCGGCAGGCTGGCCTTGCGGCGCTCGAAGTATTCCTGCGCATGCAGCACCAGTTCGTACTCGCCGCTCTGATAGCTGTCCCCGACCAGCAGGGGCTCGTCGGAGCGGCCGTTGGCATTGGTGACCACGCTTCGGATCAGCTTCCAGCCCTCGCCTTCGCGCTTGCTGAAGTCGATGCGCAGGCCGGCCGCTGCCGAACCGAAGTAGGTGTCGATTGCGTGCACCGTCAGGCGCGGGCTGGCACCCGCCTGCACGATGGGGCCGGTGGCCGGCGCGGCCGGTGCAGGCACAGCGGCC
>NZ_BCUU01000084.1 GCF_001591385.1 Variovorax soli NBRC 106424
ACCGAGCGGCTGCTGCGCGAGCTGCTGCCGCTGGCCGGCCAGGTGCGGCTGTGGCCGCTGCCGGCCGGGAGCGCGGACCCAGGCCATGGACAACAAGGCGCGGCCCGCTGGCAGCGTTGGCTGAAAGATGCCGACCTCGGACCGATCGAATGCCTGAGTGAGCTCGCGCACCCGCAGGCCGCCGCCACATCATGACCCGCCCGCCCGATCCTTCCGCGCCGCTGCGCATCGCCGTCGTCGGCCACACCAACGCGGGCAAGACCTCGCTGCTGCGCACGCTCACCCGGCGTGTGGATTTCGGCGAAGTCTCCAGCCGCCCGGGCACCACGCGCCATGTCGAGGCGGTCGTGCTGCGCGTCGAGGGCCGCGACGCGGTGCGCTTCCTGGACACGCCCGGCCTGGAAGACGCCGTCGCCCTGCTGGCCCATGTGGGCACGCTGCCGGGCGACACGCGCCTGGCGCGCATCCGCAGCTTCCTGGCCGGGCCGGAGGCGCGCGGCAGTTTCGAGCAGGAGGCCAAGGTGCTGCGCGCCCTGGTCGATGAGGCCGACGCCGCCTTCGTCGTCATCGACACGCGCGAGCCGGTGCTGCCCAAGTACCGCGACGAGATCGAGCTGCTGGCCGCCTGCGGCCGTCCGCTCATGCCGGTGCTCAACTTCATGCGCGATCCGGCCAGCCGCGAGGAGCCCTGGCGCAGCATGCTGGCCGAATCGGGCCTGCATGCCGTGGTGCGCTTCGATGCCGCAGCGCCCTTCACCGGGGCCGAGCGCGACCTCTACACCGACCTGGGCACCCTGCTGCCCCAGCGGCGGGAAGAGCTGCGTGCGGTCATCGCCCATGTGGAGCGCGAAGCCGACGAGCGCCGGGCCGAGGCCTGCCGCCTGATCGCCGCGCAACTGGTGGACTGCGCCGCGCTGCGCGACGAGATCCAGGGCGCCGACTGGGACGACCCCGCGCGCCGCCAGCGTGCCGTGGAGCAATTGCGCGAAAAGGCCCGCGCGCGGGCGCAGCGCGGTGTCGAGGCCTTGCTGTCCCTCTACGGTTTTCGCGCGGGCGATGCCGCCGAGGCGCCCCTGCCGGCACTGGAAGGACGCAATTCCGCCGACCTGTTCAATCCGGACCTGCTCAAGCGTGCCGGGCTGCAGCTGGGCAGCGGCGCCGTGGTGGGCGCTGCCCTGGGCGTGGTGGCCGACCTGGCCGTGGGCGGTGCGTCGCTGGGCGCGGGCGCGGCCCTGGGCGGCACGCTCGGCGGCCTGCTGTCCCAAGGCTGGGGGCCTTTCGGCCGCCGGGTAATGGGGCTTCTGAGCGGCGTGCACGAGCTCTCGGTGGAAGACGCCGCGCTCTATGTGATGGCCCAGCAGCAATTGCACCTGGTGCATGCCCTGGAGCAGCGCGGCCATGGCGCCGATGCGCCGCCCGTGGCCGCATCCGGTGGCGCCCCAGGCCACGGCCACGGCGACGGCGACGATGACGACGCCATGCGTTCCGTAGCGCGCGCAGTGGTGGCGACCCGGCCCGCCCGGGCCCATCCGGAATGGGCGCGCCAGGGCGGCCTGCGCGAGCGGCTCGCCGGCCCTTCGGGCGAATACACCGAGACGGTGGACGCAGCGGCAGACGCCCTGCAAGACGCAGCGAGCGCCCTGGGCACCCGCGCCGCGTAACAGCCGGCAGGCGGCGCAACCGGCGCCCCACCTGCGTGACACCTTCCCGCAGCCACGGGTCCGCGTTTCCTACACGGGACTACAAGCCCTGCTGACGTGCGCCGCGTGCCGATCGGCCGATGCTGGAGCCTTCTCAAAGTCAGGAGGCTTCAGCCGTGAACTCCATCATCTACATCGTCGGCTTGGTCGTGGTCGTCGTGGCCGTGCTGTCCTTCTTCGGGCTGCGCTGACGACGAACCCCATCGCCCGGTGCGGCCCCGCGGGGCCCGCTCGGGCATCATGGCGGGCATGCAAGACGCAACGAACAGCTATCCCCGCCCCCTGCTCATCCTGAAAACGGGCGACACCTTCGATTCGCTGCGCACCGTGCAAGGCGATTTCGAGCACTGGATTGCCGACGGCCTGGGCGAGCCCGGGTGGCCCGTGCTCGTGCTGGACCCGCGCCAGGGCGATGCCCTGCCTGCGCCCGCCGAAATCTCCGGCGTGGTGGTGACCGGCTCTCATGCCATGGTGTCGCACCGTGAACCCTGGAGCGAGCGCGTCGCCGAATGGCTGGCCGAGCTGGTCGAACAGGACCAGGTGCCCGTGCTGGGCATCTGCTATGGCCACCAGCTGCTGGCCCATGCGCTGGGCGGCGAGGCGGGCGACCATCCGGTGGCGATGGAGATTGGAACGGTCGACGTGCAGGCCACGCAAGCCGCACGGCAAGACCCGCTGTTCCAGTCGCTGCCGGCGCAGTTCCCCGCGCACGTCGTGCACCGGCAAAGCGCCTTGAAGCTGCCGCCCGGCGCGGTTCGACTGGCCGGCAACAGCTTCGAGCCCCACCAGGCCTTTCGGGTCGGCGCGCAGACCTGGGGCGTACAGTTTCATCCCGAGTTCGACGAGAACGCGATGCGCGGCTACATCGACAGGCTGGCCCCCGATCTGCAGGACCCGGCCGCCGTGCGCGAGGCGGTGCGCCCCACGCCCGAGGCTTCCAGCCTGCTGCAGCGCTTTGCGCGCATCGTGGCGCAGCGGGCAACGGCAGCGGCGCCTGCCCTGACCTGAAGGAGCGACATGGCCAACTCTTCCTCCACCACCACCCCGGCAGACAAGAAGCCGCGCAAGCACTTCTCGATGATCCGGGAATTCCACCTGGCCGACGTCTTCACGCTGGGCAACGCGGCCTGCGGCGTGGGCGCCGTGTTTCTGGCCATGGCCTACATGTCCAGCAAATCGCTCACCCACTTCCTTTGGGCAGCGGCGCTGGCGCCGGCCGCCTTCGTGTTCGACGTGTTCGACGGGCGCATCGCCCGCTGGCGGCAGACGCAATCGGCGCTGGGGCGCGAGCTCGACTCGCTGGCCGACGTCATCTCCTTCGGCGTGATGCCCGCCGCGCTCGGCTTCGCGGCGGGCCTGGACGGCGGCTGGGACTGCGCGGTGCTGGTGTACTTCGTGTGCTGTGGCGTCAGCCGGCTGGCGCGCTACAACGTCACGGCCGAATCGCTCTCCGAGGGCGGCAACAAGGTGAAGTACTTCGAAGGCACCCCCATTCCCACCAGCGTGATCCTGGTGGCCGTGCTCGCGGCGGCCGCCCTGAAGGGCCGCGTGGGCGACCAGGTCTGGGGCGGCGCCTGGCAACTGGGCCCGTGGCTGCTGCATCCGTTGGTGCTGCTGTTCGCGCTGTCGGGCACGCTCATGATCAGCAAGACGCTGCGCATTCCCAAGCTCTGAGCGGCAGGGCCTGTTAAGGTTGTGCAAACCGACCCCTTTGCATAACCTTCCCGCCATGTCTCAAGGACTCGACGACATCCTGCGCCTGGGCGGGCAGCTGCGCCTGCAGCCCGCCTGCGACCACTTCTACTTCCTGCGCCACGGGCAGACGGCGCGCAATGCGCAGCGCATCTTCCAGGCGCCCGACGAGCCGCTCAACGACACCGGCCTGCAGCAGGCCCGCCGCGCCGCCGAGCTGCTGGCGGGCGAGCCCATCCGCACCATCGTCTGCAGCGACGCCCACCGCGCCCTGACCACCGCGCTGACCGTGGCCGAGCCGCATGCCATGGCGCCCGTACCGGACGAGGGCCTGCGCGAGCGCAACTTCGGCGTGCTCATCGGCACCTCGTCGGTGCACATCGACTGGGCCTGCGATCCGGCCGATGGTGAATCGCTGTCCGTCTTCATGGGCCGCAAGCACGGCGCGCTGACCCGCGCACTGGCGCTGCCCGGGCCCGTGCTGGTGGTGGCACACGGCGGCTCGCTCTTCGCGCTGGCGGCCATGCTGGGCGTGCCGGTGGACATGACGCTGATGGGCAACGCCCAGCCCTTGCGATTTGTGAAGAGCGCCTCCACCTGGAGGATCGAACCCCTCATGCAACAACAAGCGGTAGACGGCGGCGCGGCGCTGGCCTGACACAAGAAGACCCTCGAGAAGAACAAGTACAAGAAGCGCGCCCGTCCCCCCAAGCTCCACCGCCTCCACAACACAAGCCATGGACTTCAAGGACTACTACGCAGCCCTCGGGCTGGAGCGCAGCGCCACCGAAGACGAGGTGCGCAAGGCCTATCGCAAGCTCGCCCGCAAATACCACCCCGACGTCAGCAAAGAGGCCGATGCCGAAACGCGCATGCGCGAGGTGAACGAGGCCTACGACGTGCTGCGCGACAAGGAAAAGCGCGCCGCGTACGACCAGCTGGCCGACCGTGTCGCGCGCGGTGGAAGCCCGCACGGCGACTTCCAGGCGCCGCCCGGCTGGGACGAAGGCTTCGAGTTCCACCACGCGCCCGGCCAGGGCGGGCCGGCGGACCATGCCCAGTTCAGCGAGTTCTTCTCCTCCATCTTCGGCGACGCGCAGCGCCGCAGCGCGCAGCGGCAGAACTTCCGCGCGCGCGGCGAAGACCACCACGCGGCCATCGAGATCACGCTGGAAGACGCCCTCAAGGGGGTCGAGCGCGAGATCACCCTGCGCGCCATGGAAGTGGACGACCAGGGCCACATGCAATGGAAGCCGCGCACGCTGGAAGTGAAGATTCCGCCCGGCGTGCACCCGGGCCAGTACATCCGCCTGGCAGGCCAGGGCATGCCGGGCCACGGCGGCGAGCCGGCCGGCGACCTGTACCTGGAAGTGCGCATCGCGCCCCACAAGCTCTACCGCGTGGAAGAGCGCGACCTGTACATGACCCTGCCGGTCACGCCTTCCGAGGCGGCGCTGGGCGCGCAGGTGCAGGTGCCCACGCCCACCGGCGGCGTGGTGGAAGTCACCGTGCCGCGCAACGCGCGCAACGGCCTCAAGCTGCGCCTGAAGGGGCGCGGCCTGGCCGGCAAGACGCCGGGCGATCTCTACCTGCTCATCGACATCGTGCTGCCGCCGGCCGACAGCGACGCCGCCCGCAAGGCCTATGAAGACCTGGCGCGCGCCAGCACGGCCTTCTCGCCGCGCAGCCACCTCGGCGTCTGATCCCGGAGCCTGAACATCATGGTCACCATCAAGAGAAGCTTCTCCGTTACCGCCATCAGCGACGCACAGCCGCTGGCAGCCGGCGAACTGGCCCATGCCTGCGGCGCCGAAATCGACTGGGTGGTGCAGCTGGTCGACGTGGGCATCGTCGAGGCCGACGGCGGCACCGACAGCCCGCCGCAGGAGTGGCGCTTCCAGAGCGCCGCGCTGCAGTGCGCGCTGGAGGCGCGCCGGCTGGAACGCGACTTCGGCGTGGGGCTGGACGCTGCCGCGCTCATCATCGACCTGGAGCGCGAGGTGCGGCGGCTGAAGGCGCTGCTCAACGCGCAGGCGATCCACGCGCGCTGAACAAGGAGCGCAAAAAAACGCGGCCGCGCCCTCGCTCAGCCGCGCTGCGCCGCCAGCTGCTCGCGCACCGCGGTCACGTGGTCGCCGGCCGTGGCCAGCGCCTGCCGCAGTTGCGTCTCGTTGCACTGCAGCTGCTGGCACCAATACCTGAGTTCTAGCGGGTCGATCGTGTTGATGCGGCCCGGGTCCAGGGGGTGGAAGTGGGCAAGATCGTCGGATGACATGGGCACTCCTTCAATCGGCCCGTGATTCTGCGCCGCGTGCGGCGGGGCGCAAGCAGTGTCCCTGTTGTTCTCAGCCCTTCTTCTGCACCATCTTGATCACGCTGGAAAAATCCAGCGAACCATTGCCTGCCAGGCTGTGCGCCGCATACAGGTTGCGCGCCATGCCGCCCAGCGGCGTGGCTGCGCGCACCGACATGGCGTTCTCCTGCGCCAGCCCCAGGTCCTTGAGCATGAGGTCGGTGCCGAAGCCGCCGGCGTAGTTCTTCGACGCGGGCGCGGCCTCCATCACGCCGGGCATGGGGTTGTACTTCTCCAGCGCCCAGTTGCCGCCCGAGCTGCGCCGCATGATCTCCGACAGCACCTTCGGGTCGAGCCCGTTGGCCACGCCCAGCGCCAGCGCCTCGGAGGTGCCGATCATCAAAATGCCCAGCAGCATGTTGTTGCAGATCTTGGCGGTCTGCCCCGCGCCGGCGCCGCCGGCATGGAAGATGTTGGCGCCCATCTTCTCCAGCACCGGGCGGGCACGCTCCAGATCGGTGGCTTCGCCGCCCACCATGAAGGTCAGCGTGCCGGCGATGGCGCCGCCGGTGCCGCCCGACACGGGCGCGTCGATCATCGCGATGCCGCGCCTTGCAGCCGCCTCGGCCACCTTGCGCGAGGTGGCGGCGGCGATGGTGCTGCAGTCGATGACCAGCGCGCCGGCGCGGATGCTTTCCAGCAGCCCGCCCTTGCCGTCGCCGCCGCCCAGGTACAGCGCCTCCACATGCTGGCTGGCCGGCAGCATGCTGATCACCACATCGGCGCCGGCCACCGAGGCGGTGGCCGATTCGGCGATGGCCACGCCTTCGGCCTGCAGCTTCTGGCAGGCGTCCTTCGAGAGGTCGAAGGCGGCCAGGCCGAAGCCCGCCTTGTGCAGGTTGATGGCCATGGGGCCGCCCATGTTGCCCAGGCCGATGAATGCGATCTTCATGTTCGTTGTCTCCTTTGTTTAGTTCCCTCTCCCAGAGGGAGAGGGAGGAATTCAGGCAAGCGCCAACAGCGCCTGCGGCATCTCGCCGCGCGCACGCAGGTGGTCCTCGATGAACTCGGGCGTGATGTCTTCCAGGCGCGCCGGCTGCCATTGGGGGTTGCGGTCCTTGTCGATGAGCACCGCGCGGATGCCCTCGGCGAAGTCCTTGTGCGCGCAGAACCCCAGCGATGCCCAGTACTCGAGCCTGAACACCTCGGCCAGCGACATGCGCGGCACGCGCAGCCACAGCTCGAAGGTGATGGCCGCCGAACTCGGCGCACCCTTGGCGAAGGCGCGCGCGGCGTTCTGCAGCCAGGCATCGGCGCCTTCTTCCTGGCTGCTGGCCAGCGCGTTCAGGCGCCCGGCAATGTCCAGCAGGTCTTCGCCGGCCATCAACGCATCGATGGCGTCGTAGTGCTCGCGCAGCTTGGAAGGCGGCAGCTGCGCGCCCTCCCCCGCCTTGGCCAGAATGCGCGACAGCTCGGCGCGGTCGGCCTTGGCCTCGCCCTTCCAGCGCGTGGCGCCGATCATCTCCAGCACCTGGCCCTTGCGCTCCTGCGGCACCATGTGGTCGGCCAGGCCGGCGAAGATGGCATCGGCCGCATTGATCTGCGCGGCCGTCAGCGCCAAAAAGAGCCCCGTGCGCCCCGGCATGCGGCGCAGGAACCAGCTGCCGCCCACGTCGGGGTACAGGCCGATGTTGATCTCGGGCATGGCCACGCGGCTGGCCGGCGTGACCACGCGATGCGTGCAGCCGGCCATGAGGCCCACGCCGCCGCCCATCACGATGCCATGGCCCCAGCACAGGAGCGGCTTCGGATAGGTGTGGATCAGGTAGTCGAGCTCGTATTCCTCGCGGAAGAAGTCTTCGGCATAGGTGTTGCGGTTGGGGCCGCAGGCCAGCAGCGTCTGGTACAGCTGGCGCAGGTCGCCGCCGGCGCAGAAGGCTTTTTCGCCCGCGGCCTGCAGCATCACGCCCACCACGTTGGCGTCGGCGGCCCAGGCGCGGAACTTGGGCAGCATCAGGCGGACCATGTCCACCGACAGGGCATTCAGCGCAGCGGGCGCGTTGAGGGTGGCGATGCCGAAGCGGCGGCCATCGGCGGTAGGAATTTCTTCGAAGAGAACGACGGAATCAGACATTGAAAAACTTGGAGTGGATGAAGCCAAGGCGCGTCAGCGGATGTCGCTGTCGCCTTCCAGCAATTTTCGCGCGACGATGACCCGCATGATCTCGTTGGTGCCTTCCAGGATCTGGTGCACCCGCGCGTCGCGCACCAGGCGCTCCAGCGGAAACTCGCCCAGGTAGCCGTAGCCGCCGTGTAGTTGCAGCGCATCGTTGCAGACATTGAAGCCGGCATCCGTGGCAAATCGCTTGGCCATGGCGCAGTAGGTGCTGGCGTCCGCATGGCCGGCGTCGAGCTTGCTGGCAGCCAGGCGCACCATCTGCCGCGCGGCCACGAGTTCGGTGGCCATGTCGGCCAGCTTGAACTGCAGCGCCTGGAAGCTCGCGAGCGGCTTGCCGAACTGCTGGCGCTCATGCAGGTAGCGCCGCGCGGCATCGAGCGCGCCCTGCGCCGCGCCCACCGAGCAGGTGGCGATGTTGATGCGCCCGCCGTCGAGCCCCTTCATGGCGATCTTGAAGCCCTCGCCTTCGTTGCCCAGCAGGTGGTCGGCCGGAATGCGGACGTTGTCGAAGCTGATGGTGCGCGTGGGCTGGCTGTTCCAGCCCATCTTGTGTTCCTTCTTGCCGTAGCTGATGCCGGGCGCGTCCGCCGGCACCGCGAAGGCCGAGATGCCGCCGGCCCCGCCGCCGCCGGTGCGTGCCATGAGCACGAGCACGTCGGTGGCGCCAGCGCCCGAGATGAAGGCCTTGCCGCCGTTGACGACGTATTCGTGGCCCTGCAGTTCGGCGCGGGTCTTGAGCGAGCCGGCGTCGGAGCCGGCACCGGGCTCGGTCAGGCAATACGAGGCCAGCTTGCGCCCGCTGGTGAGGTCTTCGCCCCACTTCTCGCACACGGTTTGCGTGCCCCAGGTGCCGAGCATCCAGGTGGCCATGTTGTGGATGGTGATGAAGGCGGTGGTCGACGGATCGACGGCGGCCATTTCCTCGAACACCAAGGCGGCGTCCAGGCGCGGCAGCGCGAGGCCGCCGACGCGCTCGGGCGCGTAGAGGCCGCAGAAGCCGAGCTCGCCGGCCTTGGCGATGGCGTCCCTCGGGAAGATCTGCTCGGCGTCCCACTGCGCGGCGTGCGGCGCGAATTCGGCTTGTGCGAATGTCCGCGCGCTGTCGGCGAAGGCTCTTTGGTCTTCTGTCAGTTCGAAATCCATGATGGCTTGATTGTGTGCGTTGGCGTTGGCGCGGGCCCGGCAGGTGCTTGGCGCGGCGGGCTCATACCGTGGCGGTCGCCCGCCGCACCAAGCACCTGCCGCGCCGAGACGTCGTGGTGTGCAAAGGGCCTGGAAAACAGGGCGCAGCACACGCAGGCCGCCCCATTCCAGCCAACGCCTGCGGCCAAGGCCTGTGTGGGCCTGCGGCCGGGCGCCTCTGCGGCGCCGAGAAGCGCAGCGGGGCCGGCCCCGCTTGTGTGCCGAAGGACACACAAGCGTTCGTCATCTAGCTTGCGGCGGCTGTCTGAGCGCAGTGAACGAAGTGAACGCAGCGAGTTCCGCCGCAGGGCCGGGTCCGCGAGCATCGCAGGGCAGTCGGCGCAAAGCGCCGACCGCCGCAGTGGCGCCCGGCCGCAGGCCCACACAGGCCTTGGCCCCCCGCCACCACCAGCGAACACAACGAGCAACGTCACTTCAGGCTGATCGTCGTATTCACCCCATGAGACACCGTCGCGTCGTCGAACCAGCGCTCCGTCACCGTCTTGGTCTGCGTATAGAACAGCACCACCTGCTTGCCATAAGGCCCCAGGTCCCCCAGCTTGGAAGCCCGCGACCCCGTGAACGAGAACAGGGGAACAGGCACCGGAATCGGCACGTTGATGCCGACCTGCCCCACGTCGATGTCTTCCTGGAACTTGCGCGCCGCCGCGCCCGACTGCGTGAAGATCGCGGTGCCGTTGCCATTGGGGTTGGCATTGATCAGTTCGATCGCCTCATCGATGTCCGCCGCACCCACCACGCACAGCACCGGGCCGAAGATCTCCTGCTCGTAGATCGACATGCCCGGCTTCACGCCCGAGAAGATCGTCGGGCCCACGAAGTTGCCCTTCTCGTAGCCCGGCACCGAAGGCTTGCGGCCGTCCAGTTCCAGCGTGGCGCCTTCCCCCGTGCCGCGGTCGATGAAGCCCGTCACCCGCTCATAGGCCGCGCAGGACACCAGCGGCCCCACGTCCACGCCCTTGTCAGTGCCCGCACCGATCTTCAGCGTCTTGGCCTTGGCCACCAGGTCGGGGATCCACTGCTGCGCCTCGCCCACCAGCACCGCCACCGACACCGCCATGCAGCGCTGCCCCGCCGCGCCGAAGGCCGCACCGGCCAGCGCATTGAGCGTCTGCTCCTTGTTCGCATCGGGCATCACGATGGCGTGGTTCTTCGCGCCCATCATGCATTGCACCCGCTTGCCGGCCAGACTGGCGCGGTTGTAGACATGCGTGCCCACCTTGGTCGAGCCCACGAAGGAAATCGCCTTGATGTCCTTGTGGTCGCAGATGGCGTTGACCACCTCTTCGCCGCCGTGCACCACGTTCAGCACGCCCGGTGGAATGCCGGCTTCCAGCGCCAGTTCGGCGAGGCGCATGGTCACCATCGGGTCCTGCTCGCTGGGCTTGAGCACGAAGGTGTTGCCCGTGGCAATGGCCATCGGGAACATCCACAGCGGGATCATCGCCGGGAAATTGAAGGGCGTGATGCCCGCGCACACGCCAAGCGGCTGCAGCACGGAATAGGTGTCCACGCCGGTGGCCACGTTGTTGGCCAGCTCGCCCAGCTGCAGGTTGCCGATGGCCGATGCGTGCTCCACCACCTCCAGGCCGCGGAACACGTCGCCTTCGGCGTCGGGCAGTGTCTTGCCCTGCTCGGCCGTGAGGATGGCGGCCAGCTCGCCCATGTTCTCGCGAATGAGCTGCTGCAGCTTCAGGAAGATGCGGGCGCGCGTGCCGATGGCGGTCTTGCGCCAGGTCTTGAAGGCTTCCTTGGCCGAGGCCACGGCGGCGTCCACTTCGTCCTGGGTGGCGAAGGGCACGCGGGCCAGCACTTCCTGCGTGGCCGGGTTGACCACGTTGCGCCATTGCGCGGTCTTCGATTCGACGAATTGGCCGCCGATCAGCAGCTTGACGGTGGCGACCTGCGTGCTGGCCGATGCAGTGGTGGTGGCATCCATCTCTTGTCTCCTTAAAACACCCATCCTAGCTTTGCAGATTTGCGATAACAATAGACAAATACGCACCCGCATTCTGCAAATTTGCAGATCGATGACGCCATGGATTGGGACAACCTGCGCTACTTCCTCGAACTGGCCCGCACGGGCACGCTGGTCAGCGCCGCCCGGCGGCTGGCGGTGGACCACACCACGGTGGCGCGCCGCATCCAGGCGCTGGAAAAGGAAATGGGCCTGGCCCTGTTCTCGCGCGAGGCCGGCGGCCACCGGCTCACCGAGGCCGGGCGCCGCCTGCAGCCGCAGGCCGAGGCCATGGAAGAGGCCTTTCTCGCGGTCGAGCGAAGCGCGGCGCCGCCCTCGCATGCAGCCGGCCTCTCGGGCCTGGTGCGCATCGGCGCCACCGAGGGCTTTGGCACCATCGTGCTCGCACCCAGCCTGGCGCAGTTCTCGCAGGCGCATCCCAAGCTGGTGATCGACCTGCTGGCCATGCCGCGCCTGGTGCACCTGTCGCGGCGCGAGGCCGACATCGTCATCTCGCTGGAGCGGCCGGCGCGCGGCCCGGTGGTGGTGACCAAGCTCACCGACTACGTGCTGCGGCTGTATGCCTCGCAGGACTACCTGGCCCGGCACGGCGCCATCCGCAGCCGCGAAGACCTGCGCGGCCACACCTTCATCAGCTACGTGGACGACCTGCTTTTTTCCAAGGAGCTGCAGTACCTGGACGAGCTGTACAAGCCCGACTCCTTCGCGCTGCGCAGCACCAGCGTGCTGGCCCAGCACTGCGCCACGGCGGCAGGCGCGGGCATCGCGGTGCTGCCGGCCTTCATCGCCGAGCAGGACCCGAGGCTTCGCCGTGTGCTGCCCGAGCAGGCGAACTTCACGCGCACCTTCTGGATGTCGGTGCCCAGCGAGACGCGCAACCTGGCGCGCATGAAGGCGGTGTGGGATTTCCTGCGCGAGACGGTGGAGGCGCAGCGCAGCATCCTGCTGCCCGATTAGGTCCCTCGAAAAATCCTGTTTCCGCATGCGGCCTGCACGCTGCCGCGTTCTGCGCCAGACTAGCGAGCCTCGAAACCAGGAAGCAGGAGACAAGCCAATGAAAGTCGTGGTCATGGGTGCCGGCGCGGTCGGCTGCTATTACGGTGGACTGCTCGCGCGCGCCGGGCACGAGGTCGTGCTGGTCGGCCGCCAGCCGCATGTGGGCGCGATCCAGCGCAACGGCCTGCGCCTGCAGACCACCACCTTCGACGAGCAGGTGCAGCTGTCGGCCAGCGTCGAAGCCAGCGCCGTCGAGGGTGCGCAACTGGTGCTGTTCTGCGTGAAGTCGCCCGACACCGAATCGGCCGGCAGCCTGATGGCGCCCTCGCTCGCGCCGGGCTCGCTGGTGCTGTGCCTGCAGAACGGCGTGGACAACGCCGACCGCCTGCGCACCGTGCTGCCCGCCACGCAGCAAGTGGCGGCCGCCGTGGTTTACGTGGCCACCGAAATGGCCGGGCCCGGCCATGTGCTGCACCATGGGCGCGGCGAACTGGTGATCGAGCCCACGCCCGGCAGCGCCGAGGCGGCACGCATCCTGGGCGAGGCCGGCACGCCGGTCCAGATCTCGGACAACGTGCGCGGCGCGCTGTGGAGCAAGCTCATCCTCAACTGCGCCTACAACGCACTCTCGGCCATCACCCACCTGCCCTATGGCCAGGTGGCGCGCGGCGAAGGCGTGGGCGATCTGCTGAAGGACGTGGTGAACGAATGCCTTGCTGTGGGCGAGGCCGACGGCGCCCGCCTGTCGCGCGCGGATGTCGAGGCCGCCGTGCAGCGCCTGCCCGGCACCATGCCGGCGCAGTACTCCTCCACCTCGCAGGACCTGTCGCGCGGCAAGCCCACCGAGATCGAATACCTCAACGGCTTCGTCGTGCGCCGCGGGGCGGCGCTGGGCATTCCCACACCGGCCAACCGCGTGCTGCACGTGCTGGTGAAGCTGCTCGAGAGCAAGCAGGCCAGCCTGCGTTAGCCAACAAGCCGCCCTGCCCCACCGTTGCCCTCCTTTGAGAAGCGAAGGGCTCAGGCGCGCCGGGCGGCGGCGCCTCGCTCGGCCGGAAAGTCCAGCCAGTAGGCATCGCCGATGCGCTTGCCCACCTGCATGGCGGCGTCGCGCACACGGCGGCCCAGGCGCTGCTCCAGCTCGTCGCTCAGGTCCTGCGACGGCATGCCGATGCCGATGCCGTAGATCTTGCGGCTTTCGGCATCCACCACGGCCGACGAAATGCCGGCCACGTTGGGCGCGATCTCGGCGTTGGACGTGGCCCAGCCCTGTTCCCGGGCCAGCGCAAGGCGCGCCAGCAGGTCCTTGCGCGTGCGCGGCGCGGTGCCGCGGCGAACCTCGAGGCGGCTGCCGACGAGCTGCACGACCTCGTCGTCGGAAAGCCGCGCCAGCATGGCCCGGCCCATGGAGCTTGCATAGGCCGGCGCACGCAGACCCACCGGCGAGATGACCTGCAGGCCGCCGGCCGTGCCGGTGCGCCGCTGCACCACCATCGACTCGGCGCCGTCCAGCACATTGATGTAGCTGGCATAGCCGGTATCCGCGGCCAGCTGGTCGAGTTCGGCCTCCAGCAGCGAGGACGCGTTGCGCGAGGCACGGAAGTGGTAGGACGCCTCCATGATCAACCCGCCCGGCCGGTAGGCGCGGGTGAGCGGATCGCGTTCCAGAAAGCCGTACTCGGCCATCATGCTCAGCGTGCGCGACACCGAGCTCTTGGGCCAGCCGAGCTCGCTGGCCACGTCCGTCACGGTGATGTCGCGCCGCAGCCGCGCCACCAGCTTCAGCACGTCCATGGCATTGGCAAGTGTGCTCATACGTCCTTGGGTTGTTCCTTTCCGATCATAGAGCGCCGGCGGCGCCCGTCCGCGTCCGTCCACGCCGTTCCGCCCGGCGGCCTTGACCAGTCGAATTTCGTGGACTACCATTATTTAAAACATAGTTCTAGATTTTAGAACTTCAGGATTTTCAAACCAGCGCGGCACGCGAGATGCCCGAAGGAGACAAGGCCATGAACACTCCCGCCAGCCCGGCCCATTCCGCGCACGCTGCGCTGGCCGGGCCCGCCAGCCATCCGCGCGCGCTCGCGCCGGCCAACTTCCTCCTCACCGTGGTGCTGAGCGTGTTCGGCGCCATCGTGGGCATCCAGCTGCTGGCCAGCCTGGGCATCACGCCCAGCACCTCGCTCATCGGGGCGCTGGCCGCCATGACGCTGGCGCGCATCCCGCTGGCCATGTTCAAGGGCTTCCGCTCGGTGCACTCGCAGAACCTGGCGCAAACGAGCATCTCGTCGGCCACATTCGGCGCGGCCAACAGCCTGTTCCTGCCCATCGGCATCCCCTTCCTCTTCGGCCTGCCGGACATGGTGGTGCCGATGCTGGTGGGCGTGTCGCTGGCCATGCTGCTGGACGCCTGGCTGCTCTACCGCATGTTCGACACGCCCGCCTTCCCGGCGCGCAACCCGTGGCCGCTGGGCATCGCGGCGGCCGAGGCCATCAAGGCCGGCGACAGCGGCGGCAAGCAGGCCCGGTTGCTGCTGGGCGGGCTGGCCACCGGCGTGGCCGGCGCGGTGTTCTCGCTGCCGATGTCGGCCTTCGGCGTGGCGCTGATCGGCGGGCTGGGCGCGATGGCCGCCTTCGGCATCGGCCTCTTGCTGCGCGGCTACTCCATGCCGCTGTTCGGCCTGGACATTGCCAAGCTCTACATCCCGCACGGCATGATGATCGGCGCGGGCCTGGTGGCGCTGGTGCAGGTGGGCCTGGTGGTCGCCCGGCACAGCGGCAAGGCTGGTGCGGGCACCGGCAAGTCGGACGACGCGCAGGGCGCCGCACGCCTGGGCCGCTCGCTGCGCCTGGGCGCCATGGGCTACCTGGCCATCACCCTGCTGCTGACGGTGGGCACCGGCATCTACACCGGCATGTCCTTGGGGCTGCTGGTGGCCTTCGTCATCTACGGCACCTTCGCCGCCTTCGTGCACGAGCTGATCGTGGGCATCGCGGCCATGCACTCCGGCTGGTTCCCTGCCTTCGCGGTGGCGCTCATCACGCTGCTCATCGGCATCCTGATCGGCTTTCCGCCGGAGGCGCTGGTGGTGCTGGCGGGCTTTTCGGCCGCCACCGGCCCGGCCTTCGCCGACATGGGCTACGACCTCAAGGCCGGCCACCTGCTGCGCGGCGAAGGGGCCGACCCGGCCTTCGAGATGGAGGGCCGGCGCCAGCAGCTCATCGCCGGGATGATCGGCTTCCTGGTGGCCATCGCGGTGGTGCTCGCGAGCTACCACATCTTCTTCGCCAACAAGCAGACGGCGCCCATCAACGCCGCCTACATCGCGGCCATCAAGGCCGGCATCTCGATGGAAACCGCCAGGAGCCTGGTGCTGTGGGCCATCCCCGGAGCCATCCTGCAGGTGCTGGGCGGCCCGCGCCAGCAGCTGGGCGTGCTGTTCGCCACGGGCCTGCTCATCGCCTTTCCCGCCGCGGGCTGGATGGTGGCGCTGGGCATCGCCGTGCGGCTGGTGCTGATGCGCATCGCCGGCCCCGCCGTGCGCGACCGCGTGGAAGTGTTCGCTGGCGGCGTGATCGCGGGCGACGCCCTGTACTCCTTCTTCTCTGGCGCATTCAAGGCATTGCGCAAGTAAGGCCCGCCCCTTCTTCAACGAACACGAAAGACCCGAACCATGAAACGCAAACTGAGCATCGAAGACGTCAAGGCTGCCGTGATGGGCGGCGCCATCCTGGGCGGCGGCGGCGGCGGCATCCTGGAAGCCGGCGAGCGCGCCGCCACCCTGGCCATGCAAGTGGGCACGCCGCAGCTGTGGAGCGTTGACGAGTTCGACGGCCAGGATCTGTCGGCCACCGTCGCCATGGTGGGCGCGCCGGCCGCGCCGCATCCGCTGGTGCAGCCGCGCCACCTGATGCGCACCCTGGAACTGCTGCAGCGCGAGCTGCCTGCCCACCAGCACCTGGTCGCGCTGCACACCAACGAGAACGGCGCCGAGACCACCGTCAACGGCTGGCTGCACTCCGCCCTGTGCGGCCTGCCGGTGATCGACCTGGCCTGCAACGGCCGCGCGCATCCCACCAGCCAGATGGGCTCGCTGGGCCTGCACACCGAGGACGACTACCTGTCCATCCAGGGCTACGCCGGCGGCGCGACCGAGCGCTACATCGAAGGCGTGGCGCGCGGCCGGCTCGACAGCACCTCCGCAGTGGTGCGCCGCGCCTCCATCGACGCCGGCGGCATGGTGGCAGTGGCGCGCAACCCGGTCACCATCGACTACGCGGTGCGCCACGGTGCGCCGGGCGCCATCAGCTTCGCCATTGCACTGGGCCATGCCTGGCTGGACGGCGGCGTGGAAGGCGCGGTGCGCCACCTGGGCGGCCGCATGCTCGCCAGCGGCACCGTGGCGCGCTACAGCTGCGAACAGCGCGAAGGCCTGGACGTGGGCCTGGTGCAGCTGGACGACGCGCACAAGACCACGCTGCACTTCGTCAACGAATACATGGTCATGGAGCAGCAGGGCCGCCCGGTCGCCCGCTTCCCCGACCTGGTCATGACCTTCGGCGAGGACGGCGGCCCGCTGGTGTCGGCGCGCGTGCGCGAAGGCCAGCGCGTGCAGGTGGCGCATGTGCCCGGCTCGCGCCTGCTGCTGTCGCGCACCATGTTCATGCCCGAGCTGTACCGGCCGGTCGAGAAGGCCATCGGCCAGGCCTTTGCGCCGCAGCCGCTGGCGCAGGCGGTGCCCGCCCATGCCTGAAGCCCTGCACGCCGGAACCAGCGCCGCCGTCGACCCGGCGCGCCTGCAGGACTTCTGCAGCCGGCGCTGGGACGATGAGCTGCTGCCCCTGCTGCAGGCCTACATCCGCGTGCCCGCCAAGAGCCCGGCCTTCGACCCCGACTGGGAATCGCGCGGTCTGCTCGACCAGGTGGTGCGCGAAGCGGCCGAGTGGGCGCGGCGCCAGCCGCTGCCCGGCCTGCGGGTCGAGGTGCTGCGCAGTGCCGGCCGCACGCCGCTCCTCTTCTTCGAGCTGCCGGCGCGCGGCTGCGACGCGCACGAGGCGGTGCTGTTCTACGGCCACCTGGACAAGCAGCCCGAGTTCGAGGGCTGGCGCCCGGGCCTGGGCCCGTGGCAGCCCTCCTACGACGGCACGCGGCTTTATGGCCGCGGCGGCGCCGACGACGGCTATGCCATCTACGCGGCCATCACCGCGCTCATGGCGGTGCACGACCAGGGCGGCGCGCACCCGCGCTGCGTGGGCGTGATCGAGGCCTGCGAGGAATCGGGCAGCCATGACCTTCCCCATTACCTCGAAGCGCTGGCACCGCGCATCGGCCAGGTAGGGCTGGTCGTCTGCCTCGACTCCGGCGCGGGCGACTACGAGCGCCTGTGGCTGGTGAACTCGCTGCGCGGCTACTGCGGCGGGCGGCTCGAGGTGCAGGTGCTGGACGAAGGCGCCCATTCGGGCGACGCGGGCGGCATCGTGCCCTCGAGCTTCCGCGTGCTGCGCCATGTGCTGGACCGCCTGGAAGACAGCGCCACCGGCCGCCTGCTGCCTGCGGCCCTGCACTGCGAGGTGCCGGCCGACCGCCTGGCGCAGACGCGCGAAGCCGCGCGCATCCTCGGCGAGCAGGCGTGGAAGCGCTTTCGCTGGCATTGCGGCGACGACGGCCAGCCGGTGCTGCCCATGGTGCGCGACCCGGAGCAGGCGCTGCTCAACCGCGCCTGGCGCCCGACGCTGGCCGTGACCGGCGCCGAAGGCCTGCCGCCGCTGCAGTCGGCCGGCAATGTGCTGCGGCCGCGCACGGCCTTCAAGCTCTCGCTGCGCCTGCCGCCCCTGGTGGACAGCGCGGCTGCGCTGGCCGAGGTGCAGCGGGTGCTGGAAGACGCGCCGCCCTACCGGGCCGGCGTGCGCTTCGTGCCCGACCGCGGCCATGCCCGGGGCTGGAACGCGCCGGCCTACGCGCCCTGGCTGGAACACGCGCTGGACGAGGCCAGCCGCGCCTTCTTCGACGGCAACGGCCTGGCCAGCATCGGCCAGGGCGGGACCATTCCGCTCATGGGCCTGCTGGGCGACAGCTATCCGGCCGCGCAGTTCATGGCCTGCGGCGTGCTCGGTCCCAACTCGAATGCGCACGGGCCGAACGAGTTCCTGCACGTGCCCTATGCGAAGCGGCTCACGGCCAGCCTGGCGATGACGCTGGTCGCCCATGCGCAGGTGCTGGCGCCCGCGCCGCTGGCCTGAAGAGTCTCAAGGCCAGACTGGCGGATGGCTGCCCGGCGGCATGGACGGCCGCGTCCAGGCCGCCGGCGTGCGCGACAGCAGCGCGCTGTGGCGCAGCGCCCGCAGTTGGCCAAAGCCCGAGGGCGTCGTCACCAGGTACGGCTCGATGTCCGGCCGCAAGGCTTGTTGCTGCGCGTCGAGCTGCACCCGGCCCAGGCTGCGCAACCAGTGGCCGGTCTGCGCGAGCGACACGCGCACCAGCCAGCTGCCGCCTTCGCGCTGCTGGCGCCACAGCGCCGCGGCCGCGCCGAAGGCCATGAGAAAGCCCGTCGCCTCGTCCAGGATCTGCATCGGCAGCGGCCTGGGCTTGCCGGCATGGCCGAAGGCCTCGCCCTCGGCCTGGTTGAAGCCCATGGCGGTCTGCACCAGCGAATCGAAGCCGCGCCGGCCGGCCCAGGGCCCCTTCGTGCCATAGGCGCTGAGCGACACCGCCACGATGCCCGGCCGCGCACGGGCCAGCGCCTCGGGGCCGAAACCCAGGTTCGCCAGGCCGCCCGGCCGGTAGCCCTGCACGAACACATGCGCGTCGGCCAGCAGCCGCTGCAGGTCGGCCTGCCCCGCTCCTGTTCGCAGGTCGATGTGCGTCGACAGCTTGCCGCGGCTGGTGTCGGCAATGGCGGCGATGTTGGGCAGCTTGGGTGAATTCACCAGCATCACATCCGCCCCGTAGGCGGCCAGTGCCTTGCCGCCCACCGGCCCAGCCAGCACGCGGGTCAGGTCGAGCACGCGCATGCCGCTGAGCGGACGCTGGTCGGCCGACAGCGGCGGCAGGGCCATCGGCGGCGCATCGCCGATGCGCTCCAGCGTGAAGAGCGGCTGCGCGGCCAGCGCCTGCGCCTGCGGCGTGGCGTCCCATTCGGCGAAGCTTCGCAGCGCGCTCACCACCAGGCCCCGGCCCGCGGCCGCGTCCTCGAAGTCCAGGGCGCGCCATTGCCGGAGCGCCGCCTCCGCGTCCGAGCGCACCGCCACGTCCGGGTCCAGCCCCAAAAGCCGCAAGGCGCCTTCGCGGTGGTGCGCGAAATTGGCATGGATGCGCACATGCCCGTCCGCGCAGCGGTACAGGCCCGAGATCGGGTCCCACAGCTCGGGCACCTCGCCGTCCAGGCTGAACCAGTTGGTGCACTCGGCAGCGGCGTGGACCATGTCGACCGCCACCTGCTGGCGCGGCGTGCCCCGCGCATGCGCCAGCTCGCACGCCGCCAGCGCGGCAGCGGCAATGGTGCTCTGGGCGGCGGCGCCCACCGCGAACGACGACGGAAAGACCGGGTCGCTGCCGCTGAGGCTCACGCCGCCCAGTGCCTCGGGCGGCAGTCCCGCGTGTTGCCAGATGGATGCGAGCGCGTCACGAGCAAGGGTGGTCATGTGCGCTTTCTACATGCTTTGGCGCTGGCTTGCCCGCGCGCCTCGCGCACAATGCGCCCGCGACGTCGCCAGCGCAGGCGGCGTGCGAACCACGAGGAACCTCACATGGAGCAGCTCCTTCGCGCGGCCCGCTACTTTCGCGATGCCGTTCCCTTTCGCATCGTGCCGGCGATCATCACCACGCTGGTGCTGCTCGTGCTGCTCCTGTGGCCCACGCCGCAAGGGCTGACGCCCAAGGCCTGGGCGCTGGTGGCCATCTTCCTGACCACCATCGTGGCCATCATCCTGAAGGTGATGCCCATCGGCGTGATGGCGCTCATGGCGGTGATGATCGTGGCGCTCTCGCAGGTCACGGCCGAATCGTCGAAGGAGGCCATTGCCGATGCGCTGGCGAGCTATTCGAGCCCGCTCATCTGGCTGATCGTGGTGGCGGTGCTGATCTCGCGCGGGCTGAAGAAGACGGGGCTGGGCCAGCGCATCGGCCTTTACTTCATCTCGCTGCTGGGCAAGAGCACGATGGGCATCGGCTACGGGCTGGCGGTGTGCGAGCTGATCCTGGCGCCCTTCACGCCCAGCAACACGGCGCGCGGCGGGGGCATCGTGCATCCCATCATGCGCTCCATTGCCAGCGCCTTCGACTCCGACCCCGAGAAGAAGACCGAAGGCCGCGTGGGCACCTACCTGGCACTGGTCAACTACCACGCCAACCCCATCACCTCGGGCATGTTCGTCACGGCCACGGCGCCCAACCCGCTGGTGGTGGACTACGTGGCCAAGGTCACCAACCAGAACTTCCACCTGAGCTGGGGCACGTGGGCGCTGGCCATGCTGCTGCCGGGGCTGGTGTGCCTGTTCCTCATGCCGCTGGCGATCTACCTGCTCTCGCCGCCTGAACTCAAGAAGACGCCCGACGCGGTGAGCTACGCCCGCGAGCAGCTCCGGGCCATGGGCCCGCTCAGCGGCAAGGAGCGCGTCATGGTGGGCACCTTCGCCATGCTGCTGGTGCTGTGGGCCGACGTGCCGGCCATGATCTTCGGGCCGGCCTTCAGCCTGGACGCGACGGTGGTGGCCCTGCTGGGCCTGTTCGTGCTGCTGATCACCGGCACCATCGACTGGGACGACGTGCTGTCGGAGAAGAGCGCCTGGGACACGCTGATCTGGTTCGGCTCGCTGGTGATGCTGGCCAGCGAACTCAACAAGGCCGGCGTGATCTCGTGGTTCTCCAAGGGCCTGCAGGGCAGCATCGAGGCCAGCGGCATGGCCTGGCCCATGGCAGCGGCGGTGCTGGTGCTGGTGTTCCTGTTCTCGCACTACTTCTTCGCCAGCACCACCGCGCACATCAGCGCGATGCTGCTGGCCTTCCTCACCGTGGGCGCGCACCTGGTGCCGGCCGAGTACCTGGTGGCCTTCCTGCTGATGATGGCCGCGGCCTCCTGCATCATGATGACGCTGACCCACTACGCCACCGGCACCTCGCCCATCATCTTCGGCAGCGGCTACGTGACCATGGGCAAATGGTGGAGCGTGGGAATTGTCATGGCCGTGATGGAACTGCTGGTCTACGCCACCGTGGGCCTGCTGTGGTGGAAGGTGCTGGGCCACTGGTAGGCGCGGCGCGCTACCAGCCCAGCGTCTTCGCGGCCCGGCCAAATGCAGCCGCGGCCTCCGCGTCGAAGCGAAACGCGGCAAAGAACGACGCGCGCCCATAGGCCGGCTGCTGCCTGCGTATGGCCTGCACGAAGCCGCGCGCCTCGGCCAGCCGCCCCGCCAGCGCCAGGCAGTGCGCCGCAATGCCCAGGATGTGCACGTGCGCATTGGGCCGGGCGGCGGCCTTCAGCGACCACTCGGCCGCCTCCTCGTAGCGGCCCAGCCGCACCAGCGCCATGGCGCGCGCGCCCAGCATGGCGAACATCATCGGGTCGTAGGGGCTCAGGTGCCGCGACTGGTCCGCCGCGCGCACCGCCTCGGCCGGGTCGCCCGACTGGCTGTGCACGAAGGCCAGCGAGTAGTGGCCCAGCGCGAAGTTCGGGCTCAGGCGCACCGCGGCTTCCAGTTCTTCCAGCGAAGGATCGGCCTCGCCATGCAGCCACAGCGCGCGGCCCATGGCCCAGTGCGCCGCCGGGTCGCGGTCGTCGGTGCCGATGCTGCGGCCGGCCGAATCCAGCGCCAGCCGCACCGATTGCGCGCGCTCGGTCCATTGCTGGAAGGCATCCTGGAAGTGCGTGAACGACAGGGCCGCATGCGCGCGCGCAAAGGTCGGGTCCAGCACCAGCGCCTTCTCGAAGAAGCCGCGTGCGCGCTCGTTGTCGTCGCGCCGGAAGCGGTACATGTGCCACAGCCCGCGGTGGTAGGACTCCCAGGCATCCAGCGAGTCCGGCGGCTTGAGCAGCGCGCGCTGGCGCTCGGCCAGCTCGACCTCGTCGTCGATGGCGGCCACGATGCGCTGGCCGATGGCGTCGAGCACGGCAAAGGCATCGCCGATGGGCTCGTCGAATTCCTCGCTCCACACCACGCGGGCGCTGCGCACCTCCACCAGTTCCACCCACACCGCAAGGCGGCCTGGCACGCGGCGCAGGCGGCCGTTGGCCACGTAGTCCACATGCAGCAGGCGGCCGGCCTCGTCCGGCCCCAGGCCGCGCCGGCCGAGCGCGAACACCGTGCCCTGGGCAATGACGAACAGCGCGCGCAGCTTGGCCAGGCCCACGATCACGTCATGCACCAGCGCATCGGCCAGGCCGCCCTGCCCCGGCGCATCCGCGCCGTCGGCATCGAAGGGCATGACGGCGATGGAGGCGCGCGCCGGCGCGGTGGGTGCAGTTTGCTGCGCGGGCTTGTCGGCGGGCACCTGCGCCGGCTCGGCAGGCATGGCGACCGGCGCGGATGCCAGCTCGCGCGCGCGCCGCCAGCCGTCGACCAGCGGGCCGGGGTCCAGTCCTTCGGCTTCGAAACTGCGCACGGTGGCGGCCAGATGCTCCTCGCCATCGCGAAAGGCGCCGCGCCTGGCCAATGCGTCCAGCATGCGGTTGTGGGCATTGCGGTCGAAGGGCGAGATCTGCAGCCAGGCGGCCAGCACCGACTGCGCCTCTTCGGCCTGCGGCGGCAGGCGGTCGGCCAGCGCTTCGAGCAGCGCAAGATGCGCGGCCCGGAAGCGCCGTCGCTGCGCCACCAGCCAGGCGCCGAACTGCGGGCAGTTGTCGATCTCCAGGCCTTCGAGAAAGTCGCCGCGAACGCGCGCCACCAGCGCGCGCAGGTGCTCCGCCGAAAGCGCATGCAGGCCGCCCTGGATGGCCCGCTCCACGGCGCGGGCATCCACGTCCACGTCTTGCAGGTCGAGCCGCACCGCATCGCCTTCGGCCAGCAGGCGGAGGGTGCCGTCGCTGTCGAGCAGGGTGCGCAGCCGGCTCAGGCTGCCGCGCAGTTCGCCGCGCGGATCGTTGGGCACCGGCCAGAGCAATTCGCACAGGTGCTCGCGCCGCGCCGCCACCGGCGACAGCGCCAGGTAGGCCAGCAAGGCCCGCACCTTG
>NZ_BCUU01000085.1 GCF_001591385.1 Variovorax soli NBRC 106424
TCGGCCTTCACATGGGCCAGCAGCTGGCGCCGCACCGTCCGCGCATCGGCCGCCGCCGGCTCGCGCGGCGCACTGGCCGACAGGAGCTTTTGCAGCTCGCTTTCCTCCAGCACTTGGCGCACGGTGCGCCCGATGCGATTGACGTAGTTCGCCCCCACCGGCAGGTCGTGCGCCGCGAGCCAGGCCAGCAGGCGCGCATGGCTGCTGCCGTCGAAGCCTTCGCAATGCGCGAATATCCGGCGCAGGCCCGAGCCGGCCTTTTCGACGAACTCCTCGAACTGCGCCTGCACCGGCCCGTCGCATTCGCCCACGAAGGCCAGGTACAGCGGCGGCACCTTGGGCCACGGCAGGCCGAAGGCCTCGAGGTCGGCCGTCGTCGCATCGTCCAGCAGCGCGAAGCGCGCAAAGTGCAGCCGCTCGAAGAACCCGAACGGCAGCAGCGCGTTCTCCGGGTCGGCCATGCCGGGGCGCCCGTTCATGGTGTCCAGCAGCAGGCGCAGCGACGCCTCGCGGCCCGGGGCCACCACGGCAACGACGGTGAATGGCGATTGGGGTGTCACCGCATCGCCGGCGCCGCGGCCCGCCCGTCAGAACTCCAGGCAGAAGTCGATCAGCCGCTCCTTGCCCCAGTACACCTTGCCGAGGTAGAAGTCGGGGCCGATCAGCCGTATCTCGTCGCGGATGTACTTGGCCGCCAGCGAGGTGTCGGAATAGTCGAGCACGATGCATTCCTTGCCGTCGAGCCAGCTTTCGCCCTTGTAGACCTTGGCCACGATCGCCTGGAAGCCGAAGAACAGCACCTTGTTCTTGAGCAGGCCCTTCTCCGCGTCGAACACCTTTCCCTGCCAGCCGAACACGTTGATGATCTGCGCGATGTGCTCCGAGTACACGGTGCCCGGCGCGACGATGGCGGTGCCCTTGGCCTCGCCGTTCGGAATGTCGCCGGCCGGGCTGGCCTTGAACAGGTCGTCGAGTTGCTCCTGCGTCATCGCCATCAGCTGCTGCACGTCGTAGGCCATGGATTTCTCCTCTTCCATCGTTGCTTGCTGCCGCCGATGTGCGGCGCGAAAAAGTGTCGATCAGCCCCCCGGGGGCGTCAATTTGCCTAAAGGCGAGTGCCGTGCGCCGACGGCATTGGCCTAAAGGCCACCCGGCTGGGTGTGGCCCGCCGATGTCGGCATGCCGCGCGCCGTGGCCAGCACCATGTCCGCGGCCTTCTCGGCCAGCATGAAGATGGCCGCTGCAATGAAGAAGCCCGGTATGCGCGGAAAGGCCGAGGCATCCACCACCCGCAGGCGCGAGGTGCCGTGCACCTGCAGCGTGCTGTCGAGCACGCCACCCTGCGCCTTCGGTCCGATGGGACAGGTGCAGCTCGCATGGTGGCCCCAGGCGGTGTCGCGCACGAACTGCGCAAGCGCCTCGTCGCTCTTCACCTGCGGGCCCGGCTGCAGCTCCTGCGCGATCCAGCCGCTTTCGATCAGCGGTTCGGTGAGCCCCCGCAGCGCGCGGATGGCCTCGACCATGGCGCGCAGGTCGTCTTCCGAGCCCGGGCTGCCTTCCTCGAAGTGGGCGAAATCCACCAGCGGCGTGTCGAGCGGATCGGCGGAGCGAAGCCGCACGCTGCCCGCGCGATTGCGCGTGCGGCCCTTGAGCACGGCCCAGCTCAGGTGGTCGTCATGCCCGCTGATGAGCTTGGAGAAGCCCGGAAAATACCCCTCGAAGCGTGCGAGCAGGGCCATGCAGAACAGGTCGGGTTCCGGCGTGGCGGCTGCGGACGAGCGGCTCACCACGCCCACCGCCGCGCCATTGGAGCCGTACATGCCCTCGCCTGCGCGCTTCCACTGCTTCCACAAGGCGTCGCCGCGCTTCCAGCGCGCGCCTTCGAGCACCTCCCAGGGCCGGCTCATGCGATGGGTCAGCGCGACCTCGTAGCGGTCTTGCAGATTGCGGCCCACGCCCGGCAGATCCACCTGCACGTCGATGCCGTGCGCCCGCAACTCGCGCGCCGGCCCGATGCCCGAGAGCATGAGCAGTTGCGGCGTGTTGAAGGCGCCGCCGCAGAGAATCACCTCCCGCTGGGCATGCACCTCGCGGCGGGTGCCGGGCCTGTCGCTGGGCACGGGGTGGGCCCGATAGAGCCGGGCACCCTTGAGGTATTCCACGCCGCTGGCGGCACCGCGCGCGTCGAACAGCACCCGGGTGGCGAGCGCATCCAGTTCGATGTGCAGGTTGTGCGGAAAGCGACGTGCCACATCCAGCAGCCGCTCGCGCACCGCGCTGCGGCGATGGCCGTCGGTGGACAGCGGCGTGTAGCAGATGCCCTCGAAGCTGCCGCCGCCCCGGCGCCTGGAGTTGGGGTCGCCCAGGCCGTTGCGCAGCCAGCGCCAGGCGCTGAGCAGCGGCGTGGGCAACTTGCGTGTGAAGCTGCGCGCGGTGCCCAGCACCAGGCGCATCAGGCCGTCGTCGTGCACCACGGACAGGGGCATGGACTTTTCCGTGCGCAGCCAGCCCTTCCAGCCGTGGCCGGTCGGGTCCAGCCCCAGGTGGTGCAGGATTCGCCACACCGGGCGATGCCCGCAGTTCTCGATGCGCTGCGCATAGCGGCGCATGTATTCGGCCCGCCAGGACAGGTCGCCGGTCATGCGCGCGATCTCGTTCCAGTCGGCATCGTGCGGCGGCATGAAGATCATGGCGTTGTGCACCGTGCAGCCGCCCAGCGCCGCGGCGCGCGGGTAGAGCACGCCCTGCCCCGGCCGGTACTTCGGGTCGCGCGCCTGCTGCGCTTCGTCGCTGTAGTGGCGCACATGGAAGTCCCAGGCCAGCGCAGGGTTCTCGCAGGCAAAGGCGTGGAAGGCCGGCACCGCGCAATCGTCGGGCATGCGCTCGGCCGACTGCGGATCGCCGCCCGCCTCGAGCAGGAACACGCGCATGCCTTCTTCCGCCAGCCGCGCGGCCAGCACGCCGCCGCCGGCGCCCGAGCCCACGATCACATAGTCCCAGTCGAGCCCCGTTTCGACGACTGCCATGAAGAGCGGGAGGCCGTCAGAAGGTCTTGACGAAGGCGATCAGCGCGCGCTTGTCCGCATCGCTCAGCTCCGGCTCCTTGCCGAAGGACTTCTCGTCCGCCGACAGCCCGTCCTGCCGGTTGAACTCCGCCGTGCCGAAGTAGTGGCCGCGGTTGACCACGAAGTCGGGGCACTTGCTGAGCGCCAGCATGGGCTCGCGCAGGTCGGTGAAGTGCTGGCGCAGCTGGGCATCGGTGGCGTCCTTGGGGGCGGTGAGCAGGTTGGCCTTGAGCCGCAGCGCCAGTGCGCTGATGCGGGCCAGGTGCTCGGCCTTGTCGCCGATGTCGCCCTCCTCCGCGCGCAGCTTGAGGTTGGACAGGATGGCAATGGGCACGCCCTTGGGCACGGGGCCCAGCACCACGTCCCCGCCTTCGGAGAACAGCTGCGGCAGCCAGCGGTGCAGCTTGCCCTGCAGCGGCCGCAGGCCTTCGGGCACGAAGCCGACCGGAATCACCACTTCGCTGCGTTCGGTGGTGCGGTCGATGGTGCCGTTGACCTTGGCGCCCAGTTCGGGGTCGCGCTCGCGCTTCTCGGGCCACAGCATCTGCTCGATCGATGCGTCGAACACCTTCATGCGCGCATCGACCGACGGATTGATGTCGAAAGGCCCGACCGTGTTGTTCAGCAGGAACGGCGCGGTGGACCAGGCGCTGATGAGCGACGGCACCCGCGTGTAGCCCCGCCCGCCCGCCGGCATGGCGTAGGCGAAGGACTGGCCGGTGAACGGGTCGGACAGCGTCACCGTGCCCACCGAGGGCAGCGACTTGTAGGTGCTGGACGAGAAGTTGTCCCAGATATTGCCGCCCAGCGCATTGGTGGCCAGCGGGCTGCAGACGTTGGTGCGCAGCAGCGTGGCAGGAATGCGCACGTCGGTCGACAGGTAGTTGTTCTCCAGGAAGTCCGGCGCGGCCACGATGCCGCGCATCTGGTGCTTGTAGTCGTCCGTCTGCGTCCAGGCCCAGTACTTCTTGAAGCAGTCCAGGTAGCCGGGGCCCGAGCACTGGGGCGCGGTGACCTCCACCGGCGGCTTGGGCGCCTTGCTCGAATGGCAGCGGGCGCAGGTGTCGGCGAACACCTGCTTGCCCTTGTCCAGCGTGGCCGCGTCGGCCTGCAGGTAGCGGGCGCCGCCGGGCGCGTCTTTCAGCCGATCCGGCCGCGCCGCCTTCAGGAAGAACAGCGCCGTGGCCGGCGTGCCCGCCTCGGTGGCCTGCCAGTAGCTGGAGTTCTTCTGCGCATCGGCAATCTGGATCGGCGTGATGGTCTTGCCGCCCACCACCGCGTTGAAGTGCAGCAGCCATTCCTCGCTGAACAGGCCGATGTTGAGGTACACGCGGTTGAGCGCGCCCAGCAGGCCCACCGAATCGGCCCCGTCCTTGAGCACGTGCGGCGTGCGCACGGTCTGGTCCTTCGGGTCGTAGAAGTCCAGCAGCGGGCCGCTGTTGGTGAAATCCTGGAACTGCTTGTTGTCGCGCTCGCCGCCGGCCAGCTTCTCGTGGCCCAGGCGCCTGGCCAGTTCCATGCGCTGCGGAAACTCGTACACCGCGTTCATGGTGCGCGGGTTGTTGATCGAGTCGGTGGACACCAGCGAGGTGTCCATGGAGCCGGGCCTGAAGGTATGGGCCAGCTGGTACATGAAGTTGCGCCGGCCTTCGGGCTTGTTCGCGTTGAAGATGAAGAGCCGGTCCACCCACATGTACTGTGCGCCCACGGACGAACTCAGGTTCTCGAACTTCGGGTTCTCCGGATCGGCCGGCGGCTTGGACGGGCTGGGGCCGATGTGGCAGAAGCCGCAGCTCATGCCCACGCGGTAGGGGCGCACCAGGTCCTTGCGGTTGTAGTAGCTCGGGTCGGTGTAGTAGCGCTCGGCGTCCCATTCTTTGGCGGCTTTCTCGTCGAAGTCCGGGTTGGGAAAGAGGCGCAGGCCGGCAATGCCGGTGCCGTAGCCGTAGTAGGAACCCACGGGCTGCGTGGTGCCGTCGCCCAGCGCCTTGCCGCGCGCGCCGATCTTCACGCCGGGGTACTTCTGCTCGTTCTCGAAGGGGTCCGCCGCGCAGTCCTTGCTGCGCACGTCCAGCCACAGGCCGCGCCGGTCCTTCGAAGGGCCGGTGGCCTTGTCGAAGCACGGCTCGTTCACCAGGCCGAAGTAGTTCCAGCGGTTGACGCGCGAATAGCCCAGGCTGGGGTGCGAGCTCACGATCTTCAGCAGGTCGAAGGCGCCGAAGGTGTAGTCGGTCATCTTCGTCCAGAAGCGGTCGTTGCCGCCGCTCCAGACCAGCCACATGTTCCGCCCGCGCACCTCGTCAGGCGTGAGGGCGATGCCGCCGTCCATGTCCTTGAAGTAGTCCTCGTCGGCCTGCGGAAACGAGGCCCCGTTGCGCCCCGCCAGGCGTGCTTCGTCGAGCACCTTGCCTGGCTGGGGCTCGTCCTTGCCGGAGCAGCCGGCCAGGATGGCACCGAGCAACAGCACCATCGAAGAGGCCAACGGCGCCAGCCGGGCCGGCGCGCTCGTACGACAAGTCATTGCCACTCCTCTCCTCTGCCGCCTTCGGGCGGCATCCAGAAATGCCGGCGAAGTTTGGGCGCGCGCCTGGGCCTTGGCTATTGGCCATGCGCGATAACGCGAAGGTGGTAGCGGCGAAGGGTGTGCGGGAAATCAGTCGTTGCTGCGCTCGCAGCGGCGCGAGTTGACCAGGCAGGCGGCGTAGTCCGGGTCGTGCTTGAGCAGGAACATGGCACGAGCCGCCACCGCGGTGTCGGCAAAGTCGCTGAACAGGCCGTCGACGCCGGCCTCGTAGAAGGCCAGGTACTCGTTGATGGGGTTGCCTGCAAAGCTGCCCGTCAGGCGCTTCTGCTCGTTGCGGAAGGTGTAGGGGTGCACCAGCAGGCCCGCGCGGTGGGCGTTGGCGATGACGGGCGTGACGGGCAGCAGCACGCGGTCGCGCTCGTCCACCGCGCCGTCGCCGGTCACGTCGGCGCAGGCGCCGTTCTGGATCGTCTTGCAGGCGCTGGGAATGAGGTAGGGCTTCCAGGGGCCGATGCCGTCGGCATAGCCGCGCACTTCCTGCAGGCCGGCCGGCGTGAGCAGGTCGGCGAAGGTGCCGGCCCGGTTGGACACCACCCAGTCGTAGGGCTTGTCGTAGGGTGCGGTCAGGTCCATCGTGCCGTCGGGCTTGACGTCGTTGGCATCCACCAGCTGGACCAGCCGCACGCTGGTCTTGCTGCGCAGGTAGCGCAGGTTGGCCGTCTCGAAGGACTGGATGAACACCGGCGCACTGCGGTGGTTCCAGCCCGCGGCACTCAGCACGCGCAGCAGGCGGTCTTCCAGCGGCAGGCCGATGCCCTGGTGGTAGGTCGGGTGCTTGGTTTCGGGGTAGATGCCGATGCGCCGGCCCTCTTCGCGCGACTTGCGCTTGGCCAGCTCGATCACCTCGGCCAGCGTGGGGATCTGGAACCTGCCGTTGAAGGACTGGTCGCGGTCGGCCAGCGGCTGCACGGCGCGCAGCTGCTTGATCTCGGCCAGGGTGAAGTCGCTGGCGAAGAACCCGTCCGTGGGCACGCCGTCGATCATGACGGTGCGCCGGCGCGAGGCGAACTGCGGCAGGTCCTTGACGTTGGTGGTGTCGATCAGGTTGGGTTCGTGCCGGGCGATGAGCTCGCCGTCCTTGGTGGCCACCAGGTCGGGCTCGATGTAGTCGGCGCCCAGCTCGATGCCCAGCGCATAGGTCTCCAGCGTGTGGTCGGGCAGGTAGCCGCTGGCGCCGCCGCGGTGGCCGATCACCAGCGGCGCATTCTCGGCGCGGCGCCGGCCGCGTTGTTCCTCGTCATGCGCCGCCGCCGGCAGCGCGGCTGCCAGCATCAGGCCCATGCCCAGCATCGCCAGGCCCAGCTTCTTCTTGGTCGTTGTCGTCACAGCACGCATGCTTCGTCTCCTCTGTTGGTTGGACGCGCGGCCGAAGGTAGGGGCCGCCCATGACAGGTCCGTGACCGACCAACAAGGGCCGGCGCGCGGACAGGCTCAGCTGCGCGAGACGTCGACCACCACGCGGCCGCGGATCTTCCCTTCCAGGATGTCCCGCCCCGCCTGCAACGCCTCGCCCAGCGAGATTTCGCGCGTGATGGCATCGAGCTTGGCCAGGTCCAGGTCGCGCGCCAGGCGCTGCCAGGCCTCTCGCCGCAGAGGCAGCGGCGCCATCACGCTGTCGATGCCGTACAAGGTGATGCCGCGCAGGATGAAGGGCGCGACGCTCGCCGGAAAGTCCATGCCCTGCGCCAGGCCGCAGGCGGCCACGGCGCCGCGGTAGCGGGTGGTGGCGCAGGCATTGGCCAGGGTGTGGCTGCCCACCGCATCCACCACGCCGGCCCAGCGCTCCTTGCCCAGCGGCTTGCCGGGCGAAGACAGCTCGGCGCGGTCGATGACCTCGGCCGCCCCGAGCTGCTTGAGGAATTCGGCCTCGCCCAGGCGCCCGGTGGACGCCACCACGCGATAGCCCAGCCTGGCCAGCAGCGAGATGGCCACGGTGCCCACGCCGCCGTTGGCCCCGGTGACCAGGATGTCGCCGTCGTTCGGCCGGATGCCGTGCTTCTCCAGCGCCATGACGCACAGCATGGCCGTATAGCCGGCCGTGCCGATGGCCATGGCCTGCCGCGCCGACAGGCCGTCGGGCAGCGGCACGAGCCAGTCGCCCTTGACGCGGGCCAGCTGCCCCAGGCCGCCGCTGTGGCCTTCGCCCACGCCCCAGCCGTTGAGCACCACGCGGTCGCCGGGCTTCCAGTCGGGGTGGGTGCTTTGCTCCACCACGCCGGAGAAGTCGATGCCGGCCACCAGCGGAAACTTGCGCACCACGGGCGCCTTGCCGGTGATGGCCAGCCCGTCCTTGTAGTTGACGGTGGAGTACTGCACGCCCACCGTCACGTCGCCCTCGGGCAGCGCATCGTCGGACAGGGCGCGCTGCTCGGCGCGGTAGCGTCCGCTGTCGTCCTTGTCGATCACGATTGCCTGGAAAGTCATCTTGCTTGTCTCTTCCTTGGTGTTGCACGCGTGCGAGCCGACGCCAGACGGCCGCGAAGGCGCTATTGAAGCATCTTGCGGCGCTTTGCGGCAGGTGGCTTGGCCGGCGATGCCAGTTCCGCCTGGTGCTCGAAGGCCGCCTGGACGATGGGCCGGGCCCATTCGGGCGTGGCATTGAGCGCCTCGCGGTCCTTGGGGCCCGGGTAGGTGACGTGGCCGCGCACGGTCTCCAGCAGCAGCACGGGGTCGGGAATGGGCTTGCCCGGCGCGGCCTGCGCACTGTTGTCGAACACCTGCAGCCGCGCCAGGTGCGGCAGCAGGCGCACCAGGTTCAGGCGCGATGCCTTCCAGCGCTCCTGGATCTTGGCCTGCGGGATGTCGTGGCCGCCGACGGCCACCCGCTCCTTCACGCGCCGCATGTGCAGCTCGACCGAGGCCAGGCCGCAGAACAGCATGACCACGTCGTGGGTGCGCGCCGCTTGCGCCAGCATGTCGGGAATGGTGCGGGCGCCCAGGGTGGTTTCGAAGGCGAAGTTGCGGCCCTCGGCCATGGCGGCCTCGAGCTGCGCGCGGCCATGTTCCCAGGCCCTGGCATTGGCCTCGCCGATGGGCAGGCCCAGCAGCGCGACCAGCTCGCGCGCATAACTGTCGGGGTTGTACCAGCCGAGGCCGTGATCGGCGAGCAAGGCGCCGCCGACCGAACTCTTGCCCGCGCCGTTGACGCCGGCCAGCACGAAGATGAAGGGCCGCTCCTTGGCCGGTGCCGTTGGCATTCAGTGCTTGAGTGCGCGAGCTTCAGTGCGTGGCGCCGGCCTTGGGCCGCTTGCTGCCCAGCTTACCCCTGGACTCGAAGAGCGACCCCACCCGCGCAGCCGCGCCGGGCTGCTGCAGGCTGGCCAGCCGTGCGTCGAAGCGCTCGGCCAGTTCGTCGAGCACCGATTGCTCGCGCGCCTGCAGCGCCGCCAGGCTTTCTGTGAGCTGCTGGTAGGTGGCGGCATCGAGCAGCACCATTTCGACCGACGAGTGGTTGGTGATGGCCACGCTGCCGCTTTGCCGCACCTGGCGCACCACCTCGCCCCACTTGTTCTTGACCTGCGACGCGTTCTGGCGCGGCAGGTCGTCGATGCTGATGAGCGGGCTGGACATGGGCGACTCCTTCAGGGCTGTATGACGGCATTATGGCAAAAATAGCCATATTTGCCAATTGGGCTAGGAAGCCCCCTGCCCTCCGCCGGCATCGGCCTTCTTGCCGATGAGCAGCCAGGCGGCCAGTGCACTCAGCAACGCCAGCGCGGCACTGGCGAGCATGATCCACCGAAAACCCGACACGTAGGCTGCGCGGATCTGCTCCCGCAATGCGTCGGCCGCCGCGCCATCCATGCCCGGCGGCAGCGCCGCCTCCGCCAGCCGCGCGCGCTGGCCGGAGAGGAATTGGACAACCTCCGGCGGCGCGTCCAGCTGCCGCAGGCCCGCATCCAGCCGCGCACCGAAGGCCCGGGCCATGAGCAGGCCGAACACCGCAATGGCGAGCACCGCCGCCACGCGCGACACCGCGTTGTTCACGCCCGAGGCCACGCCCGCCGCGTCGGTGCCCACCGCGTTCATCACCGTGGTGGTGAGCGGCGCGATGGTGATCGCCATGCCCAGGCCCAGCACCACCACGGCGGGGAAGAAGCCCGTCCAGTAGCTGGCGCCGGTTCCGGGCACCGCGAACAGCGCAAAGCCCACCGCCGCCACGGCCGGCCCGACCACCAGCGGCAGCCGCGCGCCGACCTGGTCCGCCAGCTGCCCCGTCCAGCGCGACAGCGCGAACAGGATCAGGATGAAAGGCAGCAGCGCCCCGCCCGCCGCCGTGGCCGAGTAGCCCTGCACCTGGATCAGGTTGAGCGGGAAGAAATACAGCCCGCCGCCCAGCGCCGCATACAGCAGCAGGGTCAGCAGGTTCGCCCCGCTGAAGTCGCTGCTGCGAAAGAACGAGAGCGGCAGCATGGGCGAGCGCGCCCGCCGTTCCTGGCCGATTTCCCAGGCCACGAAGGCGATGCCCGCCGCCGCGCCGACGACCAGGGCCGCCAGCACCGCCGAGGCGCCCCACCCCTGCGAAGGCGCCTCGATGAAGGCATAGACCACGCCGCCCAAGGCCAGCGTCGCCAGCAGCGCGCCCAGCCAATCGAGCGGCGCGTCGGCCTCGCCGCCATGGCTTTCCGGCACGTGCCAGGCCGTGATCGCCAGCACCAGCAGCGCCAGCGGCACGTTCACCAGGAAGGCCCAGATCCATGAGTAGTGGTCCACCAGGAAGCCGCCGATCACCGGCCCGACCGCCGCCGTGATGCCGCTGAAGCCCGACCAGGTGCCGATGGCCTTGCCCCGCTCCTTCTCATTGAAGTTCGCGCTGATCAGCGCCAGGCTGCCCGGCACCAGCAAGGCCCCGCCCACGCCCTGCACCGCCCGCGCCGCGATGAGCTGCTGCACGCTGCCCGCCAGCGCGCAGCCCACCGATGCGCCGGCGAACAGCGCCACGCCCAGCGCGAACACCTTGCGCCGCCCGAAGCGGTCGCCCATGGAGCCGCCCACCAGCAGCAGCGCCGCCAGGAACAAGGCATAGGACTCCACCACCCACTGGGCCTGGAAGGCGGTGGCATCGAGTTCGCGCTGGATGGCCGGCAGCGCCACGTTGACCACCGTGCCGTCGACGAAGGCCATGCTCGACCCGATGATCGCGGCCGCCAGCACCCAGGGCTTGGCCGCCGGCGGACATCCCGTTGCCGGCCGGCCCGCTGCGATCACCGCATCGTCGCAAGGAGGCCTGCCGATCTGGGACATGGTGTGTCTACGTGTGCGTGGCCGTTGCGGCACCCAGCGGTGCCTGGCGCAGGCGCAAGGTACTGAACACGGCCGCACAGCTCGCGCAAGCCGCAGCGAGCCACAGGGCGATGGCCGGCCCGGTGGCCGCATGCGGCGACCAGATGCCGAAGACGATCGCCAGCACCACGGCCCCCAGCGTCTGCCCGGTGAGCCGCGCCGTGCCCAGCATGCCGCTGGCGGCACCGGCACGATGCGCCGGCGGCGAACTCACGATGGTATGGTTGTTGGGCGACTGGAACAGGCCGAAGCCCGCGCCGCACAGCGCCATGCGCCAGGCAATGTCGATGTTGGACGGGTCCTGCGGCAGCAAGGCCAGCGCGACCAGCCCCGAGGCCATCAGGCCCAGGCCGAGGCCGCCCAGCGCGCCGTCGGGGTAGCGGCCGATGAGCCGGCCGGCCAGCGGCGCCATCACCACGATGGCCAGCGGCCAGGCGGTGATGAGCAGACCGGCCTGCACGTGCGTGCGTCCGTACACGTCCAGGAGCAGGAACGGCAGCGCGATGTAGGCCAGCATCTGCGCGCAGAAAGCCATGACCGAGGTGCACATCGACAGCGCGAACACGGGAATGCGCAGCAGGTCCACCGGGAACAACGGCATCGCCTGGCGCCGCTGGCGCTGCATGTAGAACACGCCCACCAGCACGCCGGCCGCCAGCAGCCCCCAGGCCACCACGGGCGTGCCATGCGCTGCGCCGTCGCGCACGCCCAGCCCGTCGGCGCCGATGAAGAAGAGCGAGAACATCAGCACGTTCAGCCCCACGTCCAGCGCCGAGAAGCGAACGCCGGAGCCCTTGGATACGTTGTGCGGCAGCGCCTTCATGCCCAGGGCCAGCACCAGCAGGCCCAGCGGCACGTTCAGCGCGAACAGCCACGGCCACGACGCCACCGACAGGATGGCCGCCGCCACCGAAGGCCCCGCCACCGACGACGCCGCCACCACCACGGAGTTCTTGGCGATGTTGCGCCCCAGTTCCGCAGCCGGATAGGTCAGCCGCACCAGCGCCGCGTTGACGCTCATGATGCCGGCCGCGCCCAGTCCCTGCAGTGCGCGCGCGACGATCAGCATGGTCAGCGAACTGGAGAAGGTGGCCACCACGGAAGACACGGTGAACAGCGTCATGCCCACCAGGTACACCCGTCGGTAGCCCACCTTGTCGCCCAGCGCCGCCAGCGGCAGCAGCATGACCAGCGTGGCGATCTGGTAGGCGTTGACGACCCAGATGGCGGCCGAGGGGCTGGCCTTGAGTTCCTGCGCAATGCCCGGCAGCGCCAGGTTGACGATGGTGCCGTCGAGCACCGCGACCGCGATGCCCAGCAGGATCACGATCATCGAGCGCGTGCGCTGCGGCTGCGGCAGCCCGTCCTGCACCGTCGGCTCGGGCTGCGTCTGCGTCATGAGCGAACCGCCAGCACCGCGCCGCGGCCGCTGCCCAGGGTCATCCAGGTGAGCACCAGCGCGATGCCGGCGCCCAGCGTCATGCCCGACACCATGGCAATGGGCGAGCCGTTGGTGAACACGGCGATGGTGCTCATCATCAGCGCGCCAGTGAGCATCTGCAACGTGCCCATCAGGGCCGACGCAGTGCCGGCGATGGCGCCATGTGCCTCCAGCGACAGCACGCCGGTGGTGGGAATCACGAAGCCCATGAAGGCGCTGGCGATGAAGTACAGGGCCATGAGCACGCGGTAGTCGTCGCCGCCGGCCAGGAAGTAGCCCATCAGTGCCACCATCACCATGCCGCAGGCCAGCGCCGCGCCCCGCACCAGCGGCACCAGGCCGAACCGCTCGCCCAGGGCGCCGGTGAACTGCGAGGCGCCGATGAAGCCGGCCGCATTCACGCCGAAGGCCAGGCTGTACTGCGTGGGTGTGAAGCCGTAGTGATCGATGAACACGAAGGACGAATTGGCCAGGTAGACGAAGAAGCCGCTCATGGCAAAGCCGCCGATGAACACCAGGCCCAGGTAGTGCGGATCGCGCAGCAGCACCCCGTAGGCGCGCAGCGCGCCGCCCAGGGTGCTGTCGAGCCGGTCCTTGGCCTCGCGCGTTTCGCGCAGCATGAAGCCGACCGTGACCAGGCCCACGAGGCCGGCCACCGCCACCACCCAGAACACGCCGCGCCAGCTCGACAGCGCGATGACGCCGCTGCCCGCCAGCGGCGCCAGGATCGGCGAGACACTGAACACCAGCATGAGCAGCGACATGAGCCGCGCGGCATCGGTGCCGGTGTGCAGGTCGCGCACCACCGCGCGCGGAATGGCCATGCCCGCCGCGGCGCCCAGGCCCTGCACGAAGCGCAGCGGCACCAGCGCCTCGACGCTGGTGGCCATGGCGCAGCCCACGCTGGCCGCCACGAACAGGGCCAGGCCGAAATACAGCGGCGGCTTGCGGCCCACCATGTCCGACACCGGGCCGTACAGCAGTTGCCCGACACCCAGGGCCAGGAAGAAAACGGTCAGGCTCATCTGCACCGCGCCGATGTCCGCGCGCAGGTCCGCGCCAATGGCCGGCAGCGCCGGCAGGTACATGTCGATGGCAAATGGCCCGATGGCCGAGATCAGGCCCAGGACGAGGGCCATGCGCAAGAGGCGGGAAGTCATTCGGCCGATTGTCGCAAGGCCTCGAAAATCCTGCTGGTTCGGGTCTTCGCACATTGCTTCGCGCGTTGCGCAGGCCGAGTGCAGGCATCGCTTCATCATGGCCGCACGTCACACCGAGCCCGACATGATGAATATCTCCAGGCTTCTGAATCCCGTCCCGTCGACTCCGGCAACAGGAGTCGAAGGTGGCGAGCCAACCCGCAACAAGCCATTTTCGGCGTCGCTGCGAACCAGCCTGGATGCATTCGACGAAAAGACAAGAAAGCGTCCTCCCGGCACGACGTTGAACCGGGTGGACCGGCGTTCGCCCAAGCGCATTGCCGCGCAGGGCTTCCATGCCTTGGGCAAGGAAGTGGACTTGATCAAGCACAAGCTCGCCGACCACGTGGAGCCGTGGGATCCCAAGTCCGGTCTGCCGAAGCCCGACAACCTCGAGGAGATTTTCGGGACCGCGAGCGGGTATGTGTCCACCACCAGGGACAGAGATGTGGCGCTCGACTTCGCAGCCGAGCAGCGGATTCCAGGTGAGCGTTGGTTCCTGTACACCCTGAAGGATCAGCCCCAAGGTGTCGACGTCGAAAAGAACATCCGGGCGTCGATCGAGGGGCTCCCCGCGCGCATCGAGAAGCTGATGGAGCATTGGCGCAACAAGGCAGAGGCTGCAGGCGTTAACGCCGAGGACCGGCAAACCGTCGCAGACATTCTCGAGTACGCCACGGAGTACCGCGGCTTGCCCGAAGAGCTGCGAGAGATGATGCCGCCGGAACTGCCTCCTGCCGCCAGCGCGGCGGCGCACGCGTTGCTGCAGGCGGCCATCAGAATTGGCAGGCAGTCTCAAGACCTGGAGGTCGCCGCATCTCTCGCCCACGAAAAGGAGATTGCGGTCCCTGTGCAAATCCGTCCGCACGACATCCTCTGCGCTGCCGAACTCGATGCGAAAGGCGATCCGGGCAAGATGGTCTACCGGAACGAGTCTGCGATCGAATCCCTGCTGGCGAAACCACGCAGCCGAGTGCCAACCCCGTCGAGGCCTGCTACCGAATCGCCGAAGCCGGTGCCGCTCGAATTCCCCGCCCATGGACTGCCGAGTTCCGGCACGCAGGGGAATCCGGCGTAGTTGCGCCATCGCATCGCCATGAACATTCCTCCCAAGCCAACCGGGCAGCCCGCCGCCCTTCACCCCATCGTTGCAGGCCAGGCTTCCAAGGCCGCGGCACCTGCGGGCGGCGGTTTGCACGCGCCGCAGGCGGGACCGAGCACGCCCCACAAAACTGGAAGTCCCGGTTCGAGTTCATCCAAGGCACCGGGTCAGTTGCAGTCCCTGAACAAGGCGCTGAAGCCGCTCGCGCTGCGCTACCGGGGCGATACACGCGACCCCTTCGAGGCAGGCGTCTTCAAGGAAGGACTTACCGCGAAAGGTCGCGGGCAGGACTTGCTGAACCATGTGATTGCCAAGGTGCCGAATGAACACGACGAGAACAAGCTCAAGCGCCTGAGCGCCTTCGTCGCGACCTCGACGGATCCGGCCGTATCCACGAGCTTTGCTCTCCGGGGCAGTGATACAGGCTACCTGTACCAGATCCGCTATCACGGGCAAGGCGAAGATCTGCCCAAATACCTGAATGAGCGGCATGCGGCGGTTGCAGCAAGCGTTGATGAATGCAAGGAAGAACTCAAGCGCCTGCACCAGGAGTCGCTGAAACTCCTGGGGCCCTTCACGCACCTCGACCAACTGCCCGACGCCTTGAAGGGCAAAGCCGGCCTTCTCCAGCTACGAGTGCAGCAGGCAAAGGACCGATACGAAACCAAGTCCGCCCTTCTATCGGAAATCAAGCGTGCGAAAGGGTTTGCCGCCGACGAGGCCGAAACCCCCATCAAGGACAAGATCGACCCGCAGGACATCGTGGGCATTCAACTGGTCCGACCCGCCCCTGTCAAAGGCGAGGCACTGCTGACGCCGATCTACCAAGCGCCGTCGAAATCCGTCGTCCATCGCACAGAACCAGAGCCACCAGCAAGTGCAGCCCGCGCGGGCACGGTTCCGCCGAATTTCTCTCCACGGAAACCAAGCTAGCCGAGGGTCAGTCAGGCACCTGGGTTTGCCGAAACTCCTCGCGGGAAAACAGCGGCATGCTCGCGCTGTTGATGGCTTCCGCTTCCGCGCCCTCCACCGCCAGCATGCGCAGCTTGACGTGCGTGCCGCCATGGGCCGAGAAGCCACCCGGCTTGCCGCCCGCCGCCAGCACGCGGTGGCAGGGCACCACCGGTGCGAAGGGGTTCAGCCCCAGTGCCTGGCCCACGGCCCGTGCCAGGCTCTTGTCGCCCAGTTCGGCAGCCACGTCGCCGTAGGTGCGGGTCTCGCCGGGCGGGATGCGGCGCGTGAGTTCGTAGACGCGGCGATGGAAATCCGAAACGCCGTGCCAGTCCAGCCCCACGTCGCCCAGGTCGTCGATGCCGCCGGTCAGCAAGTGCGTGATGCGCGCCATGGCGGCCTTCACATCCGGCGGCGGCGTGCATTCGTGCAGCAGCGGAAAGCGCTTGCGCATGCGGGCGCGGGTGGCCGCGCTGTCGACCTCGGGGAGCTGGACACCCACGATGCCGCGCGCGCCCCAGGCAATGCCGCATTGGCCGTATCGGGTGTCGAAGAGAGCGAAGCCTTCGGTATTCATCGTCATGCTGCTCACACCTTCTTATTCGCGGGACGAGGCGCGCCACCGCTGGGGCCGCGCTTGGGAGCCAGGCTCCGCGCGCGGCAGTGAATGCGCCTCGCGCAGGTCCACATGGCCACTGAGGTAGTCGAGAACGGCCCGCACGCGGGCCGGCAGCCGGCCGCCTTTTCCGAGATAGACGGCATGGATCGGTTCGAGCTCGTGCGGGTTGTACTCCTCCAGCACCGGAACAAGCAAGCCCGCCTCGATATCACCCCGGACATGAAAGAGGGAAAGCCGCCCCAGCCCCACCCCGTCCAGCACCAGGCGACGCAGGCTTTCGCCGTCGCTGGCGCGCACCGTGCCGGCAATGGGTACGTCCACCTGGCGGCCGTCCACCAGCAAGGGCCAGTCGGGGTTCATGCGCCGGTAGCTGTTACCCAGGCGGTTGTGGAGCAGCAGCTCCTGCGGCGTGCGCGGCGTGCCGTAACGGGCCAGGTAGTCGGGCGACGCCAGGATGGCCAGGCCGGTTTCGCCGAGCTTGCGCGCCACCAGGTCGGAGGGCGGCAGCCGGCCCCAGCGGATGGCGATGTCGGCGCGCTCGTCCATCAGGTCCACCACCCGGTCGGTGAGGTCGATGTCGAGCTGGATCTGCGGGTACCGGGCCAGCAGGGGCTTGACCAGCGGCAGCAGCAGGCGCCGGCCCACGGCGATGCTGGCGTTGATGCTGACCCGCCCGCGCGGCGTGCCGTCGGCCGCGGCGCTGCGCTCGGCCTCGTCCAGGTCGGCCAGCACGCGCACGCCGCGCTCGTAGTACAGCTGCCCCTCGGGGGTGAGCTGCAGCTTTCGGGTGGAACGGTGCAGCAGCCGCGTGCCCAGGCGTGCTTCCAGCCGCGACATGAGCTTGCTCACGGCCGAAGGCGTCATGCCCAGCACGGCGGCAGCGGCGGAAAAGCTGCCCCGGTCCACCACCTGGACGAAGGCTTCCATGTCGCCGGATCGGTTGAGCTCGGTGCGTGGCATGGCGGGTGATTCGTGACTTCAATTCATGAAATCTGGTCCAGGCGGCATTCTAGTCACGAGCGCCCAGCGCCTTCACAGTACGGGGCATCATGCCAATTGCCCTTCTTGCCCTGACCGCCGGTGCCTTTGGCATCGGCACCACCGAGTTCGTCATCATGGGCCTGCTGATGCAGGTCTCGGCGGACCTCCATGTCTCCATCGCCACCGCCGGTTTGCTGATCTCGGGCTATGCGCTCGGGGTGGCGGTCGGCGCGCCCGTGCTCACCATCGCCACCCGGTCGCTGCCGCGCAAGACGGTGCTGCTGGCGCTGATGGCGGTCTTCACGCTGGGCAACATCGCCTGTGCAGTGGCGCCGAGCTACGAGAGTCTGATGGCCGCCCGCGTGCTGACCTCGCTGGCCCACGGCACCTTCTTTGGCGTGGGTTCGGTGGTCGCCACCGGCCTGGTGCCGGCGGACAAGCGCGCCTCGGCCATCGCAATCATGTTCACCGGCCTCACGGCGGCCACGCTGCTGGGCGTGCCGGCCGGCGCCTGGCTGGGGCTGCACCATGGCTGGCGCGCCACCTTCTGGGCAGTCGCCGTCGTGGGCGTGATGGCCTTCGTGGTGCTCGCCATCTTCGTGCCGCGCGACGGCCAGCAGAAGACTGCGCCCGTGGCCCTGCGCGACGAGCTGGCCGTGCTGGCCCGCCCGCAGGTGCTGCTGGGCCTGGCGATCACCGTCTTCGGCTTTGCCGGCGTGTTCGCCCTGTTCACCTACATCCAGCCGCTGCTCACCCGCGTGGCCGGCCTGCCGGAAGCGGCCGTGTCCCCGGCCCTGCTGCTCATGGGCGGCGGGCTGGCGGTGGGCAACATCCTGGGCGGCAAGCTGGCGGACCGCGCGCTCATGCCCGCCCTGCTCGGCAGCCTGGCCGCACTGATCCTGGTACTGCTGGCCATGCCCCTGGCCATGCACAGCGCGCTGGGCGCCATGGTTTTCGTGGCGGTGCTGGGCGTGGTGTGCTTCGCCACCGTGGCGCCGATGCAGATGCGCGTGCTCGACAAGGCGGCCGGCGCCGGCCAGAACCTGGCGTCCAGCCTCAACATCGCGGCCTTCAACCTGGGCAATGCCCTGGGCGCCTGGGCCGGCGGCCTGGCCATCAGCCGGGGGCCCGGCCTCACCTCGCTGGGCTGGGTGGCGGCCCTGCTCACCGTGGCGGGCCTGGCCATTGCGCTGCTGAGCCGCAGCCTGGACCGGGGCACGCCCAGCGAAGCGTGCACGGCGGCAGCATGACCTGCCCGGCTGCTGCTTGATTTTGGCGACGGCCATGGCCACACTCCCCGGTCATGGCCATCGCACATGCAATCTCAGGTGAAGTGCTGGACCTGCTGGCCCCCGGCCAGCCGGACACCGCTGACAAGACCATTGCAATCTTCAAGGCCCCCGACCTGGAGGTGATGCGACTCGTACTGCCTGCCGGCAAACGCATGCCTGACCACAGCGTGAGCGGCTCGATCACCGTGCAATGCCTACGCGGCAAGGTCGATCTGCTGCTGCCCGGAAAGACCAGCACGCTGGCCGCCGGGCAGTTCACCTACCTGGCCGGCGGCGTGATGCATGGGCTGTATGCGCCCGAAAACGCGGAAGTGCTGGTGACGCTGGTCGTTCCGGCAATGGGCGGTAGGCCGTAGGAGGCACGTCATGACCTTCCACAAACTCCGTATCGCGGCAATCTGCGCGGGGCTCCTCTCTCTGCTGATACTTGTATTCAGCCCGCCAGTCCGGGCGCAGCCTGCCGGCCAGCTTCAGCTTTCATGTATCGGCAACGCGACCACCTACTACTCACCCGGCTTGCTGGCCACGCCACGGGAAATCAGCACCACCTGGACGGACAACTACACCTCCTGCCTGCCCAATGCCAGCAATATCGGCTCCGGCGTCACCAACGGCTCGGCCGTCACCACTATTTCCTGCACCTCTCTCTTGGGCCAGCAGACGGCCGGCTCCCAGCGCATCGACTGGAACAACAACACCTACAGCATCATGTCGTGGGCTGCCAACGATGTGAGCATTACGGGAACCCCTGCCGTCCAGATCTATACCGTCAATGCAACCGTCACCGCCGGCGCATTTCTGGGCGCCAGGGTCACAGAGGTCATTGTCCTGGCTACGCCAAATCTTCTCGGCTGCCTGTCTGAACCCGGCGTCATCACGACCGAGGGGTCGATCACGCTACTGGTTCAGTCCTTGCTCTAAAGTTTTTTGACCCGGCGGCCCTCAGCCCGCTTCGCGTGCCCGGCGCCAGGCGCCCGGCGGCTGCCCGACGAAGCGCTTGAAGGCGCGCGAGAAGGCGGCCTCCGATTCGTAACCCACCTCCAGGGCAATGGACGCCACGCCGGCCTGGCTTTCCAGCAGCATCCGTGAAGCCGCCTGCATGCGCCACTGGGTGAGGTACTGCATGGGCGCCACGCCCACGACCTCGACGAAGCGGTCATGCAGCGCCGAGCGCGACAGCCCCACCTGCTGCCCCAGCTCATCGAGCGTCCAGGGCCGCTCCGGCTGCTCGTGCATCAACGCCAGCACCCGACCGACGAAACGGTCGCGCAGGCCCGCGAGCCAGCCGGTGCCGTGCTCGGGCTGCTGGTCGGCGAAGCGGCGCACGGCGTCGACGAACATCATTTCGCTCATGCGCGCCAGCATGGCCTCGCCGCCCGGTCGACGGGCATGCGATTCGGCCACGGCCTGGCGCACGAAGGATGCGATCCAGCTGTCCTCGCCGTCGGCGCGCAGATGCATCAGCCTCGGCAGCGCCTCGACCAGCGGATTGAACGGCCGCAGGTCGCACCCCAGGAAGCCGCAGACGATGGCGGTGTCGGCCGTGTCGTAGGGCGCCGAATCCGGCGGCATGGAAATGGTGCTGCCGCTGTAGGCCAAGCGCAGCGGCAGCGGCTGGCCGCGCACGCCGGCGAACCAGTCCATGTCGAGATTGCCGCGCAGGCCCGGCGCGCTGGACACGACATGCGCGTCCCCACGCGGAAACATCACCACGTCGCCCGCATTCAGCTGCACGACCGGCCCGTCCGGAATGCCGGCCCAGCAGGTGCCCCGCACTACCGCGTGGTACTCCACCACGTGGTCCACGCCGCGCATGAGCAGCGGCGCGAGCGTGCTGCCGGCCGGCGCCTCGGCCGCCCAGTCGCTGTTGCCGCTGATGTTGAAGAAGACCGCCCCGCGCAGCCGGACGCCGCGCAGCACGTCGGACAGGATGTCCAGGCCCATGGCCGTGCTTTTCAGGCGCGATGCGCACGCTCGGGCAAGCCGGGCGGACGAACGGTCATCTGGCCCCGGTCTGCGGGCTCAAGCGCGGACGCTCGGGCAAACCGGGACGCCGATCGGTCAAGTGCGCAAGGCCATGCGCTCGAACAATGAACGGACCGGCCGCAACCGGCATCCCGCCACCGTGTGTTCCGTCCGTTGTTCATTCAAGGAGTCCCTCATGCAATCCCTGAACTACCTTACGCTGGACAAGGATGTCCGGCAAGTGCGTCCGGCCGACGTCCAGGCCCTGGCGGAGCGCATCAGCGGCGGCGTGATCACCGCGGCGGATGCGGCCTACGAAGAAGCGCGAAAAATCTGGAATGCCGGCGTCGACCGGCGTCCGGCGCTGATCGCGCGCTGCATGAACGAGGCCGACGTGCAGGCGGCCCTCGCATTCGCCCGGGCGCAGCGCATGCTGGTGAGCGTGCGCGGCGGCGGGCACCACATTGCCGGCAATGCCGTGGGCGAAGGCGCGCTGGTGCTGGACATGTCTGGCATGCGCGGGGTCGAGGTGGATGCCGCACGGCGCACCGCACGCGTGCAGCCGGGCGCCCTGCTGGGCGACTTCGACCGCGCGGCGCAGGCGCACGGGCTGGCCACGCCGCTGGGCATCAACTCCACCACCGGCGTGGCCGGCCTCACCCTGGGCGGCGGCTTCGGCTGGCTGTCGCGCAAGTACGGGCTGAGCGTCGACAACCTGACCGGCGCGACCGTGGTGACGCCGGACGGCCAGGTGCGCACGGCCTCGGCGCAATCCGAGCCGGAGCTGTTCTGGGCCATCCGCGGGGGCGGCGGCAACTTCGGCGTGGTCACGGCATTCGACTTCCGGCTGCATCCGGTCGGGCCGGAGGTGTACGCCGGGCTGGTGGTCTACCCCTTCGCCCAGGCCGCGAAGGTGCTGCGGGCGTGGCGCGACTTCACCACCGAGGCGCCGGACGAGCTCAGTGTGTGGACGGTGCTGCGCAAGGCGCCGCCGCTGCCCTTCCTGCCCGCCTCGTCGCATGGGCAGGACGTGGTGGTGTTCGCGCTGATGCACTGCGGCAGCGTGGAAGCCGGCGAACGTGCCGCCGCCCCGGTGCTGCAGTTCGGCGACATGCTGGGCAGCCACCTGGGCCCCACGCCCTACGCGGGCTTCCAGACCGCCTTCGATCCGCTGCTGGCGCCCGGCTCGCGCAACTACTGGAAGTCGCACAACTTCAGCCGCATCGACGACGCGGCGCTGGACCGCATGATGGAAGCCGCCACCAGTGCGCCGGGGCCCGAGTGCGAGATCTTCGTCGCCCAGCTCGGCGGCGCCATGGGTCGGGTCGGCGCGGCCGAGACGCCCTTTGTCGGGCGCGACGCGCGCTACATCATGAACGTGCACGGCCGCTGGGCGGACCCCGCCGACGACGCCAAGGTGCGCGACTGGGCGCGCCGCACCTTCACCCAGCTCGCGCCGCACGCCACCGGCAACGGCTACGTCAACTTCCTGACCGAGGACGAAGGCGAGCGCGTGGCAGCCAGCTACGGCCAGAACTACGCCAGGCTGCAGCAGGCCAAGCGCCGCTTCGACCCGGACAACATGCTGCGGCTGAACCTCAACATCGAGCCGGCAGCGGCACCCGCCGGCAAGGGGGCGTCGTGACACGGACAGATGCCGCCGGACTGGCGGTCAGCGGCGCCACGCCGCGCGCACAGGAAATCTACGAAAGCGCGCTGGCCGCCTTTCTCGGCTGGCGCCGGACGGCCGACCACCCGCTCGCCAGCGCAACGCACGAGGCGCCGGGCTTCGTGATGGCGCATGTGCTTGAGGCCTGGCGCCTCCTGTGCAGCCGCGACCGGGCCATCGCGCATTCGGCGCAAGCCGTGGCCAAGCGCGCCGCGGCCCTGCCGGCCGACCCGCGCGAGCGGATGCACCTGGGCGCCATCGGCGCGGTGCTCGCCGACGACTACGAGGGCGCACGCCGCCGGCTGGGCGAACTGCTGCGGCATCACCCGCGCGATGCGCTGGCCCTGCAGGTGGCCCACACGCTGGACCACCTGATGGGCGACACGAAGATGCTGCTCGGGCGCGTCGCGTCCGTGCTGCCGGCCTGGTCGCCGAGCCTCCCAGGCTACTACGCGGTGCGCGCCATGCATGCCTTCGGCCTGCTCGAATCGGGCCGGTACGCGCGCGCCGAAGAGGCCGCATCGGAAGTGCTCGCGCACGACGCGCTGGATGCGCGCACCCACCACACCATGGCGCACCTGTTCGAGATGACGGAGCGCGCCGAGGCCGGCGCGCGCTGGATGAGCCAGCATGCCGTGGCCTGGAGCGACGGCAGCGTGGCCGCCGTTCATTGCTGGTGGCACCTGGCGCTGTTCCAGCTGGCGCGCGGCCGCTTCGACAGCGTGCTGCAGCTGTACGACCAGCGCCTGCGCGGCGATCGCTCGACCCACGTGGCCGACCTGATCGACGCCAGCTCGCTGCTGTGGCGGACCGAGCTGGCCGGCGCCGACCCGGGCCAGCGCTGGCAGGAACTGGCCGACGCCTGGGCGCCGCGCATCGACGACGCCTTCTGCAGCTTCAGCGACATCCATGCGATGCTGGCCTTCGTCGGGGCGCGCGACTGGGCACGCGCCGGCCGGCTGGAGGCCGCGCTGCTGCAAGCCCGCGCCACCCCGACCCGGCACGG
>NZ_BCUU01000086.1 GCF_001591385.1 Variovorax soli NBRC 106424
CGGCGGTCGCGCGCAGCAGGTGGCGCCGCGTCGTCATGCGCTGCCCCGCTGCGCCACGCCGCCGAAACCGCCGAAGCCGCCGAAGCCGCGTTGGGGGTCGTAGCCCCGGCAGGCCAGCGTGAAGCAGACAACCAGCGTGCCCAGCACCACCAGCGGCGCCAGGCCCGGGTCCTTGCCATACAGCGCGAAGCGGATCCACTCCACGCCGTGGGTGAACGGGTTGAGCTGCGCCACCCGGTACACCCAGGTGGCGCCCGATTCCTCCAGCTTCCACAGCGGGTACAGCGCGGTGGACAGGAAGTACATCGGAAAGATCACGAAGTTCATCGCCCCGGCGAAGTTCTCCAGCTGCCGCACGTACACGGAAAGCAGCAGGCCCACCGATGCCAGCATCAAGGCGCAGGCGAAGGTCGCAAGCAGGGCATGCAGCGATGCCGGCGGCGCCACCGGCAGCTCGGTGCCCAGCAGGGCCGCCACCGCCACGAAGGCCAGCACCTGCAGCAGGCTCAGCAGCGCCGTGGCGACCATCTTGCACAGCAGCACCCACCAGCGCGGCAGCGGCGCGGTCAGCAGCAGCCGCATCAGCCCCATCTCGCGGTCGTACACCATGGCCAGCGAGGACTGCATGCCGTTGAACAGCAGCACCATGCCCATGAGGCCCGGCGCAATGTAGACGTCGTAGGGGATGTAGCTGTCGTAGGGCTCGACGATGGCCACGCCGAAGACGTTGCGGAAGCCGGCCGCGAAGACCGTGAGCCAGAGCACCGGCCGCACCAGCGCCGAGACCAGCCGGGTCTTCTGCAGCCAGAAGCGCCGGAGCTCGCGCAGCGCGATGGCCCGCAATGCCTGCAGCGCATGCGCGGCGCCGCCATGGCGGTGCGCCGCCTTCATGGCGAACTCCTGCAGGGCGACTCGGGCGCGTCCGTGCCCAGGGTGTCGAGCACATTCCTCGGGTGCAGCACGCCCTCGACCGGCGCCGTGCCGATCACGCCGGCGCCGTCGGTCAGCAGCAGCGGCTGGCGCAGCTGGCGGTCCCACCCTCGAAAGCCCAGCCGCACGCCCTTGAAGCCATCGAGCGTGAAGTCGGGCCGGTTGAGCACGGCGCCGATCCGGGCGGCCGTGGGCGCAACCGGCGGCGCCAGCGCCGCCTGCAGCAGCGCCTTGGCGGCGATGTAGGCGGCCCAGTCGTGCCCGGTCATGGGCCGCTGTGCCGCGCGCGCGAAGCGGCGGGCGAGCTGCGGGGCGCCATAGCGCTCGAAATGCGGCGCCCAGGCCTGCGCCGTCATGCCCGCATCGCCGACCACCGGGCGCGGCAATGCCACCCGGTAGGGCAGGGTGCGGGCGAACTCGCCGTCGCTGTCGATGGCCCACACCACGTCGTAGTCGCCGCCCACCGCCGCGGGGCCGGTCAGCAGCAGCGGGTTGGCCTGCTCGCGCTCGCGCGGATCGGCCGACAGCCTGAAGGGCCGGGCCGCCACCTGCTTGAGGCCGTAGCGCTTGAGCGCGGCCTGCGCCAGCGACAGCCGGGCCGCATCCTGCGCGCCCGGGCCGTGGACCAGGAGCACCCGCATCCACTTGCGCGCGAGCAGCGCCTGCGCCAGGGCATCGGCGCGCATGCGGTCGCTGGGCAGCGTGTGGAACAGGTTGACGGGGCAGCCGGCGAGCCGCGCCGACTCGGCGCCTTCGCCGACGTTGAGCAGCGGCAGTGCCGGCACGGCGGCGGCGGCGGAGGCGATCCACGCGGCGGGAAGATCGAGCAGCGCGGCGGATGCGCCCGCCTTGTCCAGCTGGCGCAACTGCTCGCTGGCGTCCTGCGCCGATGCGGCATCGCGCACATCGAGCTGCACCTGCAGGCCGGCGGCCGCCAGCTCGAAGCGGCTTTCCTCGATGGCCAGGTCGACGCCGTCGCGTGCGCGGCCGCCCGGCTGCCCGGGGTAGGCCAGGGCGATGCGCGCCGGGTCGAGGCGGTCGTCGTCGGCACGCTGGACGATGCCGATCGCCAGGGTGGTGGGGCGCGCGGCACTGGCCGCCGAAGCGGCCAGGACGAGCGCCATCGCGAACGCCACGGTCCACAGCCCGCGCTGGCGGAAGGCTTCAGTCATCGACGACCACCGTGTGCGGCACGCGACCCACGGCCACGGTCTTGATCGGCTTGGCGGTGGCGGTATCCACCACCGTCATGTCGTCCGACAGGCCGTTGACCACGAACAGCCGCGCGCCATCGCGGCTGACGGCGGTGCTCCAGGCGCGCTTGCCCACCAGCGCCAGGGCCCTTGTCTTGCGCGTGGCCACATCGACGAAGGCCACGTGGTTGGCCCGCCCGAGTCCGACGTACATGGTGCGGCCGTCGCGCGACAGCGTCATGCCCACCGGCGTGATGTCGTCGGCGCGCATGCCCTTGACCTCGAAGGCGATGGTGGCCACCACCTTGAGATCGGCCGTGGAGATCACGCTCACGCTGGCGCCCAACTCGTTGCTCACCCACAACTCGCGGCCGTCGGCCGAGAAGGCGAGCCGGCGCGGCCGCTGGCCCACCGGAATGTTGGCAACCACCGTGAGCGTGCGCGCATCGACGACGTGGACCATGTGCGCGACTTCCGAGGTGACGTACACGCGCTGGCCGTCGGGCGACAGCCTGACGCCCTCGGGCTCCTGGCCCACCGGCACGCCCTTGACCAGCTTGCGGGCCACCAGGTCGAACACGTTGAGCGCCCCGTCGTCCTCGGCGGAGACGTAGGCCGTCTTCCCGTCGGGGGAGAGGTCGAATACCTCGGGGTCCTCGCCCAGCGGCAGCCGGGCGACCGGCTTGCGCGTGGCCAGGTCGATGATGTCGGCGCGCCCCGAGTCGCTGCAGGCCACCATCAGCTGGGTGTCGCCGTGCAGGCGCTGCATGTGGCGCGGGCGCTTGCATGTCGGAATGACGCCCACCACCGACAGCGTCTTGAGGTCGACCAGGGTGATGGCGTTGTCCTTCTCGCTGGAGACGAAAGCGAGCTGGCTGTCCTTGGCCGATGCCGGCTGCGTGAGGAGCACGGCGGCCAAGGCCAGCAGGCAGGAGGTGATGCCGGTGGTGCGGGTGGTGTTGCGGGTCATGCGGTGTTGTCTCCAGGATCGTTGTCGGGGCGTTGTTCTTGGGGACGTGCGGCCGTCCATGCAGGTGTTAGCGCGTCGCGCCCAGGAATGCGTCCTCCAGCGTGGCGCCGCCGAGGGCGGCGGTGACCTGTGCGGGCGTTCCGTTGGCCAGCAGCCGTCCGCGGTGCAGGACCAGCACCCGGTCGGCGTGCTCGGCCTCGGTGACCAGGTGCGTGGCCCACAGCACGGTCACGCCGCGCTCGCGCACCTCGACGCGCAGCCCCTCGATCAGGTCGCGCCGGGACTTCGGGTCCAGGCCAACGGTGGCCTCGTCCATCAGCAGCAGCTGCGGGCGCGTGAGCAGGGCGCGCACCAGCTCCACCTTGCGCCGGTTGCCGCCCGACAATTCGCGCACGCTGCGCTGCAGGTCGGTGGCGATGCCGAAACGCGCCGCCTCGCTGGCAATGCGCTCGCGCGATTCATGCGAGGGCAGACCCTGCAGGTCGGCATGGAACTGCAGGTTGTGCGCAATGCTCAGGTCCAGGTCGAGCGACTGCTGCTGGAACACCACGCCGATGTGCGCCAGCGCGCGCCGCGCATCGGTGCGCATCGACAAGCCGGCCACCTCGACCTCGCCTTCATGGGCCGCAAAGAGGCCGGTCAGCACCTGGAACAGGGTCGATTTGCCCGCACCGTTGGGCCCCAGCAGCACCGCGAAGTCCCCGCGCGGCACCGACAGGCTCAGCGCATCGAGAGCGACGCGCGCGCCGTAACGCTGGGTGAGGCCCTGGACCGTCAGCATGGGGTGGCCTGCACGGTGCCGAGGGCGCGCGAGTTCTCGTCGCTGCGAAACACCAGGCCCGCGGCGCGCGCTGCGCCGGGCACGAAGCGCAGCGGCTGCGGTGCGGCGGCGTTTCGGCGCTCGGCCTCGGCGCCTTCGAGCATCGCGTCGATGCGCCCGCGCTCGGGGCTTTTCGGGCACACGGGGTCCGTCGCCGCTGCATCGCCCGTCACCAGATAGGCCTGGCAGCGGCAGCCGCCCACATCGTGGTGGCGCTCGTCGCAGGTGCCGCAGGTCGCGCTCATCCACGACTGGCCGCGGTAGCGGTTGAAGGCCTCGCTGTCGTACCAGGCCTGGCGCAGCGGGGTCGTTCGCAGGTTGGGCAGGGGCGGGCCGGGCAGCATCCGCGCGCTGTGGCAGGGCATGGCCAGGCCGTCGGGCGCAACCACCATGAACACCGACCCCCAGCCCGCCATGCAGGGCTTGGGCTTCGCATCGGCGTAATCCGGCGACACCCAGATGACCTTCATGCGGCCGGCCAGCCGCGCACGGTGCGCATCGACCACAGCCTCGGCCTCGCGCAGCTCGCCGGCGGTGGGCATCAGTGCGGCGCGGTTGAGCCAGGCCCAGCCGTAGTACTGCGTGTTGGCCAGCTCGAGAAAGTCCGCGCCCATCTCCTCGGCCATCTCGATGATGCGGCCCACATGCTGCAGGTTGTAGCGGTGCATCACGCAGTTCAGCACCATCGGGTAGCCCGCGTCCTTGATGATGCGCGCGACCCTGGACTTGAGCTCGAAGGTGCGGGTGGAGCTGAGGAAGTCGTTGAGCTCGCGCGTGGAGTCCTGGAACGACAGCTGGATGTGGTCCAGCCCGGCTGCCTTGAGGCCCCTGGCGCGCGCCGGCGTGAGGCCCACGCCCGAGGTGATGAGGTTGGTGTAGAAGCCCAGCGCGCGCGCATGCGCGACGAGCTCTTCCAGGTCGCTGCGCAGCAGCGGCTCGCCCCCCGAGAAGCCCAGCTGCACGGCGCCGAGCGCGCGCGCCTCGGCCAGGATCCGCTTCCAGTGCGCCGTGTCCAGCTCGTCGCCATGCCGCGCGTAGTCGACCGGGTTGGAGCAGAACACGCAATGCAGCGGGCAGCGATAGGTCAGCTCCGCCAGCAGCCACAAGGGCGGTCGCACCGCGGCGGAGGATTGCGCCGACATGCCCGCGCCCGCGCCTATTGCAGCCAGCCGCGCTGGCGCGCCTGGCTGAGGAAGCCCACCACGTCGTCCTGCAAGGACGGCTGGGCGAAGACCGCTTCAAGCTCGGCCACGATCTCGTCCACCGTGCGACGGCCATCGCAGCGCTGCAGGATCTCGGCGGCCGACCCGTTCAGGCGGACCATGCCTTCGGGATAGAGCAGGACCCAGTGGTCCTGGCTCGGCTCGAACTGCATGCGGTACAGGCTCGACATGCGGGGGCGTTCGTCGCGCGCGATCATGGGCGCAGCTCCTGCGGCATGTCGTCGGGAAAGCCCCGCTCGATGGCGTCGAGCATCGACCACAGCACATCGAGCTTGAAGTGAAGGATGCTGATGGCGCGCTCCTGCCGCGCGCGGGTGGTGCACCAGCGCCGCGCGACTTCCAGGCCGTGCTCGACATCGCGCGTGGCCAGCGGGATGCGGCTGCGGAAGTAGGCCAGGCCCTGCACGTCGATCCACGGGTACAGCTGCGGCCATCCGGCCAGCCGGTCCGCATGGATGCGCGGGGCGAACATCTCGGTCAGCGAGGAGATGGCCGCTTCTTCCCAGGGGCGCTGGCGCGCGAAATTGACATAGGCGTCCACCGCGAAGCGCACGCCCGGCAGCACATGGCGGTGCGACCACATATCGGCGCGCGCCAGGCCCACCGCCTCGCCCAGGCGCACCCAGGCCTCGATGCCGCCGGCATTGTCGCCAACGAAGTCGCCGCGGCCGTCGTGGTCGAGCATGCGCAGGATCCAGCGGCGGCGCTCTTCGCGGTCGTCGCAGTTGGACATCACCGCCGCATCCTTGCGCGGAATGCTCACCTGGTAGTAGAAGCGGTTGGCCACCCAGGCACGGACCTGGAAGGGCGCCAGCTCGCCGCGGTTGAGCCGCTGGTTGAAGCCGTGGTGGATGTGGTAGCGCGACTCGCAGGCGCGCAGGCGCGCTTCGAATTCGTCGAAGTCCCACAGGCGCTGCAGCTCGCAGCGCGCCGCTTCACGCGTGCCCGGGGGCGCCGCTGCCAGTGATTGCGTCATAGCGTGATCTCCATGCCGTCGTAGGCCACTTCGATGCCGTGGCCATCGAGCACGCGGCGCTGCGCGCTCGTCTCGTCCAGGATCGGGTTGCTGTTGTTGATGTGGATGAGCACCTTGCGCCGGGCGCCGGAGCCCCGCATCACGTCGACCATGCCCGCGCGCGCCGCATCGCCCATCTGGGGCAGGTGGCCCATGTCGCTGGCCGTCTTGCGGCCCAGGCCCGCTTGCAGCATCTCGTCCTCGGCCCAGAAAGTGCCGTCCACGAGCAGGCAGTCGGCGCCGTTCATCCACTGCAGTTCGCTCTCGCCCACCGACGCGAGCCCCGGCGAATAGAACAGGCGGCGGCCGTCGTCCAGGTCTTCGATCAGCAGCGCGATGTTGTCGCCCGTGGTCTGCTCGCCGCGGTGGGGCGAGTAGGGCGGGGCCTTGCCCGGAATTGCCACGGCGGTGAAGCGCAGCGACGCGAAGCCCTCCACCGTGAAGGTGGCGCTGTGCGCGCTGCCGGCCACGCCCAGCATGTGCCAGCGCGTGCCGCAATAGTGTTCGAGCACGCTGATGACCGGAAAGGCGCTCGTCAGGTCCTCGAAGACGCAGGGCGTCGCATAGATGTCGATGCACGGGCCTTCGCGCAGGCCCAGCAGCCCGGTCACATGGTCGATCTGCGCATCCATCAGGATGACCGCCTTGATGGGCGTGTCGCGCAGGCCGTGCCGCGGATGCAGCTGGGCCTGCTCGCGCAGCTGCTGGCCGATATCGGGGGATGCGTTGAGCAGCACCCAGGCGCTGCCGTCGGCCGAGACGGCCACCGAACTCTGGGTGCGCGCACGTGCCGGTACCTCGCCGACGCGCTGGCCGGCGCATTGCCGACAATTGCAGTTCCATTGCGGAAAGCCGCCACCGGCACCGGAGCCGAGCACGAGGATTTTCATGGGAAGGAAGGCAAGGGAAGGGGGCCGGTGGCCGCGCGTTGGCGCGCGGCCACCGGAGGACGCGGTCTTCAGCGGTGCGCGATGTACATCGTGATCTCGAAGCCGAAGCGCAGGTCTTCAAACGCGGGGGTGGTCCATTGCATGGTGTCTCCTTGGGTGACGGAACAGGCCCGGGCGACATGCCGGTCGGGCCCGCACACCTGCGCAAGTCGCATGCCTGTCGCGCCGCGTGGCGGCGTGGCTCGCAAGACTTGGGGGTTGCCCTGATTCAAGGGCCTTTGGAGGGGTTGCGCGGGCTGTCCGGCGCCTCGCATCGGCAGCACCGGGGGCTGATTGCTCCAGGCTGGTACAGCGCCGTTCGACGGTGGTACAGGGTAGACCCTGGGCGTGAAGTAGCCCGGGATGTTCAAGAGCTCGCGCGCGACTGGGCGGCGCGGTCTCAGCCGGAGCGCAGCAACTTTCTCTTCAACCGGCCCGGCCAGGAACTCATCTTCCAGACCGTGGTGAACAGGATCGGCGGCGTGACCATCTGCGCCACGCGCATGAGGCGGTCGAAGCGGCGCGCATTGAGGAACATCGAAGACGCCTGGTCGTCGCGGACCTTGCCGGCATCAGGGCTGGTGTAGAAGTAGGCGGCCAGCGAGCGGCGTGGCCGGTCATCGGGTGCCTGCAAGGGCTCAGGATGGCCATGGAAGCTCACGGCGCAGTGCGGCATCAGCAGCGTATGGCCGAACTCCGGCGCCACCTTGGTCACGCATTGGTCGCGCTGCGCGCTCCACAGCTCGAGCATGCCGCCCCATTCGGGCTGCCAGCCCTTGTTGAGGTAGGTGATGAGCACCATCTCGTTGCGCAGCCCCAGGCTGCGGTGCAGCTTGAAGTCGCGGTGCACGGCGAAGCTGGCGCCCGTGCGGCTCTCGTGGGCGCCGCCGCCGTGGAGCTTGGGGTCGGGCAGCAGGTAGGGCACTTGCGTGATCGCCGACAGCCACTCGGTAAACCAGGCGGAGTGAATCGTGGCGAAGTACAACTGCGACGCCGGCCCCAAGACCGGGCTCGCGGGGCTGCGGCGTGTCGACTCGTAGCGGCTCTTGACGTCGACCCAGGGGATGGCGTCGAACTCCTCGGCGGCGAGTTCCAGGAGGCGTGGATGGAACAGGCCTTCGATCACCAGGTGGGGGAACGGCTGGGCAGCCTGCAAGCGTTGGCGCAGGGCCTCGATGCGTTCAGGCTGGAAGAAGGCCCGATCCACCAGCTCGGGCAGCGGCAGGCTCACACCGCGGATGGTGACGGTGTCCCTGGGCGTTGACGCCTTGTCCAGCAGATGCATGGCGCTGGGCGTCTGCGCTTCTGGGGTCGATGTGCACACCTTGCGTGCCCTGACTTTGCTAACGAAATTGACCCCAAGCTTTACACAATTTGCGTGAAAGGAGTCAAAATGTTACATGTCTGGACGGCATAGGTCCTTGCCTGCGAGAGGCCGACCGCGTAGGCCGATTGGCCGAGGCGGAAGTCACTTGCCCCAGCGCAGCTTGCGGTAGATGGTGTTGCGGCTGATGCCCAGTCGCTTGGAGGCCACCGAGATGTTGCCGTTGGCCGCGGCGAGCGTGCTGCGGATCAGCTCGACTTCCGCTTCGCCGAGCGTGCGCGGCAGCGCGGACTCGGGGCTTGCCTGGACAGGCTCTGCCGGAGCCTGGGATGCCCCGGTTGCCACGGGTTCGGCGGCCAGCGGCGCACGCGCCAAGGGGTCCGCGACGGGCGTCGCGGTCGGAACATCCCCGGCCGCGGCGGCAGCCGAGGTCGCAGGCACGGCGCGGATCGGCATGCTGATCTGCGGCGCCTGCGGCGCGCGGCCGCTGCGCGCGTCCTCCAGGAAGTCGTCCGACAGGTGGTGCTCCTCGATCTGGCCCTCGCCCGCGGCCATGACGGCGGCGGTGCGCAGCACGTTGGCGAGCTGGCGCACATTGCCGGGCCAGCTGTAGGCCTTGAACAGCGCCATGACCGGCGGGCTGATCTCCGGCGTGCCATGCGGGCAGTCGGTCAGCAGAATGCGGCGCGCCACCACCTCCAGGTCGCAGCGCTCGCGCAGCGCGGGCAGCTTCACCACCAGCCCGTTCAGGCGGTAGTACAGGTCTTCACGGAAGGCCCCGGCCTCGATCATGTCGCGCAGCTTGCGGTGGGTGGCGCCGATGACCGCGATGTCCACCGGGATGGACTTCAGGCTGCCCAGCGGCGTCACCTGCCGCTCCTGCAGCACGCGCAGCAGCCGCGCCTGCAGGGCCAGCGGCATGTCGCCGATCTCGTCCAGGAACAGCGTGCCGCCGTTGGCCTGCACGATGCGGCCGACCGCTCCCTTGCGCCGCGCGCCGGTAAAGGCGCCGTCTTCGTAGCCGAACAGTTCCGCCTCGATCAGCGACTCGGGAATCGAGGCGCAGTTGACGGCCACGAAGGGCTGCCGGGCGCGGTTGGAATCCTGATGCACGGCGCGTGCGAGCAGTTCCTTGCCGGTGCCCGTCTCGCCCAGCACCAGCAGGGGAATGTCGCGGTTGATGACGCGCTGCACCTTCTGGATCAGTGCGCCGATCTGCGGGTCGCCGGTGTTCAGGTAGTGCAGGCCCGAGAAGAGCGTGCCTTCGGCCGAGTGGGCGGTGGCGCCGGCCAGCATGCCCGAGGGCTTGCGCGAGTCGGCCGCGGCCGATGCACGCTCGCCATCGTCGACCACGATCGCCTGGCCCGGCATCGTGCGCTGGGGCCCGCTGAAGCGGGCACTGACGTGGAACTGGCGGCCGTTGGCCAGCGTCAAGGTCATCGGCGTGGCCAGCGGCGCGCGGAAGTGGTCGAAGATGGCCGGCGCCGTCGTGCCGAACAGGCTGGTGAGGCTGTGCATGCGCAGCGCCGCGCTGCTCATGTCGAGCTGGTCGAGCGCGCTGCGGTTGGCCCCCAGGATCTTGCCGTCCACGCCCACCACGATGATGCCCTCGAGCAGCGTACCGATGAATTCCACCCGGGTGTGGAAGTGCAGCCGCAGCCGGTTGCCGTAATCGTCGGACAGCCACTGGTTCTCGATCATGCGCGCCGACATGCGCACCAGGCCCATGGTGTGGCGGTGGTAGGAGCGCTGGTCGCCCGTGACGTCCAGCACGCCGAGCATGTTGCCGCGCGGATCGAAGATGGGCGCGGCCGAGCAGGTCAGGAAGTTGTTGGCATGGATGAAGTGCTCGCCGCCGTGCACGACGGTCGGCGCCTCCTCGAACAGCGCCGTGCCGATCGCATTGGTGCCCTTGGAATGCTCGGCCCAATTCACCCCCGGTGAAAGTGCGACCTTGTCCGCGCGCTGCAGAAAGCGGTCGTCGCCCACCGAATGCAGGATGGTGCCCGAGACGTCGGCCAGCACGATCATGCTTTCGGTGTCGACGATCTGCTCGAACAGCATCTCCATGACCGGCGCGGCATGCGTGAACAGGCGCTGGTTGCGCTCGCGCGCCACGGCGAGGTCGCTGCGCATCAGGGGCTCGAAGTCGGGCCGCTCGACCCGTGTCAGGCCCAGCGCCGAGCAGCGCTGGTGCCACTGCTCGATGAGTTCGATCCGTTCCTTTTGCTGCGGGAACGGCACGGCCTCGGGGGCGGTCCAGGTCCTGGCAGTCGTGGCCAGCGCTCGCGGGGTTGCAACCATGGTTTGTCTCCACTGCCTCTGAGGAGCAGGTGTTCTATCTATCTGTCTGACTATCGAAAACTCTCGGTCTCGTGGCCAGGCTGTGTTCCGTTTTGGAGCAACGGGACAGCGTTCCTGTGCTGCTGCTGGGCTGCCAGCTTCAAAGGATGCCACACGCGAGGCAATTCACGCAATTTGTGTTCCTGCCTGCAACAACCTGCCGTGGCACAGCGCTTGCGCAAGGGCTCGCGTCATCAACTGAACGTGAAACGGAGACGAAGCGATGCATGCCACGCAACTGACAGACCGCCACCCGCACCGGGGCGCCCGCAAGGGATTGAAACTGGCCGCCGCCGCGCTGGCCATGGCCTGTGCCGGCCTGGCCTGGGCGCACGGCGATGTCACCCCGCAGGCGGTGGACACCTCGAGCCTGCCCGCGCTGGGCAAGGACTGGCGGCCGGAGAATCCGTACCGCGGCAATGCCTCGGCCGTGAAGATCGGCACCTCCGCCTACAACCAGAACTGCGCGCGCTGCCACGGCATCGAGGCCATCTCGGGCGGCATCGCGCCGGACCTGCGCAAGATGGACAACGACTGCGCCACGCAAAAGGATGCGCCCAAGCGGGCCGCCTGCGTGAAGGAGATCGACGAGTACTTCCTCACGACCGTGCGCCAAGGCCGCACACGCAATGGTGCGGTGTACATGCCGCCGTTCGAGGGCGTGATGAACCAGGAGGCCATCTGGTCGATCAAGGCCTACCTGGAGACCCGCCGCGACAAGCCGATGTAAGGGGGCCGCGATGCGCACCTCACATCTTTCGCGGCGCACCGTCCTGCAATGGATGGGCGCGGCCGGCCTGGGCGCGCCGGCGTTCGCCGCCCGCGCGGGCACGGGCGCACTGGATCGCATCCGCGAGCGCGGCGCGCTCACGGTGGCGCTGTACAAGGACATGCCGCCCTTTCATGCCGGCGGGCAGGGCATCGACGTGCAGCTCGCGCAGGCGCTGGCCGAGGCGCTGGGCCTGCGGCTGTCGATGCTGCCCTTCAATGCTGACGAGAACATGGGCGACGACCTGCGCAACATGGTCTGGCGCGGCCACTACCTGGGCTTCGGGCCGGCGGACGTGCTGCTGCACGTGCCGGTGGACAAGCCGCTGATCGACGAGACGCCGCAGGCCCGCATCTTCGCGCCGTACTACCGTGAGCGCGTCGTGCTGGCGCGGCGGCTCGACCGCCTGCCGCATCTCGACAGCCTCGCGGCGCTGGGCGACGCCAAGGTGGCCGTGCCGGGCCAGACGCTGGCCGGCTGGCTGATGATCGGGGCCGACGGCGGCGCCTATCGCAACCAGCTCACCACGCAATGGAAGGACGGCGTCGAAGCGGCACGCGCCCTGCAGCGCGGCGAGTTCGACGCGGCCGCGGGCCTCGCCTCGGAGATGGAATCGGTGCTGCGCGGCGATGCGCGCTTTGCGATCGCGCCGCTGCCGTCCCCGCGCGCCCGGCGCGACGGCTGGGCCGTGGGCATGGCGGTGAAGAAGGATGCGACGGACCTGGCGCAGGCGCTGCAGGCCGGCATCAACGAGCTGCAGGGCAGCGGCCGGCTGCGCGGCATGTTCGAAAGCGCCAACGTGGGCTGGCAGGCGGCCTGACAGCGGGGCTCGGCCGGGCAGGGCGGGCCGGGCCCGTGCAGGGCTAGCGCAGCGGGCCCTGCGCCTGCAGCGCCTGCCATTGCGCGTCCTCGTACAGGCGCGAGCGCGTCAGGAAGCGCATCCCGGTGGGACGCTCCAGCGAGAACATGCCGCCGTTGCCCGGCACCGCGTCGATGACCAGGTGCGTGTGCTCCCAGTACTCGAACTGCGAGCGGCTCATGTAGAAGGGTGTGCCCGCGATCTCGCCCAGGCACACATCGGCATCGCCCGTGATGAACTCCCCCAGCGCGAAGCACATGGGCGCGCTGCCGTCGCAGCAGCCGCCCGACTGATGGAACATCAGCGGCCCGTGCACCGCGCGCAGGCGCTCGATGAGCGCCTGCGCGGCCGGCGTCACGGACACGCGAGCGACCACCGGCACGGATGACGAATCACCCACGGGCGTATCGCTCATGTGCCGCCCCGCTCAGAAGAAGCCCAGCTTGTTGGGGCTGTAGCTCACCAGCAGGTTCTTGGTCTGCTGGTAGTGGTCGAGCATCATCTTGTGGTTCTCGCGCCCGATGCCCGACTGCTTGTAGCCGCCGAAGGCCGCATGGGCCGGGTACTGGTGGTAGCAGTTGGTCCACACGCGCCCGGCCTGGATGCCCCGGCCCATGCGGAAGGCGCGTGCGCCGTCGCGGCTCCACACGCCCGCGCCCAGGCCGTAGAGCGTGTCGTTGGCGATCTCCAGCGCTTCCTCCTCGGTCTTGAAGGTCGTCACCGACACCACCGGGCCGAAGATCTCTTCCTGGAAGATGCGCATCTTGTTGTGGCCCTTGAAGACGGTGGGCCTGATGTAGTAGCCGCCGGCCAGCTCGCCGCCTTTCACGTTGCGCGCGCCGCCGGTCAGGCACTGCGCGCCTTCCTGCTTGCCCAGGTCGATGTACGAGAGGATCTTCTCCATCTGCTCCTGCGAGGCCTGCGCGCCCAGCATGGTGCCGGTGTCCAGCGGATGGCCTTGCGTGATGGCCTCCACGCGCTGGATCGCGCGCTCCATGAAGCGCTCGTAGATCGATTCCTGGATGAGCGCGCGGCTCGGGCAGGTGCAGACCTCGCCCTGGTTCAGCGCGAACATCGTGAAGCCTTCCAGCGCCTTGTCGAAGAAGGCGTCGTCGGCCGACAGCACGTCCTCGAAGAAGATGTTGGGCGACTTGCCGCCCAGCTCCAGCGTCACCGGAATGAGGTTCTGGCTGGCGTACTGGGAGATCAGGCGGCCCGTGGTCGTCTCGCCGGTGAAGGCGATCTTGGCGATGCGCGGGCTCGATGCGAGCGGCTTGCCCGCTTCCAGGCCGAAGCCGTTGACCACATTGACCACCCCCGGCGGCAGCAGGTCGCCGATGATCTCCAGCAGCACCAGGATCGAGGCCGGCGTCTGCTCCGCCGGCTTGAGCACGACGCAGTTGCCTGCGGCCAGTGCCGGCGCAAGCTTCCACACCGCCATCAGGATCGGGAAGTTCCACGGAATGATCTGGCCGACCACGCCCAGCGGCTCGTGGAAGTGGTAGGCGTAGGTCTCGTGGTCGATCTCGCTGATGCCGCCTTCCTGGGCCCGCACGCAGGAGGCGAAGTAGCGGAAGTGGTCGATGGCCAGGGGCATGTCGGCGGCCATCGTCTCGCGCAGGGGCTTGCCGTTGTCCAGCGTTTCGGCCACCGCCAGCGTCTGCAGGTTCTGCTCCATGCGATCGGCGATCTTCAGCAGGATGTTGGCGCGCTCGGTGGGCGAGGTGCGCCCCCACGCGGCCTTGGCCTTGTGCGCGGCATCCAGCGCCGCCTCGATGTCCTTGGCGTTGGAGCGCGGAATGCTGGTGAAGGCGTTGCCGGTGACCGGCGTCACGTTGTCGAAGTACTGCCCGTCGATCGGCGCGACCCATTGCCCGCCGATGTAGTTGCCGTACTGCTTCTTGAAGGGGTTCGCAATGCCGAGGTTGCGCATTTCAGCCATGTCCATGAATTCATCTCCGTTGAAGTTGAGGAAGGGATCGCATGGAACACGTCGCAATCGGCGGGCCAGCGCGTGCCAGCCGATGGAGTGAAGGCTCAAGTCCTTGTCGCGCAAGGGTTTTGCGTCGATGAGCGCGAGCAGCGTGTTCGAACGCTGCGTGAGCCGGGTGTACCGGCGCGGAGCAGTGTGCTGCAGATTGAACCAGCCGCGTCGCGCCAGTCAGGGCAGGAGACAGGCCCGCAGCAGCACTTGCACTGCACGTGAAGTCCTACGGCATGGAACGGAAGGGCACTACACCCGGCTCGACACGCTCCCCCTAGATTGGATGCGGAGCGATGTTGCTCCGCACACAGCAGGAGATGTCATGGCCAACCAACCAGGGCAGACAAACCCGAACCAACCCGGCAACCAGCCGAGCCAACCGGGCCAGCAGGAGCAGAACAACCCGAGCCGGCAACAACAGCCCGGGCAAGGCAATCCAAGTTCACCCCAGCAACCGGGACAAGGCCGCACGGGCTGACCCGCCGTGATTCCTGAATGAAAAGGGAGCTTGGGGCCGCCGTTTCTGGCGGCCTTTTTTCGGCGCTCCCACCTTGCAGAGAACTTTTTCCGGGACGTATCCCCATGCCTGACCAAGCCAAGCTCAACGAGACGGGCCAGCTGGGCGCCATGCCCAACACAAGCAGCGCCGCCTACGCACAGAAGTCCCGCATCCTGTCGGGATTCGACACCTTCGCCAGCCATGTGACCCGATGGGCGGGCACGCCGACGGCCTTCTGCCTGGCGCTGGCCGTCGTCCTGGTCTGGGCCGTCACGGGGCCGGTGTTTGGGTTCTCGGAAAACTGGCAGCTGGTGATCAACACCGGCACCACCATCGTGACCTTCCTCATGGTCTTCCTGATCCAGCAGAGCCAGAACAAGGATAGCGTGGCACTGCACCTGAAGCTCAACGAGCTGCTGGCGTCCAACCGCATTGCCAGCAATCGCATGATCGGCATCGAGGATCTCGACGAGCAGGACCTTCGCGAGGTGGCGGCCTTCTATGGCCGGCTGGCCGAGCGCGCCAAGACGGCCGGGCCGCGCAAGGAAGTCCACTCCATCGACGACGAGGAAGCACCGCCGCCATCCATCGCCATCGAGGGCGCTTCGCGCGCGGCTTAGGGCATGGAAGGCAGGCGGCGGCCAGGTCCTGCCGTTCGCGGCAGCTGCGAGTAGGAAATTTCCTTCGCGATCAGGACAAGGGCGCGGCGCCTTGTCCGATGGCGGGATGCTTGCGGGAGGCAGCCAATGGGGAATTCTCAACGCAGTCTCACCTGGAGAGGTTCCCATGGAAAACGACGCTTCGCGCCCTTTGGCACTGGTCACCGGTGCCTCGTCCGGCATTGGCTTTCACCTGGCTCGCTTGATGAAGCAGCAAGGCTCGGGCCGGATCCTGGTCACGGTGTGAAGGAGGCGCCCCATGAAAGCCCTCACGTACCAAGGCGCGAAGAAGGTCAGCGTCGAGACGGTGGCCGACCCTGTGCTGCTTGCCGACGACGACATCGTGCTGCGCGTCAGCGCCACCGCCATCTGCGGCTCGGACCTGCACATCTACCGCGGCAAGATTCCCGCCATGAAGGACGGCGACATCCTCGGCCACGAATTCATGGGGGAAGTGGTGGAGGCCGGGCCCGGCGTGCACAAGCTGCGCAAGGGCGACCGCGTCGTGGTGCCCTTCGTCATTGCCTGCGGGCAGTGCTTCTACTGCACCCGGTCGCTGTTCGCCGCCTGCGAGCAGACCAACGACGGCCGCGGCGCCATCCTGAACAAGAAGGTGGCGACGGCGGGCGCGGGCCTGTTCGGCTACAGCCACCTCTACGGCGGCTACGCCGGCGGGCAGGCTGAATTCGTGCGCGTGCCCAAGGCCGACGTCGGGCCGATCAAGATCCCGGACGTGCTGTCGGACGAGCAGGTGCTGTTTCTCTCGGACATCCTGCCCACGGGCTATCAGGCGGCGGTGAACGCCCAGATCGTTCCGGGCGCCAGCGTGGCCATCTTCGGCGCCGGGCCGGTGGGGCTCATGTCGGCGCTGTCGGCCCGCTTCCTGGGAGCCGAGAAGATCTTCATGGTGGACCACCACCCCTACCGCCTGCGCTTCGCCCAGCAGACCTATGGCGTGATCCCCATCAATTTCGACGAGGACGAAGACCCGGCCGAAACCATCCTGAAGGCCACGCAGAACCACGGGGTGGACGCCAGCATCGACGCGGTCGGCTTCGAGGCCAAGGGCAGCCTGCTCGAGACGGCGCTGGCCACCTTGAAGCTGGAAGGCTCCAGCGGCAAGGCGCTGCGCCAGGCCATGGCCGCCACGCGGCGCGGCGGCGTGATCAGCGTGCCGGGCGTGTATGCGGGCTTCATCCACGGCTTCCTGTTCGGCGACGCCTTCGAGAAGGGCCTGACCTTCAGGATGGGCCAGACCCACGCGCAGCGCTTCATGCCCGAGCTGCTGGAGAACATCGGCGAGGGCCGCATGAAACCCGAGGTGATCATTTCGCATCGCATGCGCCTGGCCGATGCCGCACGCGGGTACGAGATCTTCAACGACAAGGAAGAGGACTGCCGCAAGGTGGTGCTCACGCCCTAGCTTCTGCCGCAGCTCATGTGCAGGGCGGTCTGTTCGAGGATGCCCAGGTCGATGCCTGTGGTGGCGTGGAGGAACAGCTAGGCCAGGCGAACGACGTTGGCTTCCTTGGGATCCGTCTGCCCGTCGTGCAGTCTCCCAATGAGGGATCTCGCAGCTTCGAAACCCTGGTGTTCGACCATCCGCATCCAGCGGTTGCCTGGCGCACTGACGTCACGAATGAAGCGGCCCTGCGCTTCGTTGAAGCGCCGGTTGACCTCCTGCGGGCCCCAATCGGCGTTGCGCTTCCTGATCTGCACGGGCGCGAAGTACAACAGCGGCTTCGGGCCGGGCAGCGTGCTGTCTTCCAGGAAAGCAGTCTTCTGGGCCGAGCCGGCGTAGCAGTCGTAGACCAGTGCATCGCCGAAGTGGTGGTGAATGCGCGCGCGCAGTGCGTCGTCCCCCGAAAAGTCGACGTACAGGGTGGGGGTCTCGGCGGGGAGTGCCTGCAGGCCGTCATAGCCGATGACCTGGTCGTAGCAGCCCAGGTTCTCGACGAAGCCGCGGTTGCGCTGCGAGGTCAGCGCGATCAGGCGATGCCGCTGGCGTTCTTCGAGGCAGAAGGCCGTGCCGTAGGCGGTCTTGCTGGAGGCGCTGGAGACCACGACCTGGCTGGCGCCGAAGAAGTCGTTGTCCTGCAGGAAGTCCGCCAGCATGAAGGAAGTGATGAAGAGCGGGCGCACCAGCATCTGGTAGTTCTCGAGGGAGGGCTGGTAGCCCGCGTCCTGGCTGCAGCGCATGTACTGGTTGTACGCCGAGACCAGTTCGGCCCTGTGCGGTGCGCCGTCGTAGAAGCCGCGCGGCGTGACGCGAACCGGCGTCATGCGCAGATGGCTGGCAATCGGAAAGTAGCCGTAGAAGCGCTCGCCAACCTCGACACCCGGCACCTGCGACTGCAGCACGTCCGCGAACCCCCAGGCGGGCATGTGGCCCCAGTTCGCGTCGTCGGTGGGAAAGAACGACCAGTACTTCATCATCGCGTCGCCGAAGGCGGCATAGGTGATGTTGTTGGTCGTGAGGGAAACGCGGTCGATCCGCATCAGGACCTCGCCTGGCGCCAGGTCGCCTGCATCCTGCGAATGGCGCAGCCGGGTGGTGCCGAGTGCGTCCTTGCGGGTCTCCAGGCGGGTTAAAGTGAATTCGGTGATAGGGGCCACTTCCGGTTGCTCCTGTAAAAAATCTCGAGGGCGTTGTCTTGCAGGAAAAAATGTATCGCCGCGGTTCTCGCAGCGGGTTCGGAAAACCCGCCGCGCCGGCGCCGGCGCGTTCCAAGCCCCTGAAACGGCCGACCCAGGCGCGCGGCAAGTTCACCGTGCAGGCGATCTACGATGCTTTTGTTCGGATTTGGAACGAGGCCGGCTGGGACGGCGTCACCACCCGCAAGGTGGCCCTCGAAACAGGGGTCGCGGTCGGCACCCTCTACGACTACTTCCCGGACAAGGACGCGCTCCTGTCGGGCTATGTGCGCCACTGCGTCGAGTCCTTGCTGGCCCGGCTCGACGCCGATGTGATCGCGCCGGCAGGCCTGCCTTGGCGCGAACGGATCGCGCGGCTGGTGCGCATCACCTGCGACAGCCAGGTGCAGGGCCTGCCGACCTTCGATCGCGGCATGCTGATGCTCGAGCATCGGGTGGCCGAGCCCAAGCACCATCGGCGCGTGTACGACGAACTGGCTTCGCGCTGGGAGGCCGCCTTTGCGGCGTGTGCCGATCTCCCGTCGCCACCGCCATCGCCGGGCGCGGTCCGGGCCATGCTCACGGCGGCCTGGGGCGCCAGGCGCTATCGGCTCCTGCTGGAGGAAGGGCCGCCGGAACTCAAGGCCGACGAGTGGCTGGGGGAGATCGAGGCGATGGTGCTCGCGCGGGTTTCACCGTAGCTCGGCCGCCGCCTGCCCACGCGCTACGCCGGCAGCAGCACCTTGTCGATGACGTGAACGACCCCGTTGCTGGCGAACACGTCGGGCGCGGTGATCCGCGAGACCCGGCCACGCTGGTCGGTGATCTGGAAGCTCGGGTTGATCCGGATCGTCGAGCCCTGCACGGTTGCGACAGGGCTGTCGAAGGGAATCTCGGCCTTCAGCACACGGGCGGGGAGCACGTGGTAGGTCAGCACCTTCGTGAGCAGCGGCTTGTCGGCCAGCAGCGCCTCCTGCGTCAGGCCCAGCTCGGCCAGCAGGGCCGCGAAGGCATCGTTGGTGGGCGCGAAGACCGTGAAGGGGCCCGCGCCCTTGAGCGTGTCCACCAGGCCCGCGGCCGCGACCGCCGCCACCAGGATGCTCAGGCTCGGCGTGGCCTGCGCGGTCTGCACGATGTCCTTGTCGGCCGGCAGCAGTACGCGGTCGACGACGTGCAGCACGCCGTTGAGAGCGAACGAGTCCGCGGCCACGACATGGCCCACCCGGTTGCGCCCGTCGGTCACGTTGTAGGCGGCGCCTACCCTGTCGATCTTGAAGAAGCCGCCGCCGACCGGCTCGATCGCCTTGCCCGAGGGGATGTCGGCTCGCGCCACGAGCTTGCCCAGCACGTGGTACTTCAGCACGGCGGTCAGTGTGGGCTTGTCGGCGAACAGCGCGTCCTTGGTCACCCCCAGCTCGCCCAACAGGGCGGTGAACGCGTCATTGTTCGGCGCGAAGACGGTGAAAGGACCTGCGCCTTTCAGGGTGTCGGCCAGCCCCGCCGCATTGACGGCTTCGACGAACACGCTCAGTTCCGACTTCGAGGCAGCGAGGCTGAACAGGTCGCGTCGGGCCTCGACGTCATCGCTGCCGCCGCCGCAAGCGGCGAGCATCCAGGTGCTCCCCGCAGCGGCGGTCGAAAGCATGAAGTGGCGCCGGTTCAAAGCATGTTTCATGGCAAGGACTCCTCGGTAGGTTGGGGTCGGTGGGATCCAGTTGCACTGGCCCTTGCCTTTACGTCGCGTGCTTCGTTGCGGATCAGTCAGGAGGTAACTGGCTGAAACGCTCCGCGCCTGGCCCACTCATCCGAAGAACCTGGCCGCGGCCAGCAGCGTCCGGTACACGCCCCAGGCCAGAGGAATTCCCACAGCCAGCCAGGCCAGCCACACCCTGATCGGCGGCGTGGCGTCGCTGCTGCCGCGAACCGCCGCCCCGGCCAGCTGCGCGCTGGCGGCCGCGGATTTCTCGTGGGCGATCCGCTTCTCCTCGGCCAGCTCGGCGTCGGTCATGAACCATTTCGGGTTCAACGGGCGCACCAGCAGGTTGGCCACCAGCCCGATCATGAGCAGGCCGACCAGGATGTACATGGTCTGGTTGTAGACCTGCTCGCGCGGAATGCCGAGGCTGAGCTGGTATTCGCGCATGTAGTTCACCACCACTGGCCCGAGGATGCCCGCGGTGGCCCACGCGGTGAGCAGCCGGCCATGGATGGCGCCCACCATCTGCGTTCCGAACAGGTCGGCCAGGTAGGCCGGCGCGGTCGAGAAGCCGCCGCCGTACATCGACACGATGATGCACAGCGCGCCCACGAAGAGGAGCTTGTTGCCGGCTGCCGCGAAGGAAGGCACGCTGAAGTACAGCAGCCCGCCCAGGATGAAGAACACGGCATAGGTCAGCTTGCGGCTCAGCTTGTCGGACAGGCTCGCCCAGAAGAAGCGCCCGCCGATGTTGAAGAGCGACAGCAGCGCCGCGAAGCCGCCGGCAATGGTCGCGATGGCCGCGAGCTGCGCCGCGTCGAGTTCCGCGAACTTCTTCGGTATGCCGATGAGGATGCCGCCGAACACCTCCTGCAGCATGGGCGAGGCCATGCCGATGACGCCGATGCCGGCCGACACGTTCATGCACAGCGCCGTCCAGATGAGCCAGAACTGCGGAATGCGCCACACGCGTTTCACGTGCACGTGGCGCGACGTGATCATGGTGTTGCCCGCCTGGGAGGCCGGGGGCGTCCATCCTGCCGGCTTCCATCCCGTGGCGGGCACGCGGTAGCCGAAGGCGCCGCCGAGCATGAAGACGAAGTAGATCAGCGACATGACGATGAAGGTCTGCAGCACGCCCGCGCTGGTCGGGGTCGCAAACAGCTTCATCAGGTCCACTGCCAGCGGCGAGCCGATCATCGCGCCGCCGCCGAAGCCCATGATGGCCAGGCCCGTGGCCATGCCGCGCCGGTCCGGGAACCACTTAATGAGGGTCGACACCGGCGAGATGTAGCCCAGCCCCAGCCCGATGCCGCCGATGACGCCCGAGCCGATGATCATCAGCCAGAACTGGTGCAGGTAGATGCCCAGGGCCGAGATCATCATGCCGCCGCACCAGCACAGGGCCGAGACGACGCCGGCCTTGCGCGGCCCGGCGTGCTCCAGCCAGCCGCCCCAGACGGCCGCCGCGCAGCCGAGGAACACGAAGAACAGGGCGTACATCCAGCCCAGCGTGGCAATGCGCCAGTCGCAGCCGCTGGCGAACAGCTCGGCCAGGAAGCTCATGTCCTTGGGGCATGCCGCGCCGGTGCCCGCGGTCGCCAGCGTCTTCGACAGCGGAAGCCAGAACACCGAGAAGCCGTAGGCCATGCCGATGCACAGGTGGATCGCCAGGCCCGCGGGCGGCACCAGCCACCGGTTGAAACCGGGGCCGGCAATGATGCGTTCCTTGTCCAGGATGCCGGGCCGCGAGGCGCCGGCGGGCAGGGCGCTGCCGCCCTCGAGTACGGAGGACATGGGAAATCTCCTTGTAGAACGGGTGGTGTGGTGGTCGGCGTGTCAGCTGTAGCGGCGCACCATGGCCGCGAGCGGCAGCGGCTGGATGCGCTGGGCCTGGCCGGTGCAGCCGAAGGCCTCGAAGCGCGCCTCGCAGATGCCGCGTGCGGCGCGGCGGGCGGCGGCCAGCGCCTTGCGCGGGTCGAACTCGGCGGGCTTCTCGGCAAACAGCTGCCGCATCGCACCGGTCATCGCCAGGCGAATGTCGGTGTCGATGTTGATCTTGCGCACGCCGCTGGCGATGCCGCGCTGGATCTCCTCCACCGGCACGCCGTAGGTCTGCGGGATGTCGGCGCCGAAGCGGCGCAATATCTCCAGCCACTCCTGCGGCACGCTCGACGAGCCGTGCATCACCAGGTGCGTGTCCGGCACCGCGGCATGGATCTGCGCGATGCGGTCGATGGCCAGGATGTCGCCGGTCGGCTGGCGGCTGAACTTGTAGGCGCCGTGGCTGGTGCCGATGGCGATGGCCAGCGCGTCGACCCCGGTACGGGCCACGAAGTCGCGCGCCTCCTGCGGGTCGGTCAGCATCTGGTCGTGGCTGAGCGTGCCTTCTGCCCCCACGCCGTCTTCCTCGCCGGCCTGGCCGCTTTCCAGCGAGCCCAGGCAGCCGAGTTCGCCTTCCACGCTGACGCCCACCGCATGGGCCATGCGGCAGACGTCGGCGGTGACGGCCACGTTGTAGTCGTAGCTGGCCGGCGTCTTCGCGTCTTCGCGCAGCGATCCGTCCATCATCACGCTGGTGAAGCCGCTCTGGATCGCCTGCAGGCACACCGACGGCGACGCGCCGTGGTCCTGGTGCAGCACCAGCGGAATGCCAGGGTGGCTTTCCACCGCGGCCAGCACCATGTGGCGCAGGTAGGCCTCGCCGGCGTATTGCCGCGCGCCGGCGCTGGCCTGCAGGATGACCGGGCTTTGCGTGGCCTCGGCCGCTTCCATGATGGCCTGGATCTGCTCCAGGTTGTTGACGTTGAAGGCCGGCACGCCGTAGCCATGTTCGGCGGCATGGTCCAGCAGTTGGCGCAGGGAGATGAAGGACATGGTCTGTTTCCTGTAATGAGAAGCGCAAGAGAGCAGGGGGAGGGCGGGATCAGGACCGGGCCGTTGCGGCGGCGCCCGCCTCGGCATGCGCATGCCAGCTGGCGAGGTCCTGCAGCGTGATGCGCGCCGAGCGGCGCGGCGGCGGCG
>NZ_BCUU01000087.1 GCF_001591385.1 Variovorax soli NBRC 106424
CCGGCCCACGCCGAGGCGGCGGGCGAATGCGCGCGCGTGCGGGCCGCGCTGTCGCGCTCCATCGCCGAAGACAACCTGTTCGCCGTGGCCCCGCCCGAGCCGCCCAAGCCGCAGACGCGCGGGCGCCTGCTCACGCGCGGCGAGCACCACGAAGCCCCGCCGCCGCCTGCGCCGGCCGCGGACGAAGGCGACTTCACCCCCTACCGCCTGCGCTACCAGGCCAAGCAGATGGCCATGGAAGCGGCCATCGGCCCGCTGCGCGAGAAGCTGCGCGCCAGGCTGGCCACGCGTTCCCCGAGCCTGGTGCGCCTGGCCACGCTGGACGGCGTGATGGAACAGGTGCTGGGCGAGCAGGAGCGCCGGCTGCTCGGCACGCTGCCGGCCACGCTGGAGAAGCACTTCGTGCGGCTTCGCAAGCAGCACCTGCGCGCGCAGGAGGAAGAACAGCAACAACAAGCCACGCCGCCGGATGCCGCGCCGCTGTCCTGGCTGCACCGCTTCGGCCAGGATGCCCAGACCATGCTGCAGGCCGAGCTGGACATCCGATTCAAACCCGTCGAAGGGCTGCTCGAAGCCCTTCGGTCACCGCACGCACAGGTCGCATGAACAGATCTTCCGCACTTCGCACACTCGCCTTCTTCGCAGGCCTCGGCGCCATCGGCTGGGCCGGCGCAGGCTACCTGGGCAGCAACCTGCTGGCCCTGTCGGTCACGCTGGTGATCGCTGCCTTCTACCTGGTGGGCGCGCTGGAACTGCGCCAGTACCAGCAGGCCACGGCCACGCTGGAGCAGGCGCTGGCAGATGGCGACGCCATGCCGCAGCCAGCCACGGGCCTGGCGCCTTGGCTGGAACGCCTGCATCCGTCGCTGCGCCAGTCGGTGCGCCAGCGCATCGAGGGCGAGCGCGTCGGCCTGCCGGGCCCCGCCCTCACCCCCTACATCACCGGCCTGCTGGTGCTGCTGGGCATGCTGGGCACCTTCCTGGGCATGGTCGTCACCTTGCACGGCACCGGCAGCGCGCTGGAAAGCGCCACCGACTTGTCGGCTGTGCGCGCATCGCTGGCCGCGCCGGTCAAGGGCCTGGGCCTGGCCTTCGGCACCTCGCTGGCCGGCATTGCGGGCTCGGCCATGCTGGGCCTGCTGTCGGCGCTGTGCCGGCGCGAGCGGCTGCAGGCCGCGCAGCAACTGGACGCACGCATCGGCACCAGCCTGCGGGTGTTCTCGCTGGCGCACCAGCGCGAGGAATCGCTCAGGCTGCTGCAGGCGCAAAGCCAGTTGATGCCCGCCGTGGTGGACCGGCTGCAGGCCATGATGGCCGCGCTGGAGCAGCAGAACCAGGCCATGAACGAGCGCCTGCTCGCCGGCCAGGAAGCCTTCCACCAGAAGGCCGGCGCCGCCTATTCCGAACTCGCGGCCTCGGTGGGCCGCTCGCTCAACGAAAGCCTGGCCGAAAGCGCGCGCGCCGCCGGTGCGGTGATCGAGCCGGTGGTCGAGCGCACCATGGCCGGCATTGCCAGCACCTTCGAGCAGGGCTCGGTGTCGCTGGTGCAAAGCGTGTCGGCGCAGCTGCAGTCGGCCGTGGGCGAAGTGACGTCGCAGCTGGGCACGACGCTGGGCCAGGTGACAGGCCAGCTGGAATCCACGCTGGGCGGCGTGTCCGGCACGCTGCAATCGAGGCTGGGCAGTGTGTCGACGCAGCTCGAATCGACACTGGGCAGTGTGTCGACGCAGCTCGAATCCACGCTGGGCGCGGTCTCGACGCGCCTGGACACGACGCTCGCCGATGTCTCGTCGCAGCTCGACGGCAACCTCGGCAGCGTGTCGTCCCAGCTCGAATCGGCGCTGGAACGTATTTCCACGCAGCTGGAAGGCACGCTGGGCGGCGTGTCGTCCAAGCTCGAATCGACGCTGGACAGTGTCTCCACCCAGCTGCAGGCTTCGGCCGGCGAGGTGTCGGCCAACTGGCGCGGCGCGCTCGCCGAGCACCAGCAGTCCGCGCAGGCGCTGGCCGCCAGCACGCAGCAGGCGCTGCAGGCGGCCGCGGGCAGCTTCGAAGCCCATGCCGCCTCGCTGCTACAGACCATGGATGCGGCGCACGTGCGCCAGCACCAGGCCCTGGCCGAACGCGACGAACAGCGCCTGGCCGCCTGGGCCGAGTCGCTGCAAGCCATGTCCGCGGCGCTGCAACAGCAATGGCAAGAAGCCGGCGCACAGAACCTGGCGCAGCAGCAGGCAATCTGCCGCACGCTGGCGCAGACCGCCGACGAGATGGCCGCGCAGTCGCAGGCCCATGCGCGCGGCACCATCGCCGAGATCGCCCAGCTGGTGCAGGCCGCCTCCGAGGCACCGCGTGCGGCCGCCGAGGTGATGGCCGAGCTGCGGCAGAAACTCTCCGACAGCATGGCGCGCGACAACTCCCTGCTCGAGGAGCGCGCCAACATCCTGCAGACGCTGGAAACCCTGCTGGGCGCCATCAACCATGCCGCCACCGAACAGCGCGCCGCCATCGATTCGCTGGTGGCCGGCTCTGCAGAAATGCTGGAGCGCGTGGGCAGCGAGTTCGGCCAGAAGGCGCAGGCCCAGGCGCAGGAAATCAACGAGGCCGCCGCACAGCTCACCGGCAGCGCGGTGGACGTGGCGAGCCTGGGCGATGCCTTCGGCGGTGCGGTCGAGCTCTTCGGCCAGGCCAACGAGAAGATGGTGGCGCAGCTGCAGCGCATCGAGGCCGCCTTGGCCAAGGCCATGGCACGCAGCGACGAGCAGCTCGACTACTACGTGGCGCAGGCGCGCGAAGTGGTGGACCTGAGCGTGCGCTCGCAAAGGCAGATCATCGAAGACCTGCAGCAGATCGCTGCGAACAGCCCGCCGGCCCTCGCGGCGGCCAACGAGGCGTAAATGGCCATGGCAAGCGAGGAACTGGACGCCGGCATCGAGGGCAACGCCCCGGTGTGGGCCGTCTTCGGCGACCTCATGTCGGGCCTGCTCGGGGCCTTCGTGCTGATCCTGGTGTGCGTGATCGGCATGCAGCTGGAGCTGAGCACCCGGCTGGAAACCGAGATGAAGCAGCGCCAGGCCCAGGCCCAGCGCCTGAAGACGCTGGAAGAAGCGCTCGCCGGCCCCCTGGCTGCGGGCCGCGTCACGCTGGTGGACGGACGCATCGGCATCAGCGGCAGCGTGCTGTTCTCGTCCAGCTCGGCGGAGCTGCAGCCCGAGGGCCGGCAGCTGCTCAAGAGCCTGGCCGCGCCGCTCTCGGCCTACCTCAAGGCCCGCGACGAGATCCTGATGGTCAGCGGCTTCACCGACGACCGCCAGGTGCGCGGCGGCAGCAAGAGCTTCGCGGACAACTGGGAACTGTCGGCCCAGCGCGCGCTCACCGTGACGCGCGCGCTGATCGAGGAAAGCCTGCCCGCCGATTCGATCTTTGCCGCCGCCTTCGGGCCCGAGCAACCGGTAGCGTCGAATGCCGATGCCGAGGGCCGCTCGAAGAACCGGCGTGTGGAAATGGCGCCCACGCCGCGTCCCACGCACACCGCCAGGGGCGGAAAGAAGGAATCGTGAGCGAAGGCGATCAGGCCGGCAGCGGCGAGCCTGTCGCGGGCTTCGACGCATGGCGCGCGGGCATCGATGCCGGCGCCGATCCCATTCGCCTTCACCGCATCGAGGCGCTGGCGCGGCGCACCGCCAACCTGCCGCCAGGGGCGGCCCGGCGCGTCCTCGAGCAGAAGCTGGCCGCGCTCATGACCGATTGCAGCCAGGCTGCAAGGCAAGACAGCGCCACCGATTCAACGGCCGCAGCCGCAGGCACGCGCGGCCCGCTCGCCGCGCTCGCTGCGCAACTCGCCAGCCAGACGCCCTCGCATGCGCTGCATGCACGCGCCCCGAGCGGCGAGACCGAACTCTTGCGCCACATGCAGCAGATCTGGTCGCGGCTCAGCGCCGACCGCCGCCTGACGCAGTCGCTGGCGAAGGTGCCGGACAAGGCCGGCCCGCTCAACTCCCATCACCTGGTGCATCGTGCCCTGGCGGCCATGCGCGAAGCCTCGCCGGGCTACTTCCACCACTTCGTGGCGCAGGTGGATGCGCTGCTGGCGCTCGACCAGATGATGCAGGCCGCTGCCCTTCCCGCACCGGCCCCGGCTGCCGCCAGCGCGGCGCCGGCTCGCCAGCGCAAGGGCGCCCGGACCAAGGCGCCTTGAGCGACATCGCCCGCACGCGGCGGGCGATGCATGCCTTCGGGCAAGGCCCGTTCAGAACGCCTTGGCCGAGATGGACGGCGCGCCCTGCCCCTGCGGCGCACGGCGCTCGCGCAGCCACAGCACCAGCCCGCACAGCACCACCACCAGTTGCGTGCCGATCAATGCGCCAAAGCCCATCAGGAAGCCGGCCTTGGGCGTGCTGGCATGCGCGATCACGCCACCCATCAGCGCCGGCATGAAGCCCGCCACCAGGCTGCCCACGCCGTTGACCACGCCGTAGCTGCTGGCCACGTGCTCGGCACGCGAGAAGTGCTGCACCGTGCTCGGAATGGCCGGACTCATCAGGCCCCAGCAGAAGTTGGCGGCAATGAGGCTGTAGGCCGCCAGGTAGCGGCTGTCGGTGGCGATGGCCAGCCACACGAAGGCCGCCACGCCCAGGCTGCACCACACGAACATCAGCGGCACGTTCCTGCGCTGGATGCGGTCGATGACCACGCCGCCGATCAGCACCGCCACCACCGTGGCGTATTGCGGCAGCGACGCCAGCCAGCCCATCTCCTTGAGCGAGAAGCCGCGCGCCTCCTTCAGGTAGCTGGGCAGCCAGTTGCTGCTGCCCCAGAGGTAGGCCAGGAAGGCGGAGGTGAGCAGCGTCACCAGCAGCAGGTGCCGCGTGTGCAGGGCGCCGCGCACCATGGCGCCTACCTGCGCCAGGGCCGCGCCGGCGCTGACGCCGCGCGGCCGGCTGTCCACCATCACCTTGGGCATGCGCACGAAGGCCAGCACCAGCGGAATGCCCAGCAGGATGTTGATCAGGCCCAGCACATGGAAGGAGGTCTGCCAGTCGTGCGAGGCCAGCAGCACGCCCACCAGCGGATAGCCGATGGCCAGCCCCAGGCCCGTGCCCATGTTGACGAAGGAGTTGGGCTTGCCGTTCTCATGGCTCTCGAAGTGCGCCTTGATGTAGGCGCCGGCCAGCGCGAACACCGGCCCTTCGGAAACGCCCAGCAGGATGCGCGAGCCCAGCAGCAGGCCGAAGCTGTCCAGCAGCGGCGAGAGGAAGGTGACCACGCCCCACAGCGTGAGCCCCACCAGCAGGCTGCGCCGCACGCCCAGCAGCGCCGCCGCGAAGGGCGTGAGCACCACCGACGAGATGCCGTAGCCCACCATGAAGGCGGTGGCCAGCAGGCCCTGGCTGACGCGGTCCGCACGCTCGATGCCCACATGCTGGAGGAAGCCGGCGTCGGTGATCAGCACCGCGATGTTGATGCGGTCGATGTACGAGATGGCGATGATCACGAACAGCGTGATCACGCCATACCAACGGGCCTGATGGGCCGGGGCCTGCCTGCCTTGCATGGCGCTACTCCTTCAATTCAGGTTCTTCAGAATGCGTGGCGCATGCCGAACTCGGTGCCCGTGGACGAGCCGTTCGGCGAGGTGATGGCGCCGGTCAGCGCCTGCGCCGCGCCGTTGCTGTTTTCGATGCGCGCCACCGTGGCATACAGCGCCGTGCGCCTGGACAGGTTGTGCACGTAGCCCAGCGCCAGCTTCTGCGTGGTGGGCTTGGGCACGTCGCCCACCGGGATGCGCTCGTACCACGCGTACGAGAAGCGCACCTCGCCCGGGCCCACCGGCCAGATGAAGCCCACCAGCGCGCCGCGGCCGTCCACCTCGCCCAGCGACTCGTCGTACAGCTCGCCTTCGAGCTTCAGGTTCGACAGCGAAGCGAAGGTGTAGGACAGGCCGAGGTTCGACACGCGCAGGTCGCCGGTGGCGGCGTACTGCGTGGTGCCGGTGGCCACGGCCACGTGCCAGGGGCCGCCCTGCCAGCCCAGGCGGATGCCCGCGTAGTTGCCGTCGTGGCGTGCGTCGGATGGCACGGTGTTCGACGGGTTCTCGCCCATGGCATACATGGCCTGGCCGTAGAAGCCGGAGAGGCCCGCCGGCAGGAAGTAGCCGATGCTGTTGGACGCACGCGTACCGGTGGGCGCCGCCAGGCCGCCCAGGCCGGTGAAGTACAGCTGGCTCGCGCCGATGCCGCTGCCCGTGCCGAAGGGGTCGAAGATGGCGGTGTTCCAGAAGCTGGGCGTGTAGTCGCGGCCCAGGCGCAGTTCGCCGAAGCGGCCGCTCAGGCTCACGGTGGAACGGCGGTTGAAGGTCAGGCCGCCGCTGGCCAGGTTGCCGCTGGCCTGGTTGTTGGTGTTGGTGCCGAAGCCGCTGCCGGTGTCGTTCTGAATGCCGGCTTCCAGCCAGAAGCCCGCCGACATGCCGCCGCCCAGGTCTTCGGTGCCGCGAAAGCCGAGGCGGCTGAAGCTGTTGGCGCTGTTGGTCAGCTGCCATTTGCTGGCGGACACGGGGCCCGAACCGGTGGTGTAGGTGACGGCGGCATCGACCACGCCGAACACGGTCACACTGGATTGGGCGCAGGCCAGGCCCGCGGCTGCGCATGCGGCAGCCGCCACGAGAGTCTTCTTCATGGTTCTTCTAAGGGGAGGGAAAGGAAAAGGGTGTGCTCAGATGTCCAGCACGAGCGGCCCGCGCTTGCAGCGCGACACGCAGATCATCATGGTCTTGTTCGATTGGCGTTCGAGCTTGGTGAGGATGCCGTCCATGTGCTCGATCTCGCCGGCTTCCAGCACCTGCGTCTCGCAGGCGCCGCACACGCCTTCCTTGCAGCTGTGGTCGGGGTTCAGGCCGGCTTCGATCAGGCTGTCGAGAATGGACTTGCCGGGCGGCACTTCCACGCTCTTGCCGCTCTTGGCGCACTCCACCACGAAGGTCTCGGTGGCCGCGGGCGCCTCCACATGCACGGCGGCAAATCGCTCGATGTGGGCATTCGGGTAGCCCAGCTGCTCGCAGCTTTTTTCGAAGCTGTCGAGCATGGGCGTCGGGCCGCAGCAGTAGTAGTGGCTGTCCGCGCCCTTGCCGGAGAGCATCGCCACCAGGTCGGGCGGGCCGCCCTTTTCCTGGTCGAAGTGCCAGGTGAGCGCAATGTTCTTCTGCGCGGCCAGCGCGGTGATGGCGTCCACGAAGGCGGCTTCCTTGCGGTTGCGCGCGCAGTAGATCATCTCCACCGGCCGGCCCAGGTCGGCCAGGCGCTGCAGCATGCACCAGATGGGCGTGACGCCGATGCCGCCGGCCACCAGCACCGTGCGGTCTGCACCCTCTTCCAGCTTGAAGTTGTTGCGCGGGTGCGAGATCTGGATGGTGCTGCCCACGCGCAGCTGCTGGTGCACGTAGCGCGAGCCGCCACGGCTCTTCTTGTCGTTGAGCACCCCCACCACGTAGCGCTGGCGGTCGCTCGACGGGTTGCACAGCGAGTAGCTGCGCACCAGTCCGTTGGGCAGGTGCAGGTCGATGTGGGAGCCGGCCTCGAAGGCGGGAAAGTCCACCTCCGGCGTGGCCGGGCGGAACTCGACGCTGACGATGCCGTCTGCTTCATGGCGCATGGTGTGCACCAGGGCGTTCAGCGTGGGGGATGACATGGCGGAACCTCAGGTAGCTCGGATTGCTCGGAAAAACGAATCAGCTCAGGCGGCGGCCTTCTGCGCGTCGACCTGCTGCTGTGCCAGGCCGCGCAGGTGGCGGCGCAGGCGCACCACGCCCAGGTCATGCTGGTACAGGTTCTCGTGCTGGTTGGCATCGGGCTCCATGTCTTCCAGCATCACGCGGTCCTGCTCCAGCACGTGCCAGTGGCGCGCTTCCAGCCGGTTCTGGTAGAGGAAGCGCCAGGTGTCGCGCTCCCAGCCCGCCGGCAGCTTGCGGCAGCGCCAGAAGAAGACCGCGGTCAGGCCCGAGTTGATCGGCGAATAGCCGCCGATGATGATGAAGTTGCCGCCGGGGCCGCCGGTCTTCGGGTAGGGGATTTCCAGGCGCATCCAGTGCGCGCCGGTGTCGCCCCATTCGGTCCAGTCGAAGTTGACGTTGCGCTGGCCTTCCTTCTCGAACACGAAGCCGGTTTCCGTCTGGCGGATGCCGAACTTGGCCATGGAGTCGCCCTCGGCCATGGAGTGCGACTGCTTGTGCAGGAAGGTGCCGTGCATCGGATCCATCACGTTGTCCAGCACGTAGCGGTAGTCGCCCTTCCATTCGGCATAGCAGAGGAAGCGGCAGTACTCGTCGTCGTTGGCCAGCTCTTCGGGCAGCACCAGCTCGGGCACTTCGTCCACCGGCTTGCTGGCGTTGTAGAGCCACACGGCGCCGGCCTTTTCCTTCACATGGAAGTGGAAGGTGGGGCGCGAGCCTTCGAGCTTGCAGCCGGGGCTGCCGGGTACGCGGGTCACGGTGCCGTCGCAGCGCACTTCCACGCCGTGGTAGGGGCACGAGAGGCGGTCGCCCAGGATCACGCCCTGCGACAGCGGCGCGCCGCGGTGCGGGCAGCGGTCTTCCAGCGCATGCAGCGTGCCTTCATGGTCGCGCCACAGCGCGAACTTGCGGCCCAGGCGGCGCAGCGACACGGGCTTTTCCTTGATGAAGGACGTGGGGCAGATGGGATACCAGAGGTCCTTCAGGCCCACTTCGAGCGCCTGGTCGACCGGATCGGCATGGATGGGAATGGTGGTCATGGTGTTTCCTTCGGGGGCTTCACGCGCGGGCCGGTCAGGCCTGCTGATTGGCCAGGCCGGCGATTTCCTGGCGGTAGATCTCTTCGGTCCAGGGCTTGCCGCTGGGGCTGGCCAGGCCGCTGTCGTTGAGCGACTGCACCAGGGCGGACAGGTCGTGCGCGCCGGCGGCAAAGGCGCGCTCGATGGCATCGCCCAGCAGGTCTTCGTAGGTGGTGGGGGTGCGCTTGCGCGCCTGGTGGGGCTCGAGGTAGCGGTCGGTCATGGTGCTCTCCATCGGTGGGGCGGTTGATCTCGGGGACGCGTCTTGGCTTGTCTTACTCGGCGACGATGCGGCGGGCCTTGATGATTCCGGCCCACACGGCGGTCTCGTCCTTCATGGCCTTGGCGAAAGCGGCCGGCGTCATGGTCGACTGGCTCATGCCCTGGGCCTTGAGCTTGTCCTGCACTTCGGGCTTGGCGAGGATGTCGGCCGCGTCCTTGGCCAGCTGCTCGGCCACCGGCGCGGGCGTGCCGGCCGGCGCCAGCAGGCCGTACCACGACGTGACGTTCACGCCCTGCACGCCCTGCTCGGCCAGCGTCGGGATGTTGGGCGCCACCGGCGAGCGCTGGGCCTCGGTGATGCCGATGGCCACCAGCTTGCCGTTCTGGATGAAGGGCAGCGCCGCGGGCAGGTTGGTGAACATCAGCGGCACGATGCCGCCCACCGTGTCGGTGAGCGCCGGGGCCGTGCCCTTGTAGGCCACGTGCAGCAGGTCGGTGCCGGTCTGCTGCTTGAACAGCTCGCCCGCCAGGTGCAGGCCGCTGCCCACGCCCGGCGAGGCATACGAGAGCGTGCCCGGCTTGGCCTTGGCCTGGGCGACCAGGTCCTTGGCGTTCTTGATGCCCGATGACGGCGAGGCCACCACCACGTTGGGCGCCTTGGCCAGCATGGTCACGGGCACGAAATCCTTCTCGATGTTGAACGGGAAGTTCGGCATCAGGGTCGGGTTGATGGTGAGGTTGCCCGCGGGAATCACCAGCAGCGTGTGGCCATCACCCTTGGCGCGCTTGACCTTGTCCATGCCGATGTTGCCGGCCGCGCCGGCCGCGTTCTCCACCACGGCCGGCTGGCCGTAGCGCTGGGTCAGGCCTTCGGCCAGAAGGCGCGCCAGCGTGTCCACCGGGCCGCCCGCGGGGAAGGGCGAGATGATGTTGAAGGTGCCCGAGGACAGCTGCTTTTGCACGTCGGCGTTTTGCGCGTGCGCCGGCGCGAAGGCAGCGACGGCGAAGAGCGATGCGGCAAGGGTCTTGGCGAGAACGGAAAGACGGGTCATGGCTGGATGCAGTGGCGGTTGCAGTTCAGGGGGTTATTTCTTTTCGGTCAGGAAGGCGCCCTTGGGGCCTTCGGCATTTTTTTGGCGGCGGGTGTTGCCATCCAGGCCGCCGTCGACGGCCCATTCGGCGAACACCGTGGGGCCCGGTTCGAACTCGCGCGGCTGCCAGTCGGCGGTGAGCTGGTCCTCGTCGGCGTAATACTCGATCAGGCCGCCGGCCGGGTTCTTGAAGTACCAGAAGTAGGCGGACGACACCGGATGGCGGCCCGGGCCCAGCTGCGTTTCCCAGCCCTTGCGCGAGAAGTGCAGGCCACCGCCGAACACCTCATGGATATCGCGCACTGTGAAGGCCACGTGGTTCAGGCCGCGCTTGCCCGAGGGCAGCTGCAGCAGGAACAGGTCGTGGTGGCCGCCCTCGTCCGCGCAGCGCATGAAGGCGCCGCGGTTGGGGTAGCTGTCGGAGCCGACGAAGCCGAAGCGCTCGCGGTAGAAGGCGCTGGTCGTCGCCACGTCGTTGGTGAAGAACACCACGTGGCCCACCTCGATCGGCGTGGCGCGCTCGTAGATGGGCGCGGGCTGGTTGACGCGCGGCTTGGCGTTCCAGGTGTTCATGGCGCCGCAGTCCACCTGCACGTCGCGCTTGCGCGTCACCTGCAGCCGCACGGCCAGGCCGTTGGGGTCGATGCAGCCGATGCGGCGTGCGCCGTCCACCGGCGCATCGAAGAAGCCCGGTTCGTTCCGGATGGCAGCGGCATAGCGGTCCAGGTCGGCATCGCTCTGCACGCCCCACACCACTTCGCGCAGCGTCGGGCCCTCTTCCATGGCCGGCGGCAGGCCGGGCTTGGAAAGCGAGGCCACCAGCACGCGGCAGCCGTTGAGGCATTCGAAGGCGAGTTCGTCTGCCGATTCGGACTGGAGCGCAAGGCCCCAGTCCTGGAAGAAGGTGCGGCAGGTCGGCAGGTCGTCCGCCGCGTAGGTGATCTGGTCGATGCCTAGAACGCTCATGTCATGTTCCTTTCTTGCTCCTTCCCCCTCTGGGGGAAGGTCGGGATGGAGGCTTTGCGGACGTGGCGCGTGCCCCCTCCCCTGCCCTCCCCCAGAGGGGGAGGGGGAAATACCGTCACTTGGACCACGGAAGTGGTTGCTCATTCGTGCCCCAGTACATGCTCTTTTGCTCCATGTACTGGAAGATGCCCTCGCGTCCCTTCTCGCGGCCCAGGCCCGAGTCGCGCCAGCCGCCAAAGGGCGTGGAGACGGAGAACTGCTTGTATGTGTTGACCCACACGGTGCCGGCCTGCACCGCGCGGCCCAGGCGCCAGGCACGCTTGAAGTCGCGGCTCCACACGCCGGCGGCCAGCGCGTACACGCTGTCGTTGGCCTCTTCGATCAGCTTCTCTTCGCTGTCGAAGGGCATGGCCACCAGCACCGGGCCGAAGATCTCTTCCTGCGTGGTGCGGGCGCTGTTCGTCAGGCCTTCCAGGATAGTGGGCGTGTAGAAGTAGCCGTTGTCGCGGCCTTCGCCGTGCGGGCGCACGCCGCCGGTGCGGATGTGCGCGCCTTCGGACACGCCCAGCGCCACGTAGCGCTCGATGCTCTCGCGGTGCTTGGCGGTGATGAGCGGCCCCATCTGCGTGCGCTCCGAGGCGGGATCGCCCACGCGCAGCAGCTTGGCGGCTTCGGCCAGGCGCGTGACGAACTCGTCGTAGATGCCGCGCGCCACGAAGAGGCGCGAGCCGGCAATGCACGATTCGCCCGAGGAGCTGAAGATGCCGTAGAGCACGCCGGCCACCGCATGGTCCAGGTCGGCGTCTTCCAGCACCATGGTGGGCGACTTGCCGCCCAGCTCCAGCGACACCGGCATCATCTTGTCGGCCGCGATGTGGGCAATGTGCTTGCCGGTGGTGGTGCCGCCGGTGAAGGACACGCGCTTGACCAGCGGATGCTTGGTGATGGCATCGCCGATGACCGAGCCCTTGCCCGGCAGCACGCTGACCAGCCCCAAGGGCACACCGGCTTCTTCGCAGATGCGCGCCAGTTCCAGCGCCATCAGCGGCGTGACTTCGGCGGGCTTGACCACCACGGCATTGCCTGCAGCCAGGGCCGGCGCGAGCTTCTGCGCTTCGCTGGCGATGGGCGAGTTCCACGGCGTGATCGCCGCCACCAGGCCCATGGGCTCGTGCACGCTCATCGTCACGAAGGGGCCGCGCGAAGGCGTGATGGTGTCTTCCAGTGTCTCCAGCGCGGCGGCGAAGAACTGGAAGGTGCCTGCCGCGCTGGCCACCAGGGCACGCGTTTCGTTGATGGGCTTGCCGTTGTCCAGGCGCTGCTTCTGCGCCAGGTCTTCGGCCTGCTCGCGGATGAGCGCAGCCACGCGGTGCAGCACCGAAGCGCGCTCGTGCGGCAGCTTCTGCGCCCAGCCGCTGGTCTTGAAGGCGTGGTGCGCGCGCTCGATGGCTTCTTCCACGTCGGCCAGGCTCGCGGCCTTGAGGCGGGCGATGGGCTCGCCGGTGGCGGGGTACAGGCTCTCGTACACGTCGCCGCCGCCCAGGCGCCATTCGCCGGCCACGTTGATGGGGAGGAGTTCGTTCGAAATCATGGCTCTCTCTTGGGCCTCAGATGGCCAGCGCCGCGACGCGGTTGCGCAGCGCACGCACGGCGCTGTACACGGTGAGCGCGGAGGTCTTGGGGTTGGCGGCCAGCGGCTTGTTGCGCATGGTCAGCTCGAAGCGGCCGAAGGCGCCGTCGGCTTCCACCGTGTGCACGTTCTCGGTCACGGCCGGGTCGGCCACCAGGCGAACAAAGGTCTTGTCCAGGCCCAGGCCGGCCAGCGACACGGTGGCCGCCACGTTGGCGTTCTTGGGGTAGAGCGACGCGGCCTCGCGCGCGCTGCCTTCGAAGATGACGGTTTCGGCAGTAAGCGCGGCCAGGTCGCGGCCCTGCTCCGCCGGCGTGCCCTTCCAGGCATGCGGGGGCTTGCGGCCGGTGTAGCGCACCAGGTCCAGCCCGCCTGCGCGGGCAGCGGCCAGCGCGTCGATGGCACCGATGGCGCCGGCGATCAATTGCACCTGCGTCTTGCCGGTAGCGGCGGCGCGCTCGATGGCGTCCACCAGGCCGGGCGCGGACAGCGCGCCCACCGAGGCCACCACGCACGGCGTGCCCCGGCGCAGCGAGGGCAGCACGTGCTGCTCGATGGCGGCATGGCCGGCGGCTTCCACCACCAGGTCGATGCCGGCCAGCGGCACGCTGGACACCACGGCGGCGCTGGGCGCCAGGCGCGCGGCCACTTCGCGGGCGGCGGGCATGGCCTCGTCGGGCACCACGATGGCCGCGACCGACAGGTCTGCGTCATCCCTCAGCAGTTCCAGCATCGAGGTGCCGATGGCACCGCAGCCGATCAATGCGAATCGCAAGCTCATGGTGCGTCCTCAGGCGGCCGGGGCCGCGGGAATCTGGTCCAGCTTGTTCACCGGCGGGCCGGAGAAGGCGGTCTTGAAGGCGCCGATGGCGCGCATGTCGATCTCCAGCAGGAACGGGCCCTTCTTCGGCCACTCGGTCTTCAGCAATGCGGGCAGCTGCTTCAGGTCCGTCACGCGGGCATGCGGCAGCTGGATCGATGCGCACAGCTGCGCGTAGTCGGGCGTGTGCAGTTCCACGTAGCAGCGGCGGCCGCCGTAGGACGCGTCCTGGATGTTCTGGATGACGCCGTAGCGCTGGTCGTTCATCAGCACGATCAGGCAGTCGCACTCTTCCTGCACCAGCGTGGCCAGCTCGCCCAGGTTGAGGATGAAGCCGCCGTCGCCGGCCAGGCCCAGCGTCTTGCGGCCCGATTGCGTCACCGCCGCGCCCACGGCCGCGCCGATGGCCATGGGCATGCCCATGCCGATGCCGCCGCCCGTGGCATGCACGCCGGCGTTGGGCTCGAAGAAGCGCAGTTCGCGGTTGCCCCAGGTGCTGTTGGAGACCGTGACGTCGCGCACCCAGTTGAAGTTGCGGCCGGCCGCTTCCTGCAGTTGCTGCACCAGCGCGCTGTACGGGCCCAGGCCGTCGCGCATGGTCGCAACGACTTCCTCATGCGTCTTGCGCAAATCGGCCAGCAGCTCGGGGTCGGCCTTGTAGCCGCGCGCCTCCAGGCGGTCGGCCAGGCCGGCCAGCACCAGGGCCGAGTCGCCGCAGACGAAGCCGTCGTCCACATAGCAGCGGCCCTGCTGGGCGGCGTCCACGTCCACGCGCAGCAGCGGGCGCGGCAGCTTCAGCTCGTACTTGAGCGTCTCGTTGCTGCGCAGGCGCGTGCCCACGGCGAGCATGGCGTCGCAGCGCTGGTAGAAGGCCTCGACGGGCTTCTGGATGTTGTAGGCGCCCAGCGAGGCCGGGTCGTCCTCGGGCACGATGCCGCGGCCCTGGCCGGTGCTGACGATGCCGAAACCCAGCGCCTTCAGCCGCTGCACGGCCGCGCCGGCGTGGCGTGCGCCGCCGCCCAGCCACAGCAGCGGGCGGCGGGCCTTGGCCAGCGTGTCGGCCAGCGCGTCCAGCGCAGCCTCGCTGGGAGCCAGCACGGCCACCGGCAGCGGCGACAGGTCATCGGGCATCTCCATCACGCTTTGCTGGATGTCGATCGGGATCTCCACGCTCACCGGGCCGGTGGGCGCGGTCATCGCGGCCTGCACCGCCGCCTTGAGGGTGGACAGGCACGTGGCAGCACTGCGCACGCGGAAGGCGGCCTTGGACACCGCGCCCAGCATGGTCAGCTGGTCCGGCGCCTCGTGGATGTACGAGAGCTTCTGGTCCAGGTACTGCGTTTCGATCTGGCCCGTGATGTGCAAGAGCGGCGTGCCGGCCGTGTAGGCCTCCACCAGGCTGCCGGCGATGTTGCCCGCCGCCGGGCCGGTGCTGGTGATGCACACGCCCAGGCTGGAGGTGGAGCGTGCATAGGCATCGGCCATGTTGCCCGCGCCGGCTTCGCCGCGCGCCATGACGAAGCGCGTCTTGCCGCGCTGCGCGAAGGCGTCCAGGATCGGCATGTTGTGGATCGAGATCACGCCGAAGGCGGCCTGCACCCCGCACTGTTCGAGAAAGGCGGCAACGACGGTGCCGACGGTGACTTGTTGCTTAGGCATGGCGCGAGTGGCCTCCGGAAATATCAAGATGTGCGCCCGTCGTGTACGAGGAGAGCGGCGAAGCGAGGAAAAGAATCGCGCGTGCGGCTTCCGACGGAAGACCCAGGCGACCCATGGGAATGTGCTTGTCCCTGGCGAGCTGGCCGCTCCAGGCGGCCCAGTCCAGCGACTTGTCTTCGCGCGCATCGAAGCGGCGGCGCCACTGGCCCGACTCGATCAGGCCGATCAGGATGCCGTTGACGCGCACGCCCGCCGGCGCGAATTCGGTGGCCATGGAGCGCACCAGGTTCAAGAGGCCCGCGCGGGCGGCCGAGGTGGCGACCATGTGCGGCTCGGGCTGGCGCGCCAGCAGCGAGTTGGCGCAGACGATGGCCGCATCGCCATGCACCGCGCGCTGCGCCGCCAGCTGCGGCAGGAAGGCGCGGGTGGGATGGATGACCGAGAAGAACTTCAGGTTCAGCTCGTCGGTCCAGGCCTGGTCTTCGGTGTTGGCGAAGGTGGAAACACGGCCCTGCCCTGCGTTGTTGATGAGCATGGCGGCCGGGCCGAGGGCCGCTTCGCTTTGCGCGGCGAAGCTGCGCACGGCGTTGGCATCGAGCACGTCGCAGGTGCGGGCGAAGAGCCGGGCATTGGGGCGCGCGGCACGCAGGCCCGACACCGCCTGCTCCAGGCGCTGCGCGTCGCGGCCGCACAGGGCCACGGCGGCGCCGCAGTCGAGCAGCAGCTCCACTGTCGACAGGCCGATGCCCGACGAGCCGCCGGTGACCACGGCCACGCGGCCGGCCAGTGCATCGGGAGCGAAGAAGTTGTTGTTGGATGAGGCGTTCATGGGGACGTTCTCGCAAGAGGCCTCAGGCGCGGCCGCGCATCTGCACCACCTTGCCATTGGTGGCCGGTGCGTAGTTCATAAGGCCCGAGATGTCGTCGGCCGTGGCGCGCACGCGCGCCACCATCTCGTCGATGCGGCCTTCGTCGATATGGCCCGACGGAATGGTCGCGCCCAGCGCCGCCACGATGTGGCCGCTGTGGTCGCGCACCGGCGCGGCAATGCTGGAGATGTTGGATTCGAAGAAGCCCTCGCCCAGCACATAGCCGCGCTGGCGGTCGGCCTGCACCATGTCGAACAGCTCGGTGACGGTGCGCGGCGTGCTCGGCGAGAAGGATTCGAGGTGGTCTTCGGGATACAGGTCGCGCAGCTGCGGCAGCGTGAGGTCTTCCAGCAGGATGCGGCCCAGCACCGTGGCATGGGCCGGCAGGCGCGTGCCCACGGTGACCGAGCTGGCGAAGGGCGTGGCCTGCGCCACCTTGGCCACGTAGACGATGGAGCGGCCGTCGCGCACCACCAGGTTGCACGAGGTGTGCAGCTCTTCGGACAGGCGCTGCAGCAGCGGCGTGCCCAGCTGTGTGAGCTCGAGCGAGGCCAGGTATTCGAAGCCCAGGCGCAGCACGGCCAGGCCCAGGCGGTAGTCGCGGCCGCCCTCGGCGCGCTCCAGGAAGCCCATGTTCTCCAGCGTGGTGAGCAGGCGGAACACGGTGGAGCGCGGCAGGTCGAAGCGGCGCGCCAGCTCGGGAGCCGACAGGGTGCGGTGCTCGCGGGTGAACTCGCACAGGATGCGCAGGCCGCGCTCCAGGGCGGGCACGTTGTAGCGGTCGGCGCCGTCTTCCGTGATCTCGTTGTTGCTCATGATCTGGATTCCCTCGTTTGTTCTGATTGGGTGCCTTCAGGCCTGGTTGGCGGCTTCGCGCAGCAGCAGCGCGGCCACGGCCTGGGGCTGTTCCACATAGCTGGCGTGCCCGGCGTCGGCCAGCAGTTCGAGCTGCAGGCCGCAGCGCCGGGCCACCACAGCGCACGACTCGGGCGTGGTGACCACGTCCTGCGCGCCGCAGGCCACATGCACCGGCACGGCCGGCGGCAGGTCGGCCAGCAGGTCGGCGCCGCACAGCAGCTCCACGGCCTGCGCATAGCCCGCCTCATGAAGGCGGCCCATGTTCCAGCGCACCCATTGGCGGGCCAGCTCGCTGGCGTTGGCGGACAGCAGGCGCTGGTCGGCCTTGGCCGCCATGGCCGCGACGCCTTCGTTGTGCAGCGTGGCAAAGCGCTGCAAACGCACGCGCTGCTGCGCTTCTTCCTTGCCCGGCGCGCCGTAGCCGGCCGCGGGGCTGATGAGCAGCAACCTGCCGATGCGCGATGCCAGCGGCGAGCCCGGCCGGGCCGCATGGCCCGCGGTGATGGCACCCAGCGAATGGCCCACGAGCACGAACTGCTCCAGGTCCAGCGCATCCACCAGGCCTTGCAGGCGCTGCGCGTAGTCGGCAGCGGTGGGCTGGGCGGGCACGACCGGCGTCGACGCGCCGTAGCCGGGCGCATCCCATGCGATGACGCGGGCGCCCTGCGCTTGCAGCAGCAGCGCCGTATCCAGCCACGACGCCGCGCCCGAGCCGATGCCATGCAGGCACACGAACACGGGGCCGGTGCTGCCGGCGCCGCATTCGCGCACCGACACCACCTCGCCACCCGGCAGCGCGACGCCGCGCGCGGCAAAGTTGGCCTCGAGGCGAGCCAGTTCGGAATCGGCGAGCGGTGCGTTCATGGCGTCAGGCCTTCCTTCGCGATCAGCGCTTGATCTTTGCGAGCGGGTGATCGGCGGGGTACGTCGGCGTGATGGGCTTCTTGGCGCCCAGCATCACGCACATCAGCGCGTCTTCGTCGCCGATGTTGATCTCTTCGCGGTACACGCCCGGCGGCACCGACACCAGGTCGCGGTCGGTCAGCACGGTCTCGTAGCGCTCGCCCTCGGGCGTGGTGATGACCAGCTTCATCTTGCCGCGCATGATGAAGAAGATCTCTTCCACGTCGGTGTGGATGTGCGGCGGGCCTTCGTGGCCGGCGGGAATCACCATGGTCGAGAAGGTAAAGTTCTCCGAGGGCACGGTGTTCATGTCGGTGGCCACGCCGGTGCCGCCGGTGCCCACGTAGCGCATCTGCGCGCGGCGGAACTTGGGGTCGAAGTCGGCCTGGAACTTCAGCGCATCCCAGTCGTACTTGCGGGTGGAGAAGCGCGCGATGCGCGTGGTCATCCACTGCTCCAGGCTCGAGCCGTCGGGGCGCGTCCAGCTGGGTTGGTCGATGTTCTTCTGGTCGGACAGATCGCTCATTTCAGTTACTCCTGCAGGTAAGTGGGTTCAGTCAGTGCATGACGAAGCCGCCGTTGACGGCGAGCAATTGGCCGGTCACGAAGCGCGACAGGCCGGACAAGGCGAACAGCACGGCGCCGCAGACGTCGGCCGCCTGCTGCTCGCGCCGGATGGCGCGGCCGTCCATGTAGTACTGGTGGCGCGCGGCGGGCACGTACTCGGTGGCTTCCACCAGCGTGAGGCCGGGTGCGACGCCGTTCACGGTGATGTTGTCCGCGCCCCATTCGCGCGACAGCGAGCGGGTCAGCGAGATGACCGCGCCCTTGCTCGACGCGTAGGCCAGCAGCTTCGGCGCGCCCCACAGCGCCGTGTCGGACGCGAGGTTGACGATGGCGCCGCGGCCCGAGGCCTTGAGCGCGCCGTGGCAGGCGCGGCTCATCAGCCAGGTGCCGCGCACATTGACGCTCATCACCCGGTCCCAGGTGGCCACGTCCAACTCGTGCGCATCGCGCCCGCCGGAATTGGTGATGGCGGCGTTGTTCACCAGGCCGTCCAGCCCGCCCAGCAGGCGCACCGTCTCGGCCGCGCCCGCCTCGATCGATGCGGGGTCCGAGAGGTCGATGGCCAGGGCCTGCACGTCGAAGCCCGCTTCGCGCAGCGCAGCCGCCTCGGCCTGCGCCAGCTCGGCCAGGATGTCGGCGATGACCACGCGCGCGCCGGCCTTGGCGATGCACTTGGCAAAGGCCAGGCCCAGGCCGCGCGCGGCACCGGTCACCAGCACGCGCCGGCCAGCCAGCAGGTTGGCGGGCAGCTCGGCCAGCAGGGCCTGCAGGCTTTGCGCGTCAGGCGTCGATGTGATGTCGCTCATCGCTGGCGCCTCAATCTGCCTGGATGCCAAAGTCTTTGATGAGCTTGCCGAAGCGCTGGTAGTCGGCCGCGACCGTCTTGCTCAGCACATCGGGCGCGCCGCCGGTGGGCGTGGCGCCCAGCACCGTCATGCGGGGTTGCACGTCGGGCATCTTCAGGATCTCGTTCATGTGGCCGTTGAGCACCTTCACGACTTCGGCCGGCGTGCCCTTGGGCGCGAACAGGCCGTGCCAGGCGTCGACCACCAGGTCCTTGTAGCCCAGCTCGACCAGCGTGGGCACGTTGGGGGCCAGCGGCGAGCGGCTTTCCGATGCCGCGGCCAGCACGCGCAGCTTGTTCTCGGGCAGGTACGGCGCCACCGGGCCCAGCGTGATGTAGGTCATCGGCACCTGGCCGCCCAGCACGTCGTTCACGGCCGGGGCCACGCCGCGGTAGGGCACGTGCATCATCTTCGTGCCGGCGGCCTTGTTCACCATCTCGCCCAGGATGTGCATGGGCGAGCCGGTGCCGGGGCTGGCGTAGGGCAGCTCCTTCTTCTTGGCGGCATCGACCGCGTCCTTGAAGGTCTTGAAGCCGGTGGACGGCGAAGCCACCAGGAACAGCGGCAGGCGGTCGGCTTCGATGATGGGCGCGAAGCCGTTCAGCACGTCGTAGCTGTTCGAGCCCGTGGTCTTGAGCACGAACTGCGCAATGGCGAAGGTGCTGGGCGCCAGCAGCAGCGTGTAGCCGTCCGGCGCGGCCTTGCTCACGTAGGCGCTGCCGATCACGCCGCTGGCGCCCGGCTTGTTGTCCACCACCACCGGCTGGCCCAGGCGGGACTGCAGCTTCTCGGCGAACACGCGGGCCAGTGCGTCGGTGTCGCCGCCGGCGGGATAGGCCACCACGATGGTGATCGGCTTGCTGGGGTAGCTGGGCTGGGCGAGGCTGGGGGTTGCCAGGGTCGCGGCCGCAAGGCCGAGGCCGAAGGCCAGTGCATGGCGACGTGCAATGTTCATCATGATGTGGGACTCTTGCGGGACGGTGATGTAGGGTTGAATGCCTTGCCGTTCTGCCTGAAAACCGTGATGTTTCACTAACGAAACATCGTTTTATTTGTGGAACGACCCGTGAAGGATATGTCCGAACTGTGTCTTGCGCCTAGGTGATAACCCTAGGTTTGCTGCCGCATGCGTCAAAAGAAATCTCCATGAACACCCACTTGCCCCCTGCCCTCGTCGCCTCCTTCGCCCCGACGGGCGTGCTGCGCGCTTCCATCAATCTCGGCAACCCCATCCTGGCCGGGCGCGACGCCGCCACCGGCGAGCCGGCCGGCGTGTCGGTGGACCTGGCCCGCGCCTTGGCGCAGCGGCTGGGCGTGGGCATCGAACTGAAGGTGTTCGAGAAGGCCGCGGCGTCGGTCGAGGCCGTGCGCGGCGAGCAGGCCGACATCGGCTTCTTCGCCATCGACCCGGCACGCAGCGAGGGGCTGCAGTTCACTGCGCCCTACGTTCTGATCGAAGGCAGCTACCTGGTGCCCTCGGCCTCGACGCTGAAGGGCAATGACGAGGTGGACCGCGAGGGCGTGCGCGTGGCCGTGGGCAGCGGCAGCGCCTACGACCTGTTCCTCACGCGCGAGTTGAAGAAGGCGCAGATCGTCCGCGTGGCCGGCGCCAAGGGCGTGATCGCGGCGCTGCACGCCGGCGAGGTGGAGGTGGCGGCGGGCATCCGGCAGGTGCTGGAGGCCGAGGCATCGGCCGCCTGGCGCATGCTGCCGGGCCGCTTCATGGTGATCCAGCAGGCCATGGGCACGCCGGCTTCGCGCGGCTCGCAGGCGGGCGCTGCCCTGTCGGCGTTCGTGGAGGAGATGAAGGCCAGCGGCTTCGTGGCGCAAGCGCTGGCGCGGCACAAGGTGCAGGGTGCGAGCGTCGCGCCTGCTGCTAGCGCCTGATCACCGGGGGAAGCCGCATGACGCGTCCTGGTCGTCACGCGTGCATGGCCCTCCTGATGCGGTTGAGCGCCCGCTGCGGCAGCGTCCAGCCATTGCCGCTGTAGGTGCGGTGCGAGCGCCAGCGCTTGACCTCGGACGTGGCGGTGCTGCCCGTGTTGGCACCGATGCAGGCCATCAGCGCATTCGCGTAGTACGCCACCAGGCCGCTGGGCTTGAAGTACTTGCACCAGGCCTGGTGGGCCAGCGCGCCCATTTCCTCATGCCGGTCGACGTGCCGCTCCAGGATCGGTTCGAGCGCCCACAGGTCGGCCTCTTTCACCTGCAATGAAAACGAGCGCCAGTCCGGCCCCGCGGGCGCCACGAACTCGTCGGCGATGATGACCGGCGCAATGCCCAGCGCCATGCTCTCGAAGATGCGGAACGATGCCGGGGCCCATCCGGCAGGACACAGCGCGAACTTGGCCGAGCGCAGGAGCTGGACGTAGTGAAGCTTTTCTTCGGCTGAATGGTCCAGCCAGCTGTCGGTCCACTCCACCTTGATGCTCTCGCAATTGGCGTACGCCTCCAGCAGCTGGCTGCGCAGCGGCCGGTTCGACTTCGGGTTGCCGCGCCAGCTGGCAAGAAGCGTCGGCGCCTCGCGCGGCCGGCCGGCATGCGCGAGCACCGTCTCGTTGGGCGCCAGAAAGAACGGCACGGCGGCATGCAGCTGCGGATCGAAGCGCCTGGCCGGTATGCAGCAATACGCGCCGCGCAGCAGGCCGGTGCCGGCATCGTCGCTGTTGATCGTGTAGACCTTGTGCGGACGCGGGCCGATCACCGGGTCGGCCAGCAGGCGGTCGATGTAGCGCCATTCCCTGAAGGCCCAGGGCTCATGGATGACCAGCGCATCGGCCGACTCGGCGCTGTGCGCCTCCTGCACGCCGGGGCGGTCGAGCAGCTCGCTGCGAATCGATTCGATCAGCGACACATCGTCGCTGGCCAACGGGACCTCGCCCGGTGTCAGGAACCGGATTTGCATGACTTGCCAACCGCAGCATGCTTGGAGATCTCGTCACCGGCCACCGGGACCACCACCGCCGCCGCCGGGACCGCCACCGCCGGGACCGCCACCACCGCCGGGTCCGCCGCCGCCGCCAGGACCGCCGCCTCCACCGCCAGGACCGCCACCACCGCCG
>NZ_BCUU01000088.1 GCF_001591385.1 Variovorax soli NBRC 106424
AGCCGGCCGCGCCGCAGGTGCCGCTGGTGCTGGTGGTGGACGACTCCATCACCGTGCGCCGCGTCACCCAGCGCCTGCTGCAGCGCGAAGGCTACCGCGTGGCCCTGGCGGCCGACGGCCTGCAGGCGCTGGAGCGGCTGCAGGAAGAGCGCCCGGCGCTGGTGCTGTCGGACATCGAGATGCCGCGCATGGACGGCTTCGACCTGGCGCGCAACATCCGCGCGGACCAGTCGCTGGCTGACCTGCCGATCATCATGATCACTTCGCGCATTGCCGAGAAGCACCGCGAGCATGCCAAGCAACTGGGTGTGAACCACTACCTGGGCAAGCCCTACTCGGAAGAAGAGCTGCTGCGCCTGGTGCGCAGCTACACCCTGGCCGCCGAGGCGGTTTCGCTGCAAGCCTGAGTTTTTTCGATCGCTCCAAGGCTGGGCGCCCGTCGCAGTTTCAACGCTGCGCCGGGCGCTGTTTTTTTCCTGGGGCGGGCCTGCTGCCTGCGGCGGCGGCTTCCTTGACCACCGCGTAGCGCTGCAGGGTGCGCTCGCGCGCCTGCGCATGGTCGACGATGGGGTGCGGGTAGGTCTCGCCCAGCCGTACGCCGGCCGCCTCCAACTCGACCGGCGAGGCCAGCCAGGGCGCGTGGATCGCGCTGTCCGAAAGCCTGGCCAGCTGCGGCAGGTAGCGCCGGATGAACTTGCCTTCGGGGTCGAAGCGCTCGCTCTGCGTGACCGGGTTGAAGATGCGGAACCAGGGCTGCGCGTCGCAGCCGCTGCCGGCCGCCCATTGCCAGTTGCCGTTGTTGGACGCGAGCTCGAAGTCGTTCAGGTGCCGCGCGAAGTAGGCCTCGCCGCGCCGCCAGTCCAGGCCCAGGTCCTTGCACAGGAAGCTGGCGACCACCATGCGCAGCCGGTTGTGCATGTAGCCGCTCTGGTTGATCTGCGCCATGGCTGCATCGACCAGCGGATAGCCGGTACGGCCCTCGCACCAGGCGTCGAACAGGGCATCCGCGTGCTTGCCGTGGTGCCACACGATCCGGTCGTATTCGGGCCTGAAGCTCTTGCCCTCGGCCACCTGGGGGTGGTGCGCCAGGATCTGGAAGAAGAACTCGCGCCAGATCAGCTCGCTCAGCCAGGTGGCGGCGCCGGGGCTGCCCGACTGCGCGAGCCGGTGCGCCACGCCCGCCACTTCGCGGATCGACACGGTGCCCAGGCGCAGGTGGATGCCCAGGTAGCTCGGGCCGCGGATGCCGGGGTAGTCGCGTGCCTCGTGGTAGCGGTCGATGCGCTTGTCGAAGAACTCCTCGAACAGGCGCGCTGCGCCGCTGGCGCCGGTGGGGATTTCCAGTTCGCCCAGGTTGGTTTTCTGGAACCCCAGTTCGCCCAGGGTGGGCACCGGCGTGCGCAGGGCCTCGGGCGCCCGCACCAGCGCGTCGGCGTAGTGCAGCACGGGGTAGGGCTTCAGGTAGAAATCGTCCAGCTTGGCCAGCCAGGCCCGCTTGTAGGGCGTGAACACCGAAAAGGACTGGCCGGCCTGGGTCTGCACCTCGTCCCGCTCGAAGACGGCCTTGTCCTTGAAGGTGTGGAAGGTGATGCCGGCGTTGGCCAAGGCGCCGAACACCCGGGCGTCGCGCGCCTGGGCGGACGGCTCGTCGTCGCGGTTGGCATAGACGGCCTGCACGCCCAGTTCGCGCGCCAGGCGGGGCAGTTCGTCCTCCGCCAGACCGTGGCGCACCACCAGGGAGCCCCCGCGCGATTCCAGCGCCTGGGCCAGCTCCGCCAGCGATTCCCGGATGAATTCCACCCGGCGGTCGGCCCGGGGCAGGCCCGCCAGGATGGCGGTGTCGAAGACGAAGCCGCACACCACTTCGCGGCAGGCGCGCAGGGCGTGGAAGAGCGCCGCGTTGTCCGCCAGGCGCAGGTCCCGCCGAAACCACATCAGGCCCCGGGGAAAGGTTTTGTCAACGGCCAGTAAAATCGGCGGCATGTCGTCCGATTCTGCCCGCATCAACCTCACGCATCACTTCCTGATCGCGATGCCAGGCATGCGGGACGAAGCCTTTGCCGGCAGCGTGGTGTACCTGTGCGAGCACAGCGAGCGCGGTGCCCTGGGGCTGGTCATCAACAAGCCCAGCGACATCAACCTGCGCGCCCTGTTCGAGAAGGTCGAGCTGCCCACCAACCAGACCGACATCGGCGACGACCCGGTCTTCCAGGGCGGCCCGGTCAAGACCGAACGCGGCTTCGTGCTGCACGAGCCGGTGTTCGCCAACCCGCCGGACAACACCGAGCCGGTCTACGCCTCCACCATGACCATTCCGGGCGGGCTGGAGCTCACCACCTCGCGCGACGTGCTGGAGGCGCTGGCCACCGGCGCCGGCCCGCGCAAGGTGCTGGTCTCGCTGGGCTACTCGGCCTGGGGCGAAGGCCAGCTCGAATCCGAACTGGCCGAAAACAGCTGGCTCACGGTGGACGCCGACCCGGCCGTCATCTTCGACACGCCGGTGCCGCAGCGCTACAGCAAGGCGCTGATGCTGCTGGGCCTGGAGGCCTGGAAGCTTTCTCCAGACGCGGGGCACGCCTGATGCGGGAAGTGGCCATGGCCTCTCCCGACACCGCCCCTTCCGTTCCGTCCCATTTCCAAAGCTTTCTGGCCTTCGACTACGGGCGAAAGCGCACCGGCGTGGCCAGCGGCAACCGCCTGCTGGCCAACGCCACGCCGCAGGGCACCATCGCGGCCGAGGGCGATGCCCGCTTCGCCCAGATCGAGAAACGCATTCGCGAATGGCAGCCCGACGCGCTGGTGGTGGGCGTTCCCTGCCACCCCGACGGCGCCCCGCACGAGAACACCCGCGCCGCACTGAAGTTCGCGCGCCAGCTGGAAGGGCGCTTTCGCCTGCCGGTCTACCAGGTGGACGAGCGCTACAGCACCACCGAGGCGCTGGCCGCCGGCGCCAGCGATGCAGACGCCGCATCGGCCTGCATCATCCTCGAACAGTTCTTAAGGAGCATTCCGTGAACCCGAACATCCCGAACGCCGAGTCGCTCTACCAGGAGCTGCTGCGCGGCGTCAAATCCCTCCTGCGCCAGGACACGAAGCTCGTGGGCATCACTTCCGGCGGCGCGTGGCTGGTCGAGCGCCTGCAAAAGGACCTGGGCCTGCCCGGCGCGCCCGGCATCATTTCCTCGGCCATGCACCGCGACGACTTTGCGCGCCGGGGCCTCGCCGCCAGCGCGCAGACGCACCTGCCCTTCGACGTGAACGGCGCGGACATCCTGCTGCTCGACGACGTGCTCTACACCGGCCGCACCATCCGCGCGGTGCTCAACGAGCTCTTCGACTTCGGCCGCCCGGCTTGCGTGCGCCTGGCGGTGCTGGTCGACCGGGGCGACCGCCAGCTGCCGGTGGCGGCCAACTTCGCCGCCGGGCAGGTGGAGCTGCCGTCCAACCAATCGCTCGCCCTGGACCGCGATGCCCAGGGCGGCTTCGCACTCAAGATCGAACAACTAGAAGAAGGAGCGTAAGCGTGCTGTACAAGCGCAACCCGCAGCTCAACAAGAACGGCGAGCTGATCCACCTGCTGTCCATCGAGGGCCTGCCCAAGGACATCCTCACGCACATCCTCGACACGGCCGCCAACTTCACCAGCGTGAGCGACCGCGAGGTGAAGAAGGTGCCGCTCTTGCGCGGCAAGAGCGTGTTCAACCTCTTCTTCGAGAACAGCACGCGCACCCGCACCACCTTCGAGATCGCGGCCAAGCGGCTTTCGGCGGACGTGATCAACCTGGACATCGCGCGCTCGTCCACCGCCAAGGGCGAGTCGCTGCTGGACACCATCGCCAACCTGAGCGCGATGGCCGCCGACCTGTTTGTGGTGCGGCACAGCGAGTCGGGCGCGCCCTACCTCATCGCGCAGCACGTGGCGCCGCATGTGCACGTGGTGAACGCGGGCGACGGGCGGCATTCGCACCCCACGCAGGGGCTGCTCGACATGTTCACCATCCGCCACTACAAGAAGGACTTTTCCAACCTCACCGTGGCGATCGTGGGCGACGTGCTGCACTCGCGCGTGGCCCGCTCCGACATCCATGCGCTGACCACGCTGGGCTGCGCCGAGGTGCGCGTGGTCGGCCCCAAGACGCTGGTGCCCGCCGACATGGCGCCCATGGGCGTGCGCGTGTGCCACACGCTGGAAGAGGGCATCAAGGACTGCGACGTGGTGATCATGCTGCGCCTGCAGAACGAGCGCATGAGCGGCGCGCTGCTGCCCTCGTCGCAGGAGTTCTTCAAGACCTACGGCCTCACGCCCGAGAAGCTGCAGTACGCCAAGCCCGATGCGATCGTGATGCATCCGGGGCCGATCAACCGCGGGGTGGAAATCGATTCTGCGGTGGTGGACGGCCAGCAGAGCGTCATCCTGCCGCAGGTGACCTTCGGCATCGCCGTGCGCATGGCGGTCATGAGCATCGTCGCAGGAAACGAAGCATAGAAATGGCCCACCCCCAGCCTTGCCCACTTCGTGCGGCTTCTGCACCCCCTCAAGGGGGCAACACCAGCGGCCTGGCGAAGCCAGTTCCGCGGTGTTCCTGGCTTTACGCGTGCATCTACTGAACGACGTCATGAACATCCTCATCAAGAACGGCCGCGTGATCGACCCGGCCTCCGGCTTCGACGAGCAGGCCGACATCGCCATTGCCGGCGGCAGGATCGCCGCGCTGAAGAACATTCCCGCCGACTTCAGGGCCGAGCAGTCCATCGACGCGCAGGGCTGCATCGTGGCGCCCGGGCTGGTCGACCTGGCGGCGCGCCTGCGCGAGCCGGGCTACGAGCAGCAAGGCATGCTCGACACCGAAATGGCCGCCTCGGTGGCCGGCGGCGTGACCAGCCTGGTGTGCCCGCCCGACACCGACCCGGTGCTGGACGAGCCCGGCCTGGTCGAGATGCTCAAGTACCGCGCCGAGAAGCTGAAGAAGGCGCGCCTGTTCCCGCTGGGCGCCATCACGCGCGGCCTCAAGGGCGAGATCCTCACCGAAATGGCCGAGCTCACCGAGGCCGGCTGCGTCGGCTTCGGCCAGGCCGAGGTGCCGCTTTCCAACACGCAGGTGCTGCAGCGGGCGCTGCAGTACGCCGCCACCTTCGGCTACACGCTGTGGCTGCGCCCGCTGGACCGCGACCTGGGCAAGGGCGTGGCGGCCAGCGGCCCGCTGGCCACGCGCCTGGGCCTGGCGGGCGTGCCGGTGGCGGCCGAGACCATCGCCATCTTCACCATCGTGGAGCTCATGCGTTCCACCGGCGCCAAGGTCCACCTGTGCCGCCTGTCGAGTGCGGCGGCCGTGGCGCTGGTGCGCGCGGCGCGGGCCGAAGGCCTGCCGCTGACCTGCGATGTCAGCATCAACTCGCTGCACCTGATCGACACCGACATCGGCTATTTCGACAGCCGCGCGCGCCTGACACCGCCGCTGCGCCAGCAGCGCGACCGCGAGGCGCTGTCGGCCGCGCTGGCCGACGGCACTATCGACGCACTGGTGTCCGACCACACGCCGGTCGAGACCGATGCCAAGACCCTGCCCTTTGCCGAGGCGGAGCCCGGCGCCACTGGCCTGGAACTGCTGCTGCCGCTGGCCCTGAAGTGGGGCGAACAGAGCGGCGCCGGCATCCGCCGCGCGCTGGAGGTGGTGAGCTGCGCGCCCGCACGCCTGGTGCCGGCCACCGGCACGGCGCGCATCGCTGCCGGAGAAGCGGCCGACCTGTGCATCTTCGATCCTGCGCACGAATGGCAGCTGAACCCCGAGGCGCTGTGCAGCCAGGGCAAGCACACGCCCTTTGCCGGCTATGCCTTGCGCGGGCGCGTGCGCAGCACCGTGGTGGGCGGCTGCGTGGTCTACCAGCAGCAGCAAGGCTGAATGCGCTTGCTCGTGGTGTGCTGGAAGCTGCTGCGTGCCGCGCTGCACGCGGCCGGCGGCTGGTGCACGATCCGCTTTCGCTTTCCGCGCATGTCGCCCGACGCGCAGGCGCGCGAAGTGGAGCGCTGGTCGCGCCGGATGCTGGAGATCTTCGGCATCACGCTGGCGGTGCAGGGCACGCCGCCTGCGCACGGGCCGGTGCTGCTCATCGTCAACCACATCTCGTGGCTGGACATCCTCACCATTCATGCGGCGCGGCACGTGCGCTTCGTGGCCAAGTCGAACATCAAGGCCTGGCCGGTGCTCGGCAGCCTGTCGACCGGCGCGGGCACGCTCTACATCGAGCGCGAACGTCGGCGCGATGCGATGCGGCTGGTGCATCACATGGCCGAGGCGCTGCGCGGCGGCGACCTGATCGCGGTGTTTCCGGAAGGCACCACGGGCGACGGGCGCGGGCTGCTGCCCTTTCATGCCAACCTGCTGCAGGCCGCCATTTCTGCCGGCGCGCCGGTGCAGCCCGCGGCATTGCGCTTTGCGGTGAGCAGCACCGGTGAAACCAGCTACGCGCCTGCTTATGTGGACGACGACACGCTGCTCCAATCGGTGTGGCGCACGCTGAGCGCGCCGCCGCTCACGGCGCATGTGTGCTTCGGCGATCCGCAGGATTCACACGGCCGCGAGCGCCGGGCCTGGGCCACGGAACTGCATGCGCAGGTGCAGGCGCTTCGTGCGAGCACCGGCGCGGACAATTCGGCGACTGGCAGCAGCCTCGCCTGAGGCCGCTTATGCTGGCGGCCATGCACGAAGATGAAGCCAACAGCGCCAGCACCGCCGCGCTCGCCGATTTCGTCAGGCGCCACCCGCGCCTTTTCGTGCTGACCGGCGCCGGCTGCAGCACCGAGAGCGGCATTCCCGACTACCGCGACGCCAACGGCGACTGGAAGCGCGCCGCCCCCGTCACCTACCAGGCCTTCATGGGCAGCGAAGCCACGCGCAAGCGCTACTGGGCGCGCAGCCTGATGGGCTGGCGGATCATGGGGCAGGCGCGGCCCGGCCCGGCGCACCACGCGCTGGCCAAGCTCGAGGCGGCCGGCCGCGTGCACACGCTGCTGACGCAGAACGTCGACGGCCTGCATGACGCGGCCGGCAGCCGCGCCACCATCGACCTGCATGGCCGCATCGACACCGTGTGCTGCACCGATTGCGGTGCGCGCAGTCCGCGTGCCGAACTGCAGACGCGGCTGGTGGCGCGCAACCCCGAGTGGGCGCAGCTTGGGGCCCGCAGCGCCCCCGACGGCGACGCCGATCTCGACGGCCACGACTTCTCGGGCTTCGACATCCCCGAATGCGAACGCTGCGGCGGCCTGCTCAAGCCCGACGTGGTCTTCTTCGGCGAAAGCGTGCCGCCGGCGCGGGTGGCCGCGGCGCGCGCCGCGCTGCAGGCATCCGATGTGGTGCTGGTGGCCGGCTCCTCGCTCATGGTGTATTCGGGCTTCCGGTTCGTGCAGGCAGCCGCCGCGGCCGGCCTGCCGGTGGCCGCGGTGAACCTGGGCCGCACGCGCGCCGACGATCTGCTGGCGCTCAAGGTGGAGCAGCCTGTGGGGGCTGCGCTGACCGCGCTGGCGGAAAGCTTGTCGCAGGTTTCAGCGCATCCGGCTTGATGCCGCGCGGGCGGGCGCGGTTGCGAGGCGTGACAGCCTCGCACCGCAAGAAACTCGAGGGAGGGCCGTGGTGCCCCCGACAGGAATCGAACCTGTATCTGAGTCTTAGGAGGACCCCGTTCTATCCATTGAACTACAGGGACGCGAGCAGCCGATGACTTTAACAGCTTCGGCCGCCCGCCTCGCAGTGCCGCCTTACTGGACCCGGTTCTCGGGCTGCAGCGGCAGCACCAGGTTCATGTTGTTCTTGATGTCCAGCGCGAAGATGCCGCTCAGCCTGGCCACTGCCGCCTTGTCGCCGGTGATCTTCGCCTTGCCTGCGCTGACCAGGTCGTCCATGGAGGACTTGCCGGAGGCGAAGGCCAGCAGGTCGGCCTGCGAGATGTCCAGCGTGGCATCGGGGTTCTTGGCCTGCAGGCCCGAGGTGCGGTTGAGCACGCCGTTGTGCAGGTCGAGCCCGAACTTGGCGCCGCCCTTGAGGTTCAGGTTGATCGTCGCGTTGCCGGCCTTCTCGGCCTTGATCTGGTCGACCAGCATGCCCAGGTAGTTGACGAAGTGCTCCGGCGGTAGCCCGGCAATCACCTCGGGCGAGGTGGTGCTCAGCGCGTTGGGGACGTTGCCGCCCTGGCGCAGTTCGACCGCCGAACCCAGGTACCAGTTGCGGTACAGGGAGTTTTCTTCCTGGTAGCCCAGCTGCTCCAGCGTGTCGGCCAGCAGGTAATTGGCGTTCTTGTTGCTGCCGTTGTAGGAGACGATGTTGCCCAGCAGGTCGGCCGCGAAGCGGTAGTCGCCCTTCTGGAAGCTGGCCAGCGCCGCGTCGACCACCTTCTGCTCGCCGCCCATGGTCTCGACATAGCGCTTGCCACGCTCGGCGTCGGGGTACTTGGCCAGCTCGATGGCGTTGCCGTTGTACCAGCCGAGGTTGCGCACGTAGGTGGACTTCAGGTTGTTGCGGGTGTTGCCGTAATACGGGCGGTTGTCCCACTGGTTGAAGACCGACTTGGGCAGCTGCGCGTTCTCTGCGATGTCGTCCGGGCGGTAGCCGTAGTTGGCGTAGCGCATGGCGGTGTCGAAGATCGACTGGTACACGTCGCGCTGGTTGCGCAGGTACGCCACCACGTTCTTGTTGCCCCACACCGGCCAGGTGTGCGGTCCGAAGTTGACCTCCACCTCGCTGCCCCAGCGCGCCAGGGCGTTGCCGATGTACTTGGCCCACACGCTGGCATCGCGGGTCTGCGCGCCGCGCAGCGTGTAGATGTTGTGCTGCAGGTGGTTCACGTCCTCGGCCATGGACAGCGCCTTCCACTGCGGGATGTACATGACCATCTCGGCCGGCGCTTCGGAGTGGGGCGCCAGGTAGAACACGAAATCGACGCCGTCGATCGAGAGCTTCTGCCCGTCCTGCGTGATGCTCTTGTTGGGAATGGCCAGGCCCGACTTGTCGGTGGCCAGGGCCGGGCCCAGCGAGCCGGTGATGATGCCGCGCTCGCCCGGCTTGAGCACGTTGCCGTACTGGTAGCCAGAGCGGCGGGCCATGATGTTGCCGCCGGTCACGTTCTCGGAGATGGCTTCCTCCAGGAAGCCTTGCGGCGCGATGAGCGGAATCCTGCCGCTCTTGAAGTCTTCCGGCTTGGCCAGCCCCGCCTTGTAGATGCCGTCGATGCCGCCGAAGTGGTCGGCATGGCTGTGGGAAATGATGACGCCCTTGAGCGGCTTCTTGCCGCGGTGCTGCTCGTACAGCGCGATCGACGCGGCCATGGCGTTGGGCGAGTACTCGACGTCGTACAGCACGATGCCGGTCTTCGTCTCGATGATGGTCAGGCTCGACAGGTCCTGGCCGCGCACCTGGTAGATGTGGTCCGTCACCTTGAACAGGCCGCCGTAGTTGACCAGCTGCGCCATGCGCCAGAGGCTGGGGTTGACCGTGTCGGGCGCAGGCTTGTCCTGCATGAAGTTCAGCCCGACCGCGTCGTACACGCCGCCGGCGATGTTGCCGTTGTTGGTCAGCGGGGCGATCAGGCCCTTGCGGGAGTCGTCGAAGGCCGTCTTGTTGTTGAAGTCGAGCTGCTTGTAGACCGCCTTGTTCGCATCGCGCGTGAAGGAGGTCGCGCCCTTGCTTTCCGCGCTGAATTGGTAGGCGCCGGCGCCGCCCTGCTGCTGCGCGGCGCAGACAAAGGGAAGGCCCAGCATGATGATTCCGAGACTGAACAGCTTGGAATTGCTCTTGCGCATGATCGATGTTCCTCTTGCTTGGGATGGATGAAATGCGGGCCGGTTTGACCCCCCTGGGAACTTGAGACCATACCCGAGTCGTCTTTTTGCCCGGCGGATTTAACCGACCTCTTTGGTCGGTTCAGTCGTACTTGATCGTGTAGATCAGGTCTGCCCCGTAGTGCTCGCCCGCCTGGCCGCGCAGGGTCAGGCGCTGGGTCAGGTCGTAGAACAGGTAGAGCGTGCCCAGCGTGCCGGCCATGCTGCGCTCGTAGGTCACGTAGAAATCCTGCGACAGGCGCTTGCCGAGCGTGACCGACGATTCCTGCAGCTCGCCGTTGGGGTTCGGTCCCTTGAAGCCGATCTCGTCCAGGCCGAAGCGGCTGGCCAGGCTGCCGCTGCTGGGGTCGGCGCCCAGCTTGCCCAAGAGGGCCAGGGCGGCTTGCTGCATCAGGATGGCTTCGCCGCCGTTGGCCGCCGAGGCGCGGCCCAGCATGATCCACGAGAGCGTTTCCGCATCCGACAGCGGCGGCTCGGAATACAGCGTGACGCGCGGGGCGCTGGCCGTGCCGCGGATCTGCACGCCCGCGCGCTGGCTGATGTTGGGGCGGATGGCCAGCACGTCCAGCTGCGGGTTGTCGTAGGGGCCGTTGAAGCGCAGCACGCCGGTTTCCACGTTCAGTTGCTGGCCGTAGGCGCGGTACATGCCGCTGGCGGTGCGCAGTTCGCCGGTGATGCGCGGCGGGTTGCCGGTGCCGCTGGCGCGGATGTCGAGCTGGCCCTCCAGGCGCGTGGTGATGCCGTGGCCCTGCACGGCAAAGTCCTTGCCGAAGTCCAGCGCGATCTGGATGTCCGGCGGACGCGCGGTCTGCGGGTTGTTCACCGCCGCGGCCTCCTGCTGCTCCCCGCGCGCTCGCGCGCGCGCGGCCGCTTCGGCCGCGGCACGCTCTTTGGCGGCGGAGCGCACGACCACGTCGGTGCCGAGGCTGGGCGCGGTATCGGGCGGCAGGATGATCACGCCGCGGTCGGTGCGAAGCTGCCCGCGCACCGTGACCTGGCGGTCTTGCAGCCCCGCCTGCAGGTCGCCCGACAGCGTGACCTGGCGGTCGCTGCGCACCAGCACGCGCAGCGCCCGGATCTGGCCTTGCAGGTTCATGCGGATGCCGCTGCCGCCCGGCACGGCCGTGGGCTCGCCCCAGCTCGCGGTGCCGCGCAGGGCGACCTCGCCGCCGTCGGCTGCGGCTTCGCTCGCGACCGTGCTCAGGTTGCCGCTGCGGCCCGGAATGCGCACCTTGCTGCCGGGGCCGCCGTGCAGGGTGAATTCGTCCAGCGTCAGCTGCCGGCCGCTGAGGGTGGCGCGCAGCCGGCCGTCGCGCAGGTCCAGCCCCTCCACTGCGGCACGCAGCGAGAGTTCGTCGGCGGCCAGGCGGCCGTTCCAGTTGGGCGCATCGCGGCTGCCCGACAGCGCCAGCGATGCTTCCAGCGTGCCGCCCACGCGCCAGCCCGGCGGTGCCAGCATGGACCACACGCCCAGCTTGGGCATGCGCGCATCCAGCTGCCCCGACAGCGGCGCGTTGTCGGGCCAGCGCCAGCCGGCGCCGTCGCGTGCCAGTTGGGTGGAGGCCTGCGCCTTCACCACGCCGGCGCGTTCCGAATCCCAAACCAGGCTGGCGCGCAGCGCCTGGCCGTCGGTGTCCACCACCAGCTCCGACTGGCGCAGGCCCGCGGGCGTGCTGGGCCCGTCGCGGCCGCTGCTGTCGGCATCGGTGGTGATTTCCGCCGGGGTGCCGGTACCGGTGCTGCGCACGCGGCGCACCATCGCGGCCTCGCCGGCCTGCACGCGGATGTCGCCGCTGGCACGGGCCAGGCGCACATGGGCCTTGAGCTGGTCGCCGGCGTCGATGTCCCATTCGCCGTCGAACACCAGGTCGCCGCTCACGCCCAGTTCCTTCAGCGTCCCCGGGCCCACGGCCTGCGCCCAGGCCATGGGCAGGCCCTGCATCTTGCCGGCCGTCTGCACGCGCAAGGCGCGCCGCTCGGGCGGGCCGCTCTGGCTGAAGCGCGTGGACTGCCACTCGAGGCGCACGTTGCCGGGCACCGGGCCGGTAATGAGCGCGGCGCTCCCGCTGCCTTGCAGTTGCAGGTTGTTGCCTTCGCTGCGGATGGTGGCCGACCAGGCGCGCTGCAAGGCCACCTTCCACGGTGGCGGCGCATTGCGCGCATTGGGTCGCAGCTGGGCTTCGAGCCTGGCGATCTCGGCGCGCCACTGGCGCGTGCGCTCCAGCCCGCCGTTGCCCTGCAGCGCCAGCGTCGCCTGCCGAAGCGGGGAGATCGCTTCGCCCTTGAGTTCGATGTTCGCTCGCGCGAGGCTGCCGTCCAGCGAGGCGCGCACATCGCGCAGCTGCCAGCGCTCAGCCGCGCCTTCGGGCTGCCACGCCAGGCGCGGCGCGGCCAGTTGCGCCGACAGCGTGGGCTCGGCGGTGCCGCGCGCCGCGGGTTGCTCGGGAGTGGACAGGCGCTGCTGCAAGGTCTGCCAGCCGCCGGTGAGTCTGGCCTGCAGCGTGGCGCTGCCTTGCAGGTCCAGGTTGGCGAGTGCGCTGCGCAGACCCGGAAGCTGCTCGATCCAACCCTGCAGCGCGGCGGCGTCGGCCACCTTGGCGTCGAGCTGGGCCTGGCCCTTGGCGGGCGCCATGTCGGCCTGCACGCGGGCCTCGAGCCCCGGCGCAGCCAGCTTGAGCGTGCCTTCGCCCGCCTGCGCCTCGGGCCGCGCGCGCAGCTGGCCCTCGAGCTGCGCGCCTGCCGCCTCGATGCGCAATTCGGACAGCGTGAGCAGCGTCTCGTGCCAGCTGCCGCGTGCCGCGACGCGGTCAATGGGCAGGCCTTCCAGCGAATCGCGCGGCGCCTTGGCACCGGCGCCGCCGCGTGCGCGCAGGTCCGCCGAGAAGTCGATGCGCCCGCCTTCCTTCTGCCGCACCTCGAGCTTGCCTTCGACCGGCGCGCCGGCCAGTTGCGAATACAGGTGCGACAGTTGGACGCGCTGCACCTCGATGCTGGCCTGCCACGGGTCCGGTGTGGGCTGCCAGCTGCCGGCGCCTTTGATGTGTCCGCCGCCGGTGGCGATGTCCAGCTCAGGCACTGTCCACTGGTGCCCGTCGAAGCTGGCCTTGGCCTGCACTTGCGCCACCGGCAGCTGGCCCTCGTCCCAGGGGCCGGGGCGGTGGTTGCGCAGGTCGACGGTGCCTTGCCAACCGAGCGCGCCGAGCGTGGTGTCGGGCCCCGCATGCACTTCGCCGGTGAGCAGCGTGGTGGGCGCCTGCGGCCAGAGCCGCGCCAGGTCGACTTCCTTCAGTTCCGCATCCGCCTTGATGACGGGCTGCGGCTGCCAGGGCGCGAGTTCGGCGCTGAGCTTGGCCTGCATGCCGGCGGCGTCTTCGGCGGGCTCGATGCCGGCCTTGAGCCGCAATCGCGCGTCGGCGCCGGCAAGCTCGCCCTGCAGTTCGGCCTGCGCTTTCACATCGAGACTGCGCTGCGCATCCAGCGGCGCCTTCACCTGTCCGTCGAGCTTGACGTGCAGGGCCATGGGCGCAGCACCTTGCAACTGAGCCTGCGCGGCGTAGTGGCCTTCGGCCAAGTCCACGCCATCCACCAGCAGGCGATGCGCGCCGGCCTCGTAGCGATAGCTGCCGGCCAGGTCCGACGCCACCACTTCCGGCGGGCCGGCCCAGCGCAGCACATCCACCTTGAACGGCAGTTCGATGGCCAGCGGCAGCACCAGCTGCTGCAGCGGCTCGGGCGGCGGGCTGTTCTCGGGCTTGGGGCCGATGGGCTCGATGTCCAGCCGTGCCAGGTGCACCTCGCCGAGCGTGAGCCGGCGCTGCAGCAGCGATGGCAGGTGCCAGCCGATGGTGGCATCGTGCACCTCCACCGCCAGCGTGGGGCTTTGCCACCGCAGCCGGCCGATGCGCCCGCCCGCCAGCAGCGAGCCTTCCACGTTGTCGTGCGTCAGCTGCTGGCCGGCCGGCATGTAGCGCGCCGCCTGCGCGAGCGCAAAGGCCAGGGACTGGTTCGAGCCGATCCACCACCAGGCGCCGGCCAGCAGCACGGCCAGCAGCGCCAGCAGGCCGAAAAGGCTCCACAGCAGGCCCCGCAACGCGCGCCGGCCGCGCGAACGCGGCGGCGAGGAGGAGGATGAAGCCGAGGAGGAGGGCGTCGTGTCGCTCATGGCCTTCGCCCGTTTAGAAGGTGAAGCCGAAGCGCAGGTGCAGCCGCACCGACTTCACATCCACGCCGTAGGCCAGGTCGGCCTGCACCGGCCCCACCGGGCTGCGCCAGCGCACACCGACGCCGGTGCCCACCTTGAGCTTGCCCAGGTCGCCGGGCTGGTCGGCCACCGCGCCGGCATCGACGAAGGCCACGCCCTCGAAGTCGCTGAGCTTGCCGTTCCGCACGATGGGCTGCTGCCACTCGATGCTGGCCACGTTCATGTAGCGGCCGGCCTGGATGCGGCCCGAGTCGTTCACCACGCCGATCTGCCGGTAGCTGTAGCCACGCACCGTGGTGTCGCCGCCGGTGAGGAACTCCAGGGGTTGCGGAATCTGCGCCTCGTCCTTGGCGATGACGCCGCCGGCCTCGGCGCGCAGGGCCAGGCGCGGGCGGCGCGCGGCCAGCTGCGGGTCGGCATCCGAGCCGATGGGGAAGATGCCCAGCCAGCGCCCGTACGCGCGCAGGAAAGGCAGGCGCTCGCCCAGCAGCGTGTAGCCGGCGCCCAACTCCGCCGCCAGGCCGTTGCCGCGCGAAGGCGCCGCGGGGTTGTCGAAGTAGCGCCCGGTCCAGGCCCAGTTGAGGCTCACGGCCGCGCCCGAAGGCGGCGGATCGACCCCCTTGCTGACCGAATAGTCGTATTGCAGGTAGACGCTGCGGTCGATGCGGTCGCCCGCGCGGCTGCGGCCGGTGCGCCAGCGGGCGCTGTCCACGGTGTAGTCGCCGGCGTTGTTGTCGCGCTGCAGCTGCGCCAGGTTGAACCAGCGCCAGCCCGACTCGGCGGGCAGGCCTGTCCACTCGGTGTTCAGCAGCTGGGTGTTCTTGTCGTAGGAAAAGCGCGAGACCGCGCGCCACTCCAGCCCCGGGATCTTGTTGTGGATGTGGTCGACCGACACGCGCGGGCCGCTGTCGGAGGTGAAGCCCACGCCCAGCACCACCTTCTGCAGCGATGCCTCGCGCACCTGGGCGGTGATGGGTGCGGCCTGCGGGTCCACGCCCGCGTCGGTGTTCATGGTGAGGAAGACCGAGTCGTAGTAGCCGCTGCTGGCCAGGCGCAGCTGCGCGTCGAGCAGTTTCTGCTGGTCGTAGTCCTCGCCCACGGGCAGGCGCGCGATGCGGCGCGCGGCATCGGCGTCGTAGCGCTGCGCGCCGTTGATGGTGAGCGGGCCGAAGCGGTAGGCCGGGCCGGAGTCGTAGCCCACCTGCAGCCCGGCCTGCGATGCGTCGGCATCGATGTCGGCCTTGCTGCTGGCGATGCGCGCCGTGGGGTAGCGCTTGGCGGACAAGGTGCGCAGGCCGAAGGTCTTGGCCGATTCCCAGCCGGGCTGGGTGAAGAGCTGGCCGGGCGGCAGCTTCCAGCCGCTGCGGATCTCGTCGCGCTGCGCGCGGTCGCGTGCGTCGTCGGCCACGGGGCCGGCGAAGTCGATCTGCACCTTGTCGACCCGGGTGGCCGGGCCGGGGTCGACATCGACATGGATGCTGCGCGGCGCCTTGTCGCTCTCGGGCGTTTCCTTCAGCTCCAGCGTGATGGTGGGCGTGAAGTAGCCCAGGGTGTTCAGCAACTCGCGCGCGTTGCCCTCGGCCGCCACCATGAGGCGCGACACCTCGCTGGCCGCCAGGTCGTCGAGCTTGCGGTAGCGCTGCAGGTCCAGGTGGGTCTGCAGGTACTCGGTGACGTCCTTGCTGGGCGATGTCACTTCCAGCGTGAAGGCGTCGCGGGCGTCCTGGCGCGCCTCGTCGCCGCTGCCGGTGGTGAGGGCCGCCTCGTTGCCGCCGGCTGCCGCTTCCTCGTTTTTTTTCGGCAGCAAGCCGCACCCCTGCAACAGGAGCGCGCAAGACAGAAGCACAAGCGCCGGCCAGAAGAACGCCGGCGCACGGAAGACGGCCACCCTGAGCATCGGGTCGATTCTGACATCGCCCGCGGATCGACCCGGGCGCAAATGTCAACCGCGCCGCAGGCCTACTTCAGAGTTGCTTATTTGGTAAGCAGGCGCATCGCATCTTCCAGCCCGCGCAGGGTGAGCGGATACATGCGGTGCGACATGATCTGCTGGATGACCGCGATGCTCTGGCGGTATTGCCACACGCCCTGCGGCTCGGGGTTGATCCAGGCGAACTTGGGAAAGGCGTGCGTGAGGCGCTGCAGCCATTCGGCGCCGGCTTCCTCGTTGTTGTATTCGACGCTGCCGCCGGGCTGCAGGATCTCGTAGGGGCTCATGGTAGCGTCGCCCACGAAGATCAGCTTGTAGTCCTTGTTGTACTTGCGGATGATGTCCCAGGTGGGAAACTTCTCCGAGAAGCGCCGGCGGTTGTTCTTCCACATGAAGTCGTACACGCAGTTGTGGAAGTAGTAGAACTCCAGGTGCTTGAACTCGGTCTTCACCGCCGAGAAGAGTTCTTCCACCCGCTGGATGTGCTCGTCCATGGTGCCGCCCACGTCCATCAAGAGCAGCACCTTCACGTTGTTGTGGCGCTCGGGCCGCATCTTGATGTCGAGGTAGCCGGCGTTGGCGGCCGTGCGGCTGATGGTCTCGTCCAGGTCCAGCTCGTCCTCGTGGCCTTCGCGCGCGAACTTGCGCAGGCGCCGCAGCGCGACTTTGATGTTGCGCGTGCCCAGCTCCTGCGTGTCGTCGTAGTCCTTGAAGGCGCGCTGGTCCCACACCTTCACGGCGCTCTTGTTCTTGCCGGCGCCGCCGATGCGGATGCCCTGCGGGTTGTAGCCGCCGTGGCCGAAGGGCGAGGTGCCGCCCGTGCCGATCCACTTGCTGCCGCCCTCGTGGCGCTCCTTCTGCTCCTCGAAGCGCTTCTTGAGCGTCTCCATGAGCTCGTCCCAGCCCATCTTCTCGATCTTGGCCTTTTCCTCGGCCGTGAACTCGCGCTCCAGCGTCTTGCGCAGCCAGTCGAGCGGCACGTCTTTCGTGAAGTCGGTCACCAGCTCGATGCCCTTGAAGTAGGCCGAGAAGGCGCGGTCGAACTTGTCGAAGTGCTTCTCGTCCTTCACCAGCGCGGTGCGCGAGAGGTAGTAGAAGTCGTCGAGGCTGAAGGCGCCGTCGGAATTGGGCCCGACCACGTCGGCCTGCAGCGCCTCGAGCAGGGTGAGGTATTCCTTGACCGAGACGGGCAGCTTGGCCGAGCGCAGGGTGTAGAAGAAGTCGATCAGCATGGTTCAGGCTCCAGGCCAGCGGCTCGGACTTTGCGGAAATGCAGGCAGGCATGTACACGCACCATTTCCGAGTTGAAATCAAAATGCAGCGTATAGGGAAAGCGGCGCAACTTCAGCCGGCGAAACGAGCCACGGGCCACGGGATAGCGGTCGGCGTCCCGTTCCAGCAGGTCGCGGGCAACGGCGACGGCGCGAAGGAACTCGGCGCCCAGGCCAGTACGCTGTAGTTCATACCAAGTGAAGGCTTGTTGCAGATCTTGTTTGGCTGCAGGCTGGAATTCAACAATGCGCTTCACAAGCGAACGCCCAGGCTTTCGGCGATCTGTTCCAGGCTCTGGCCCTGTCCTGGGTTTGCGTCAGCCCAGGCTGCGCGGCGGCAAAGCTCCTCGTAGACCTCGTTGGACATGGGGGGCATGGCGTCCTCTGCAATGCTGTCCCACAGGTCTTCGACCAACTGCAGCTTCTCGTGCACGCCGAGCTCGGCGATGTCCTTCAAGAGTGCATTCATGCCAGTCCTTTCAAGGTCAAGCGGTCCAGCCTAGCGCGGCTTGTCGAGCAGGTACAGCAGCTGCGCCTTCACCTCGGGCCACTCGCCCGAGCGCAGGCTGTACATCACCGTGTCGCGGATGGTGCCGTCGCGCCGCATCGCATGGCCGCGGATCACGCCGTCCTTCTTCGCGCCCAGGCGCTCGATGGCGGCCTGCGAGGCGAAGTTGAAATTGTCCGTCCGCCAGCCCACCACGTTGCAGCCGAGGGTTTCGAAGGCATGCGAGAGCAGCAGCAGCTTGCAGGTGGTGTTCACATGCGTGCGCTGCACGCTCCTGGCGTACCAGGTGTAGCCGATCTCCACGCGCTTCACCGCCGGCAGCACGTCGTGGTAGCTGCTGGTGCCGATGACCTTGCCCGTGGCCTCCTCGATCACCGCGAAGGCGAAGCGGTCGGTGGCGTTCAGCGCTGCCTCGATGTAGGCGCGGGTCTTCTCGGGCTCGGGCACCGAGGTCACGCGGATGTTCCACAGCTGGCCGTCGGCAGCCGCCTCGCGCAGGCCCGGCTCGTGCTCGAGCGTGAGCGGCACCATGGCCACGCCGCGCGCCGAGAGGTTGACCGGTTCGACGAAGGACGAACTCATGCGTGGCGCCCCGGCTGGCCTCAGCGGTTGTGCCGCTGCATGAACACGAGCTTCTCGAACAGGGTCACGTCCTGCTCGTTCTTGAGCAGCGCGCCCACCAGCGGGGGCACGGCCACCTTGTCGTCCTTGCTCTGCAGCGCTTCGAGCGGAATGTCTTCGGCCACCAGCAGCTTGAGCCAGTCCAGCAGCTCGGAGGTGGAGGGCTTCTTCTTCAGGCCGGGCAGGTTGCGCACGTCGTAGAAGGTCTTCATCGCCGCGGCCAGCAGGTCCTGCTTGAGCGTGGGGAAGTGCACGCCCACGATGCTCTTCATCGTCTCGGCATCGGGGAACTTGATGTAGTGGAAGAAGCAGCGGCGCAGGAAGGCGTCGGGCAGCTCCTTTTCGTTGTTGGAGGTGATGAACACCACCGGGCGATGCTTGGCGCGGATGAGTTCGCGCGTCTCGTAGCAGTAGAACTCCATGCGGTCGAGTTCGCGCAAGAGGTCGTTCGGAAACTCGATGTCGGCCTTGTCGATTTCGTCGATGAGCAGGGCCACCGGCTGGTCGGCGGTGAAGGCCTGCCACAGCACGCCCTTGACGATGTAGTTGTGGATGTCCTTGACGCGTTCGTCGCCCAACTGGGAATCGCGCAGGCGGCTCACCGCGTCGTATTCGTACAGGCCCTGCTGCGCCTTGGTGGTCGACTTGATGTGCCATTGCAACAGCGGCAGGCCCAGGGCGGAGGACACTTCCTCGGCCAGCATGGTCTTGCCGGTGCCGGGTTCGCCCTTGACGAGCAGCGGACGCTTGAGGGTGATGGACGCGTTCACCGCGAGCATCAGGTCGGCAGTGGCGACGTAGTTGTCGGAACCCTTGAATTTCATGGAAGAAGCCAGGCAGTGAGGTGGAGGAGAGCGTGCGATCAGGCCGATGGGCCCGGGTCAAACCCCGACCTTCGGGCGCGAAATGCCTTCATATAATCGAAAGCTGTTTGCCCCGAAAACCTGATATCTCCACGAGATTGTGCGCGCAAAATGAACAAGTTGTTGACCACGATGTTTGCCCTCGCTGTCGCTTGCGTGACGGTCTCGGCACAGGCCCAGAAGGTGACCGGCAGCGTTGAGAACGGTGCCAAGAAAACCGCCATGTGCGTGGGTTGCCACGGCATCATCGGCTACCAGGCCAGCTTCCCGGAGATCCACAAGGTTCCGATGATCGCGGGGCAGAGCGCCACCTACATCTCGTCCGCGCTGGCCGCCTACAAGAACGGCGACCGCAAGCACCCCACCATGCGCGCCATTGCCGACACGCTGTCCGAGCAGGACATGGCCGACCTGGCCGCCTACTACAGCCAGCTGGGCATGAAGGACGCGTCGCCGCTGCCGGCCAACGCCGCCGCGCCCAACGATTCGGTGCAGGCCCTCATCACCCGCGACAAGGACAACAGCTGCACCAAGTGCCACGGCGCGAACTTCTCCACGCCCAACGACGGCACCGTGCCCAAGCTGGCCGGCCAGCATGCCGACTACCTGACGGTGGCACTCAAGCAGTACAAGAGCGACGGCCACGGCATCGTGGGCCGCTCCAACGCGGTCATGGGCGCCCAGGCCAAGAAGTTCAAGAATGAAGAAATCAAGGCGCTGGCGAGCTACATCAGCGGCCTGCCCGGCGACCTGAAGACGGTGCCCGAGTCGCGCTTCCACCGCGCCGACTGATTTGCCTTCCCGCCGCCTGGCGGCCCTGTGCCGCGCAGCAGCCGTTGCAGCGGCGCTGCTGTGCGGCGGCATGGGCGGCATCGCCACCGCAGCCGAGTCTGCCGAGCCCCGGCAGCCTCCCCAGCTCTGGGGTGCCATTGCCACGGTGGATGGCCTCTACGGCTACGCCTTCGATCATCCTTCCCGCGCCTCGGCAGAAAACGCCGCCCGCGCCCAGTGCGAGCGCAAGGCGGCACGCGCCGGCGCCTGCACCGTGCGCACCACCTTCGACCGCGCCTGCGGCGCCATGGCCACCGGCAACTTCGGCGAGTGGGGCGTGGCGACCGCGCCCACCGTTGCCGGCGCCCGCAAGGAAGCCACGGCCCAGTGCAACAGCCACCTGCCCACCGAGCCCTGCAAGGTGCTGGTGGCCGTGTGCTCGGGCCAGGGCGGGAAATAGCGGCAGGCGGCGGCTCGCGCCGGGCGCTCAGACGTCGAAGAACACCGTTTCCTTGTCACCCTGCATGTGAATGTCGAAGGTGTAGGTGACCTGGCCGCCTTCCTCGCTGCGCTGTGCGATGAGCGTGCCGCGGCGCTCGGCCGGCACCTGGGCCAGCACCGGGTCCTGCGCATTGGCCTTGGCCTCGTCGGCGAAGTAGATGCGGGTGAAGGTGTGCAGCAGCAGGCCGCGCATGGTCACGATCACGCCGATGAACGGCGCCTCGCCGGCCGCGTTGGCGCCCGGCTTCACCGTCTGGAACACGAAGCGGTTGTGCGCGTCGGTGCCGGTGCCCATGCGGCCGAAGCCGCGGAAACCGCGTGCGCGGGCGTCTTCCACCGAGGTGGGGTAGTGGCCTTCGCCGTCGGGCTGGCAGATTTCCACCAGCGCGTCGTTGATCGGCTTGCCGTCGCCGTCGATCACGCGGCCCACCAGGCGGATGCGCTCGCCGCGCGCGCCTTCCAGCGCCACGCGGTCGTCGAAGGGCTGGTCGAAGTCGTAGCCGTACTGGGTGGCGGCCAGGCCGTAGGCGAAGTAGGGGCCCACCGTCTGCGACGGGGTCTGGCCGTAGTTGGTCTGCAGTGCGCTCATCAAGGTCATGGTGCGTCTCCCGGGGCTCTCAGCGGTTCTCGAAGGGCGTTTCGTCGCTGCCGCGCAGCACGATGTCGAACTGGTAGCCCAGCGCATAGCCTTCCTCGGTGATGTCCAGGCTGAAGTCGGCGATCAGGCGGTTGCGGTGCTTCTCGGGCGTGCCGGTGACCATCGGGTCGTACTGCAGCAGCGGATCGCCCGGGAAGTACATCTGCGTCACCAGCCGGCTGGCGAAGTGCTCGCCGAACAGCGACAGGTGGATGTGCTGCGGCCGCCAGGCGTTGGGGTGGTTGCCCCAGGGGTAGGCGCCCGGCTTGATGGTGAGGAAGCGGTAGCGGCCCTCGTTGTCGGTCATGCAGCGGCCGGCGCCCAGGAAGTTGGGGTCCAGCGGCGCGTCGTGCTGGTCCACCTTGTGCACGTAGCGGCCGGCGGCGTTGGCCTGCCACAGCTCCACCAGGGTGTTGCGCACGGGGCGCTTGCGCTCGTCCAGCACCTGGCCGGTGAGGATCATGCGCTCGCCCAGGGGCTCTCCGTTCACGCGGGCGTTGCGGGTCAGGTCGTGGTCCAGCTCGCCGATGCTGTCGTGGCCGTACACCGGCTGGCGCAGCTCGGCCATCGAGGCCTTCAGGGGAATCAGCGGTTGCGTCGGGCCGCGCTTGGCGGTGGACTTGTAGCCGGGGTAGAGATAGGCAGGGTGGCTTTCCCAGTCGCGCGGGTCGAGCTTGGCCATCGTGGAGTCTCCTTGGGAATCGAGAGAGAGAAGGAATTCGGTGGCCAAGACTGTAAGACCGGCATTTGATGATGTAAATTGAACAATCGAACCATTTGCATCACCGCTGGTAATTGAAAAAGCCGCCGTCCACCGCCGCCCTGGCCTTCGCCCGCAACGTGCAGCTGCGGCACCTGCGCTGCTTCGTCGCCGTGGCGCAGGAGCGGCACCTGGCGCGCGCCGCCGAGCGGCTGGCGCTGAGCCAGCCCGCCATGTCCAAGACGCTCACCGAGCTGGAGGAGCTGGCCGGCACCCGGCTGGTGGAGCGCGGCGGCGCCGGCCGGCGCGGCGTGCAGGGGCTCACCGCCGCCGGCGAGCAGCTGCTGGCCCAGGCGCTGCGCGTGCTCGAAGCCATCGACGCCAGCGCACAG
>NZ_BCUU01000089.1 GCF_001591385.1 Variovorax soli NBRC 106424
CCGGCCCCGCCGACGGCGCGCCGCTGATGCGCGCCCCGCTGCAGGTGGTGGCGCCGGTGGACCTGCGGCGCTATGCCGGCCTGTGGCACGAGCAGGCACGCCTGCCCAACCGCTTCGAGAAATCCTGCGGCGGGCCCGTGACCGCGCACTACACCCTGCTGCCCACGGGCGAGGTCCAGGTGCGCAACCGCTGCGTGCGCGAGGACGGCCGCATCGCCGAAGCCACCGGCATCGCGCAGCCGGTGCGCGTGCCCGGCATGCCAGGCGCGGGCCGGCTGAAGGTTCGCTTCCTGCCTTCCTGGCTGAGCTGGCTGCCCAACGCCTGGGGCGACTACTGGATCCTGAAGCTGGATCGCGACTACCAGGTGGCCCTGGTGGGCACGCCGGACCGGCAGTACCTGTGGCTTCTCTCGCGCACGCCGCAGTTGGACGAGGCGACCATCAGCACGGAACTCGAGTACGCCCGCACCCTCGGCTTCGACGTCGACCGGATGGTGCGCAGCGGGCACTGAGCGGTTGCCTCGGACTACCCGTCCTGCGCCACCACCGACACGCCGTGCTCGCCCAGGCCGAGCGTGGTCTGCGCGCCGGCGGCCAGCGGGCGGGCGAGGTCGCCCGAGACCACGAAGACCGGCCCGAGCGCCGTCTCGAAGCTGTATTCGTAGAAGCTGCCCAGGTAGGCTGCCTTGCGCAAGGTGGCCGCCACGCCCACGGCGGCGCCGATTCGCCAGGCTTCGGGCCGCACCGCCACCTTGACCATGCCGGTGGGCACCGCATGGCGCGGCGTGAGCGTGAGCGGGCCGAGCGACACCTGCCCGTCGGGCAGGGCCACGGCCGGAAAGACCATCGCCTCGCCCATGAAGCCGGCGACGAATTCGCTCTGCGGGCGGCCGTACAGCTCGTGCGGCGCGCCGCGCTGGGCGATCACGCCGTGGTCCATCACGATGATCTGGTCGCTCACCGCGAGCGCCTCGCTCTGGTCGTGGGTGACGTAGGCCACCGTGAGCTTCAGGCGCTGCTGGATGGCACGGATTTCCTCGCGCATCTCGCGGCGCAGGCGGGCATCGAGGTTGGACAGGGGCTCGTCGAACAGCAGCACCCCCGGCTCCAGCACCAGCGCGCGCGCCAGCGCCACGCGCTGCTGCTGGCCGCCGGACAGTTCGCTGGGCAGGCGCTCGTCGAAGCCGACCAGGCCAACGCCCTTGAGCGCACCGCGGGCGCGCGACTGCGCCTCGGCCTTCTTCACGCCGCTCATGCGCAGGCCGTAGGCCACGTTCTCGATGACGTTCATGTGCGGGAAGAGCGCGTAGCTCTGGAACATCATCGACACGTTGCGCTCGGCCGGCCCGAGCGTGGTGACGTCGCGCCCGCCCATGAAGATGGCGCCGGAGGTGGGCGACTCCAGCCCCGCGATCATGCGCAGGGTGGTGGTCTTGCCGCAGCCCGAGGGGCCGAGGATGGTGGTCAGCGTGCCTTCGGGCACTTCGAAGCTGATGCCCTTGACCGCCAGCGGCGCCTTGGTGTCGGTGCCGTAGCGCTTGGTGACATTGCGAAATTCGATGCCGTTCATGCCAGCTGCTCCATCTTGTGATGCCCCTGGTGGGCAGGCGCCCTGCGCCGGCCCAGCTTGCGCTCGCCCACCAGCAGCTGGATGAGCGCGATGGCCGCCGACATGAGCACGATCAGCACCGTGCAGTAGGCCAGGGCCACGCCGTAGTCGCCGTTGCCCACGCGGCCGATGATGTAGGTGGTGGCCAGTTCGTTCTCGGCCGTCACCAGGAAGATCACCGCGCTCACCGTGGTCATCGCGCGCACGAAGCTGTAGACAAGCGCCGCCACCAGCGCCGGCTTGAGCAGCGGCAGCACCACCTTGAACAGCGTCTGCGCGGTGGAGGCGCGCAGCATCAGCGAGGCTTCATCCAGCGAACGGTCCAACTGCTTGAACGCGGCCGTGCCCGCCCGCACCCCCACCGGCAGGTTGCGGAACATGAAGCACAGCACGATGATCAGCCCGGTGCCCGTGAGCTCCAGCGGCGGCACGTTGAAGGCCAGGATGTAGCTCACGCCCAGCACCGTGCCGGGAATGGCAAAGGCCAGCAGCGCTGCGAACTCGAAGGCACCCTGCCCCTTGAATTCGTTGCGCGCCAGCAGCCAGGCGATGAGCAGCCCGACGGCCGCCGTGATGGGCGCGGAGATGCCGGCCAGCTTGAGCGTGGTCCACAGCGAGTTCCACGCGGTGCCGGCCCACACCAGGCCGAACTGCCCCCATTCCAGCGAGAAGGCCGTCCTGAAGTGGTTCAGCGTGAGGCTGTAGTCGCGGCCCCAGGTCTGCACGAAGCCGCCGGCAAAGGCGAACAGGTAGACCACCACCGTGAACAGGATCCAGGGCAGCGCAATGGCGTAGGTCGTGCGCCGCACGCCATCGGGCAGTGGCATGGGAATGCCCGCGTCGCCCTTGCCGCTCACGGTGGTGAAGCTGCGCTTGCCCAGCACCCGGCGCTGCAGCGCGAACACCGCCAGGGCGAACAGCGTGAGCACCCAGGCCAGCGAGGCGGCCCGCCCCTGGTCGTACTGAGCGCCGACGATGGCGAAGAAGATGTCGGTGGACAGCACCGAGTACTGGCCGCCCACCACCACCGGGTTGCCGAAGTCGGCAATGCTCTCGATGAAGCCCACCAGGAAGGCATTGGCCAGGCCCGGCTTGAGCAGTGGCAGGGTAACGGTGAAGAAGGTGCGGCGCCGGTCGGCGCGCAGCATCTGCGCGGCCTCCTCCAGGCTGGGCGCGATGCCCTGCACCACGCCGCGCATGATCATGAAGGCGATGGGCGTGAAGGCGAAGAGCTGCGCCGTGAGGATGCCCGGCAGCCCGTAGAACCAGCGCGTGGCCGGCACGCCGAACCAGGCCTCGAGTGCCTGGTTGACCACGCCGGCGCGGCCGAAAAGCAGGATCAGGCCCAGGCCCACGACGAAGGGCGGCGTGATGATGGGCAGCAATGCGATCACGCGCAGCGGCCCCTGCCAGCGCTTGCTGCCGCGCTCGGCCATCAGCGCCATGAGCGTGCCCAGGAAGGTGGTGCCCGCGGCCGTGAACAGGGCCAGCAGCAGGGTGTTCCAGGCCACGCCGCAGGCGGCGCCGCCGCGCAGGCAGCCCAGCCCCCAGATGCGCGCGGTGAAGATGCGATCGGCAAAGGCCTGCACCGACCACTGGCCGTCTTCATTGAAGAAGGCACCCGCCAGCGCCTTGCCGACCGGATAGGCGATGAACAGCAGCATGAGCACCGCACAGCCCACCACGGCGCCGGACACGAACAGGTCGCCACGGAAGAAGCCCAGGCGCGCCAACCCGAAGGCGGCCAGCAGGATGAGTGCAGCGACCGCGACAAAGCCGCCCGCACCGATGCCGAACTGGTTGACCGCCAGCTCGCCGAATGCGTTGTTGAAGGCAGCGATGCTCCAGCCGCGCGCGCCGATGCTGAAGCCGGCAAGTGCCAGCACCAGTGCGCCGACCAGCCCGCCGGCGAGCAGCCAGCGGCCCTGCGCCCGCCCCGGCCGCAGGCAGGCGCCGATGGCGCACAGCCCCAGGCCCGCGAGACCCAGGAGCAGCCAGGGGCGCCCTTGCCGAAGCGCCTGCAGCACGCCGTTGGCCGCATCGCCGGCACTGAAGACCTGGGGCAGCGCCTCGTACCAGCTCGTGTCCTGGATGGCGTACCAGGGCAGCACCAGGTAGGCGAGCAGGCCGGCCGCGGTGCACAGCCAGACGGCTGCGTTGGGTCGCCGTGTCATCAGCGCGGAATGGAGTTGACCTCTTTCTCCCACCGGGCAATGAGGCGACGGCGCTCGGCGCTGGCACCGTACTTCTTGTAGTCGTAGTTGATCATCTTGATCTTCTTGAAGTCGGGCACGTTGGGATCGACCACCGTGGCCTTGTTGGACGGCAGCTGGTACTGCTTGGCCGCGGCGCCGAAGGCCTGGGCGCCCGGCGTCAGCGCCCATTCGTAGAACTTCTTGGCCTGCTCCAGGTTGCGCGCGCCCTTGACGATGCTCATGGAACCGATCTCGGCGCCGGTGCCCTCGGCGGGCGTGACGGTCTCGACCGGGAAGCCCTGCATCTTTTCCTGCGGCGCATCGTGGACGAAGCTGATGGACACCGCCGTCTCGCCGCGCGCCACCGCCTTGATCGGGCCCGTGCCCGAGCGCGTGTACTGGCTCACGTTCTGGTGCAGGCCCTTGAGGTAGTCGAAGGCCTTGTCTTCGCCCATGAGCTGCACCAGCGTGGCGATCATGGTGTAGGCCGTGCCGCTGGACGCGGGGTTGGCCACCTGGATGTCGCCCTTGTACTCGGGCTTGAGCAGGTCGGCCCAGCTTCGGGGCACGGGCAGCTTCTTCTTGGCGATGAGTTCGGTGTTGTAGGCGAAGCCCAGCGGGCCGGAATAGATGCCCACCGTCCGGTAGCCCGACTGCTCGGCCTGCTGCTGGGCCCAGGGATAGAGCTGCGCCAGCGTTGGCGACTTGTACTCGAGCGTCAGGCCCTGCTCGGCCGCCTGCAGGTGCGGGTCGCCGGTGCCGCCGAACCACACGTCGGTCTTGGGGTTCTCTTTTTCGGCGATGAGCTGGGCCAGGGCCTCGCCGGAGCCCTTGAGCGCCAGGTTGATCTTCACGCCGGTGGTGCGCGCGTAGGTGGTGGCGATCAGGTTGCACCAGTCGGCCTGGACCGAGCAGATCACATTGACCTGCTGGGCCGAGGCTGTTGCAGAAAAGAAGCTGGCAGCCAACACCACCGGCAGGAAGTTCTTGCGCATATCTGTCTTCTCCGTTTGTAATTTGGTTACGCGCCAGAGACTACCCCGCAATGCCCACCCTCATAGTGAGGAAAAGCCCGTAGGCCAGTCGCATTGGCCAGATTCGGATTTCGTGTTGGCCGCGAGTTGAAACATAATTACATCCGTTCCACTGCCGGACCTTCATGCTCGATCGCATTCAAGCCGCTTTGCCAGGACTGCCCCCCGCCGAACGGCGCGTGGCCAAGCTGGCGCTGGCCGATGCGCATGCCTTTGCACTGCTGCCGGTGCGCGAGCTGGCCTTGCGCGCCCGGGTCAGCACCCCCACCGTGGTGCGCTTTTGCCGCAGCATGGGCTACGACGGCCTCGCCGACTTCAAGCGCAAGCTCACCGGCAGCGTGGGCAGCGGCGTGCCGCACGTGCACCGCGCCGTGCAGCCCGGCGACGACACGGCCAAGGTGTTCGGCAAGGTGGTCGACAACGCGGTGGCCGCCTTCCTGCGCTATCGCAACGACGCCAGCACCACGGCCATCGACAAGGCCGCGGTGGCGCTGGCGGCAGCCCAGCGTGCCGGCCGGCGGGTGGAATTCTTCGGCGCCGGCAACTCGGGCATCGTGGCGCAGGACGCGCAGCACAAGTTCTTTCGCCTTGGCATCACGGCCATCGCCCACAGCGACGGGCACATGCAGGTCATGAGCGCCTCGATGCTGCGAAAGGGCGATTGCGCCGTGCTCATCTCCAACTCCGGCCGCACGCGCGACCTGATGAACGCCTGCGAAATCGCCCGCAAGGCCGGCGCAACCACCATCACCATCACCGCCAGCGGCTCGCCGCTGGCCGCGGCCGGCCACATCCACCTGGCGGCCGACCACCCCGAGGGCTACGACCAGTACAGCCCCATGGTCTCGCGATTGCTTCACCTGATGGTGATCGACGTGCTGTGCACCTGCGTGGCGCTGCGCATCGGCAACGAAGTCCTGCAGCCCATGCTGGACGAAATGAAGAAGAACCTGCAGGCCAAGCGCTATGCCTGAGTCCTGCTCCCCTCACACATTGACCACCACGAACCAGAGCAACCCATGAGCTTCGACCTTGTTCTCTTCGGCGGCACCGGCGACCTCGCATGGCGCAAGCTGATGCCCGCACTGTTCCAGGCCTTTCGCCATGGCAGCCTGCCCGAGGGCGGGCGCATCATCGGCGTGGCGCGCGACGACCTGTCCGACGATGCCTACCGCGAGCTGATCCAGTCGCGCTTCAAGGCGGTGGAAGGTGGCAAGCGCCCGAGCGAGGAGGAGTTCAAGGCATTCGCCTCGATCCTGCACTACCTGCGCATGGACCTTTCCAAGCCGGCAGACTACGCGCGCCTGGGCAAGCTGCTCAAGGGCCGCAATGCCGACACGGTGGTGATGTACCTGGCGACGGCCCCTGCGCTGTTCACCTCCGTGGTCGAACAGATCGCCGCCGCGGGGCTGAACACGCCTGCGACGCGGATGGTGCTGGAAAAGCCGCTGGGCCACGACCTGAAATCCAACCGCGCCATCAACGACGCGGTCCAGAAGGTGCTCAGCGAGAACCAGATCTTCCGCATCGACCACTACCTGGGCAAGCCCTCGGTGCAGAACCTGTTTGCCATGCGCTTCGGCAATGCGCTGTTCGAGCCCATCTGGCGGCGCGAGCATGTGGCCAACATCCAGATCACCATTGCCGAAGACCTGGGCGTGGAAAAGCGCGGCAGCTTCTACGACCAGACCGGTGCCTTGCGCGACATGGTGCAGAACCACGCGCTGCAGCTGGTGTGCGCCATCGGCATGGAGCCGCCCATCAACTCGCATGCCGATGCGATCCGCGACGAGAAGCTCAAGGTGCTGCGCTCGCTCAAGCCCTGGACGGCCGAGGAGATCGGCCTGCACGCGATTCGCGGCCAGTACGGCGCCGGCACGGCCTATGGCGAGCGCGTGCCCGGCTACCGGAACGAGCCGGGCGTGGATCCGGACAGCAAGACCGAGACCTTCGTCGCCCTGCGCACCGAAATCGCCAACTGGCGCTGGGCAGGCGTGCCCATCTACATCCGCACCGGCAAGCGGCTGGCCTCGCGCGACGCGCGCATCGAAGTGAACTTCCGGCCGGCGCCGCACGCCATCTTCCGCGTGCCCACGGGCAACGCCAACAAGCTCGTGATCAACCTGCAGCCCAAAGACGGGCTGGAGTTGCACCTGCTGGCGCAGGCGCAGGACAAGCGCCAGAAGAGCGGCACGCGGTCGGAGTCGCAGCTCACGCCGGTGCAGCTGGACCTGGACTTCGACAAGCGCTTCGGCGGCGAGCGCGTGGGCGCCTACGAGCGGCTGCTGCTGGACGTGATCGACGGCCGCCTGAATCTTTTCGTGCGGCGCGACGAGCAGGAAGAAGCCTGGCGCTGGGTCGAGCCGCTGCTGGACAGCTGGGCGTCGGACGGCAGCCCGCGCTCGTACGCGGCGGGCACCTGGGGCCCCAGTGCCTCAAGCGCCATGATCGCCCGCGACGGCTTCGCCTGGAGTGAAGAACAATAGCCCCCCCGGCTTTTCACTCCGCTTCGCTACGTGTAACTCCACCCCCCAAGGGGGCGACCCCACCTGAGGCCCGGCAAAGCCGGTTCCTCGGTGCGGGACTGGTGAAGACCGTGCCGCTGCGCTTGCGGCGTGCGCTCAAATCCTGGCCTCTTGCACCGCGTGGCAGGCCACCTGGATGCCCGCGATGGACAGCAGCGCGGGGCGCTCGGCCTTGCAGCGCGCATTGGCATGCGGGCAGCGCGGATGAAAGCTGCAGCCGCTGGGCGGATTGAGCGGGTTGGGCACTTCGCCCTGCACCGGTGTGCGGGCATGGCCGGTGGCATGCATCTGCGGGATCGCATCCAGCAGCATCCGCGTGTAGGGATGGCGCGGACGCTCGAACAGGCTGGCCTTGTCGGCGATCTCGACCAGGCGGCCCAGGTACATCACGCCCACGCTGTCGCTCACATGGCGTACCACGGCGAGGTTGTGCGAAATGAAGAGATAGGTCAGGCCCCGCTCGCGCTGCAGGTCCTTCATGATGTTGAGCACCTGCGCCTGCACGCTCACGTCGAGCGCGGAGGTCGGCTCGTCGCACACCAGGAATTCGGGGGCCGTGGCCAGGGCGCGCGCAATGGAAATGCGCTGGCGCTGGCCGCCGGAGAACTGGTGCGGGTACTTCACCATGTCCAGCGGGCTCAGGCCGACCGACTTGAGCAGCTCGCCCACGCGCTCGCGGCGCGCGGCGCGCTCGTTGACCAGGCCATGCTCCTGCAGCGGCTCGCCGATGATGGCCTCCACCGTCCAGCGCGGGTTGAGGCTGGCGTACGGGTCCTGGAAGATCATCTGCACGCGCTTGCGAAGCGCCCGGCCGCGGCTCGAGGCAAAGGCGGCATGCGCATCCTGCCCGTCGAACTCGACCCGGCCCCGCGTGGGGTGGTACAGGCCCGTGAGCAGGCGCGCGACCGTGCTCTTGCCGCAGCCGGATTCCCCCACCAGCGCCAGCGTCTTGCCGCGCTCGATCGAAAAGCTCACGCCGTCGACCGCATGCAGCAGGGTGCGGGGCTGGCGCTCGATCACGCGGTTGAGCCAGGGAAGGGAAACGTCGAAGGTCTTGGCCAGATCCTCGACCTGGACCAGCGCCTGGGTGTGGACTTCAGCCGTGGCGGTCATGCTTCCACCCCTTTTGCCGCATGGTCGTGCAGCCAGCAGGCGGCACGTGTGGCACCCGCAGCCATCAGTTCGGGCCGCTCGTGCGAGCAGCGGTCGAAGGCCCGCGGGCAGCGCGGGTGGTAGGCGCAGCCGCTGGGGATGGCGTTCAGGCGCGGCATGGCGCCGTCGATCTGGTTCAGGCGCTCGCGGTCTTCGCTCATGTCCGGAATCGCCGCCATCAGGCCGGCGGTGTAGGGATGCGCAGCGGCATGGATCACGTTGTGCACGGGGCCGATCTCCGCCACGCGGCCGGCGTACATCACGGCCACGCGGTCGCAGGTTTCGGCAATGACGCCCATGTCGTGCGTGATCAGCATCACCGCCGCGCCGCGCTCGCGGCACAGGCGCTTGAGCAGGCTGATGATCTGCGCCTGGATCGACACGTCGAGCGCCGTGGTGGGCTCGTCGGCCACGATCAGGGTGGGCTCCGCCGCCAGGGCCAGCGCGATCACCACGCGCTGGCGCATGCCGCCGGAGAACTGGTGCGGGTAGTGGTCGATGCGCTGGGCCGCGGCCGGAATGCCGGTGTCTTCCAGCAGGCCGATGGCACGCCGCCGCGCCTCCGCCTGCGTGACCGGCAGGTGCGCGCGGATGGTTTCTTCCAACTGCCGGCCGACCGTGTAGAGCGGATTGAGCGAGGTGAGCGGGTCCTGGAAGATGGCACCGATGCGCTTGCCGCGGATGTGCCGCATCTGCTCGTGCGAGAGATGGTCGATGCGCGTGCCCTCGAGCAGGATCTGCCCGCCCGCCACATGGGCCGGCGGCTCGAGCAGCCCGATGATGGCCGCGCCGGTGAGCGACTTGCCGGCACCCGACTCGCCCACCACGCCCAGCACTTCGCCGGGCTCGATGGAAAAGGAGATGTCGTCGAGCGCGCGCAGCGTGCCGCGTCGGCTGGGAATTTCAACGATGAGGTTGCGGACGTCGAGCAGGGGCATGCAGGCAGGCTTGTTCAGCGCAGGCGGGGGTTGAGCGCATCGCGCAGCCAGTCGCCCAGCAGGTTGACGCTCAGGGCGATGAGCACCAGCGTGATGCCCGGGAACAGCGTCATCCACCACTCCCCCGAGAAGAGAAACTGGTTGCCGTTGCTGATGAGCGTGCCCAGCGATGGCGAGGTAGGCGGCACGCCCACGCCCAGGAAGGACAGCGTGGCTTCGGTGATGATGGCCGTGGCCACCTGGATGGTGGAGATGACGAACACCGGGCCCAGCACATTGGGCAGCACATGCTTGACCATGATGCGCATGGGCGACACGCCGGTCACCCGCGCGGCCTGCACGTACTCCTTGTTGCGCTCGACCAGGGTGGAGCCGCGCACGGTGCGCGCGTAATCCACCCACTTGGTCAGCGAGATGGCCAGGATCAGCACGCCGAAGGCCACCGTGGTGTGCGCGTCGGGAAACAGCGCGCGTCCCACGCCGGCGATGAGCAGCGCCACCAGGATGGCCGGAAAGGACAGCATCACGTCGCACAGCCGCATGAGGAAGGCGTCGACCCAGCCACCGCGAAAGCCCGCGATCAGGCCGAGCGTGACGCCCATCAGCATCGACAGCAGCACCGAGGCCACGCCGACCACCAGCGAGATGCGCGAGCCGTACATCAGCGTAGAGACGATGTCGCGGCCCTGCTCGTCGGTGCCCAGGAGGTACTTGCTGCTTCCCTCCGGGTACCAGGCGGGTGGCAGGCGCGCGTCCGACAGCTCCAACGTCGACAGGTCGTACGGATTGTGCGGCGCGATCCAGGGCGCGAACACCGCACAGACGAGGCAGATGGCGCCGATGATGGCGGCGCCAATGGCCACGGGCGAGGTACGGAAGCTGTAGCCGATGTCGCTATCGAACCAGCGCGCGATTTGCTTGAAGATCATCAAGTACCGGTCAGTCGCCCTTCACGCTCATCCATTTGAAGAACATGAAGTTGTCGGCCAGCTGCGTGAGCGCGACCTTCTTGCTCACGCCCCAGGCCAGCGACTGCTGGTGCAGCGGCAGGTGGCCGATGTCGTCGGCGTGGATGGCGAAGACTTCCTTGATCATCGCGTCGCGCTTGGCCTTGTCGGTCTCGCTCTGGATCTGCTTGGTCAGCGCATCCACCTTCGGGTTGCTGTAGGAACCCAGGTTGAACTGGCCGGTGCCCGACGGGTCGGGCGTGGCCATCAGCGCATTGAGGGCGTTGTGCGCGTCGTAGGTCGAGGGCGTCCAGCCCAGCATGTAGAAGCTGGTGTCGCGGCGCAGGATCTTCGGGAAGTAGGTGCCCTTGGTCTCGGCCACCAGGTTGATCTTGACGTTGATCTTGGCCAGGCCTGCGGCCACCGCCTGGCAGATCTGCGCATCGTTCACATAGCGGTCGTTCGGGCAGTTCATCGACACCTCGAAGCCCTGCGGGTAACCGGCGTCGGCCAGCAGCTTCTTGGCGGCTTCGGGGTCGTAGGGCAGGCGCTTGTCCTGCGCCTCGCTGAAGCCGGTGATGCCGGGGCCGACCATCAGGCCCGTGGGCCGCGAGGCGCCGCGCATCACCGTGCGCTTGATGCCTTCGATGTCGATCGACTGGTAGAAGGCCTGGCGCACGCGCTTGTCCTTGAAGGGGTTCTTGCCCTTCACGCTGGAGTACTGCAGCTCGTCGCGCTTCTGATCCATGCCCAGGAAGATGGTGCGCAGCTCGGGGCCGACGATGACCTTGGCGTTGGGGCTGGCGTTGACGCGTGCCACGTCCTGCACGGGCACCGGCTCCATCACGTCGACCTCGCCCGAGAGCAGTGCGGCCACCCGGGTGGAAGGGTTGCTGATCTTGGTGAAGATCACCTCCTGCACATTGCCTTCGATCTTGCCCCAGTAGGTGCCGTTGCGAACGAAAGTGGTGCGCACGTCGGGCTGGCGCTCGCGCACGCGGTAGGGGCCCGTGCCGTTGGCCTTGAACGAAGCCGTGTTCTCGATGCCCTTGCGGCGGTCCACCGGCTTGGTGGCGTTGTTCGCCTCGCACCACTTCTTGCTCATGATCGCCACCTGCGAGAGCACGTCGGGCAGGATGGGGAACGGCGCCTTGGTCTCGATGTCGATCGCGTGGTCGCTCACCTTGCGCACTTCCTTGATGTCGTTGGTGTAGCTGTTCATGTCCGAGCCTTCGCCGCCGGCGCGGGCCAGGCTGAACAGCACGTCGTCGGCAGTGAACGGGGTGCCGTCATGGAATTGGACGCCCTTGCGCAGCTCGAAACGCCACACGGTGGGGCTGGTCTGCTTCCAGGAGGTGGCCAGCAGCGGTGCCAGGCTCAGGTCCTTGTTGCGGCCGGTGAGCGTCTCGTAGACGTTCTGGGTCACGCTCAGCTGCAGGGATTCGTTGAGCGAGTGCGGGTCGAGCGAAAGCGCGTCGCCCTGGTTGGCGATGCGAATCGTCTGGGCGCCGGCCAGCGCCGACACCAGGGCCAGCGCGGACGCCGCGATGATCTGTCGCTTGAAACTCATGGAAAGCTCCTGGAAAACGAGATTGGTTAATGTGCGGCGGATGATGCGTGCAATCTTGGTGCCTGCGCCTTGGCGTTTTCCATTGGGCGCTCGCTTGCACGGTCGGCCAGCGGCATGCCCTGCTCGATCAGGCCCGCATGCAGCGCTGCGCCCAGCGGCAGGATGTCGTCGTTGAAGTCGTAACGGCTGTTGTGCAGGAAGGCGCCGTCCTTGCCGCCCTGGCCAAGGCGCAGGTAGGCGCCGGGCTTCTTCTGGAGCATGAAGGAGAAATCCTCAGCGCCCATGCTGGGCTCCATGTTGCGCTCGATGTTGCGGGCCCCCACCAGCGCCTGGGCGACGTCGCCGGCGAACAGGGCTTCGGCGGGGGTGTTGATGGTCGCGGGATAGATGCGCTCGAACCTGACGGTGGCCGTGGCACCGAAGCCCGACGCCACGGCGCTGCACAGTTCCACCAGGCGGCGTTCCACCTCGGCCTGCACCTTGGCGCTGAAGGTGCGCACCGTGCCCACCAGCGTCGCACGGCCGGGCACGACGGCCATCGCATTCAGGTCACCCGCCTGCATGGCGCACACGCTGATTACCGCGGCGTCGATGGGCCGCACATTGCGCGACACGATGGTCTGGATGGCGGTAATGAGGTGCGCCGAGACGACCACCGGATCCACCGTGAGGTAGGCATGGGCGCCGTGGCCGCCCTTGCCCGCCACCTCGATGGTGATCCGGTCGGCGGCAGCCATCATCGGCCCCGGGTTGAGGCCGACGGTGCCGGGCGCCATGGCCGGCCAGTTGTGGAAGGCGTAGACCGAGTCGACCGGAAAGCGCTCGAACAGACCATCCTCGATCATGACCCGGGCGCCGGCGAAGCCTTCCTCGCCAGGCTGGAAGATCAGCACGGCGGTGCCGTCGAAGTTGCGGGTCTCGGCCAGGTACCGGGCCGCGCCGACGAGCATGGCCGTGTGGCCGTCATGGCCGCAGCCGTGCATCAGGCCGCTCTTGGCCGAGCGCCAGGCGAAGTCGTTGTCCTCGTGCATGGGCAAGGCGTCCATGTCGGCACGCAGGCCGATCATGCGGCCGCTGGCCGTGGAGCGGCCGCGGATCACGGCGACGACGCCGGTCTTGCCGATGCCCGTGTGGATCTCGTCCACGCCGCAGGCCTTGAGCGACTCGTGGACGCGGGCGCTGGTGTAGACCTCTTCGAAACCCAGTTCCGGGTGGGCATGCAGATCGCGCCGGAGCGCGGAGATTTCGGGATGGAAGCGGACGATTTGCGCAAAGGCGCGGCCCGAGGCCTGGTAGCGGGGTGCACTCATTTGTTCAATGGCCTCCCCGCACGGAAATGCGCAGGCGAGGGTCGACAGCGAAATACAGCAGATCCACGATCAAATTGATGGTGACGAAAATCAGGGCGATCAGACATAAATAGGCCGCCATGACCGGAATGTCCGCATAAACCACGGCCTGAATGAACAAGAGGCCCATGCCCGGCCATTGGAAAACGGTCTCGGTAATGATGGCAAAGGCAATCAGCGAGCCCAATTGCAGGCCTGTGATGGTGATCACCGGCACCAGCGTATTGCGCAAGGCATGACCAAAATGGATGGTCCGATCCGACAGGCCCCGCGCCCGGGCAAACTTGATGTAGTCGGTACGCAGCACCTCCAGCATCTCGGAGCGCACCAGGCGCATGATCAGGGTCAGCTGGAAGACCGCCAGCGTGATGGCAGGAAGCACCATGTGCACCCAGCCGTCGCGCGTGAGAAGGCCGGTGCGCCAGCCCCAGAGGTCGACCGTGTCGCCGCGGCCGAAGCTCGGCAGCCAGCCCAGCCACACCGAAAACACGAGGATCAGCAGGATCCCAATGAGGAAGGTGGGCAAGGACACGCCGAGCAGCGACAGGGCCATCAGCGTCTGGGTCGCGAAGGTGCCCCGGCGCAGGGCTGCATAGACACCCATGGGCAGGCCGATCGCCAGCGCCAGGATGGCCGCCACGATGGACAGTTCCAGCGTGGCCGGAAGCCGCTCGAGGATGAGACGCGAGACCTTGGCACCCTGGCGCAGGCTCAGGCCGAATTCACCTTGCAGCGCATTCACCAGGAAATGCCAGAACTGCACGAAGAAGGGGCGGTCCAGACCCAGGTCCGCCCTCAACTGGCGAATCTGCTCGGGCTTCGCGTCCTGGCCCAGCAGGAAGACCACCGGGTCGCCGACGTACTGGAACAGAAGAAAGGCCACGAAGGCCACAACCACCATCACGATGACGGCTTGAACGAGGCGACGAAGGACGAAAGCAAGCATCGTTTCGGGTTGTATCTATCTTGTTCGAATAGAGCAAGGCATATGCCTGTCGCAGCGCTCGAATACGCAGCGAACAGGCAAAGAAAAAGCCACACGATTTGCATCGTGTGGCTTCGATCGCTTGATCCGAACTGGCACTAGGCCAGCATCAGATTAGAACGAGTGACGGATACCGAAGTCGTAGCCCATCGACTTCTCGATGGCGCCACCGGGGGTCGGGCCACCGGTGACCACGCTCAGGGCAGCACCAGCGGGGCTGTTGTTGTCCTTGTTCTTCACGTAAGCAGCGGTCGCGTACAGGGCAGTGCGCTTCGACAGGTTGTGCACGTAGCCGATAGCGAACTTCTGAGCGCTCGGATCATCAGCAGCGTTGTTGCCCAGGTCGTAATCGGTGTACGAGTACGAAGCGCGGATCAGGCCAGGGCCGACCGGCACGGTGGCGCCGATCAGGTAACCCTTGCTCGATGCGTCGATGCTGGGACGAGCGCCGGTGGGGAACAGAACGTCGGAGGTCACGTCGGTCTGGTTGTACTCACCCATCAGCTTCAGGAAACCGAAGTCCCACGAAGCGCCCAGGTTGCCGATCTTGCTTTCAGCACGGCCACCGCCTTGGAAGTTGCGGGTGATCACGTTTTCGCCGTAAGCGATCGCGACATCCAGCGGGCCGTTGGCGTAGCCGAAGCGGCCACCGACGTAGCGGCCGTCGAAGGTCAGAGTCGTCGTAGCGGGCGTGGCGGCAGCGGGATCGAACTCAACACGCTCCGGCAGGCCGTACATGAACTGACCGTAGAAGCCACCCAGGTTGGCGGGCAGGAAGTAGCCAACGGTGTTGTTGGCGCGAACGTAGTTGCTGTTGTTGGCCAGACCCAGGGCGTTGCCCAGGAGGGTGCCGCCGCCGGTCGAGGACACGGCATTGGTACCCACGCCGTTGGTGCCGAACGGATCGAACACGGTGTCGTTCCAGAAGGTCGGGACATAGTCGCGGCCCAGGCGGACTTCACCGAAGCGGCCCGACAGGCTCACCGTCGAACGACGGTTGAACAGCTGGCTGCTGGCGGTGGACAGGTTGCCAGCACCGGCGGTGCCGACGTCGTTGCCCAGAGCAGCTTCGAGCCAGAAGCTAGCTGCCAGACCGCCACCCAGGTCTTCCGTGCCACGGAAACCGATGCGGCTCGAGTTGTAGCCCGAGTTCGACAGGTCGGTACGCGAGGCCTTCGTGCCGGCGTAGTTTTCGTTTTCGTAGTAGCTGATGCCCGCGTCGACGATACCGAACAGCGTGACAGACGACTGTGCCGAGGCGGCACCGGCGGCAGCCAGAGCAGCCAGAGCAACTAGAGATTTTTTCATTGCAAGTTTCTCCAAGGTTAAACATAGGGCTCCGGTGCAGAGGGCTCACACTGTGACTGGCACTTTTGTGCTCCCACCGGACCCCGGGCCAACCTCCTTTTGGGAAGTTGACGCTATTGCACCAGACGCCATGCGCAAGGGCAAAGCAATTCAGCCGAAATATCTATGGGGCGGGCTCTTTCGTTGCAGAGGTGCAACAGAGAAGCGAACGTCACCCGAACACCACGATGTGAAAGACAAACCCTGGAATCCACATCGGCTTGCGCTTGGAGTCCAATCGGGGCCATGAACCGGTCGACTGATTCCCTTCTTGCATTGGCGGACGATGCCTTGCGCACCATGTTTTCCCATCCGCCGGCCACGCGCCAGCTCCCCAGGCCAGCCCTGCCCGACGGCCCCATGAGCGAAGCGCAGCGGCGCCAGGCGGGTGCGCTGATGCGGGTGAACCACGTTGGAGAGGTCTGCGCCCAGGCCCTCTATAGCGCTCAGGCTGCGGCGACGCGTGACCCCGGGCTTCGCGAGCACTTTCTCGAGGCCTCGCGCGAGGAAACCGACCATCTGGCCTGGACGCGGCACCGGCTCAAGGAACTCGGTGCCCGCCCCTCCCTGCTCAATCCGCTCTGGTTTGCAGGGGCCTTCGGCCTGGGGCTGGTCGCGGGTCGGCTGGGCGACAGGATCAGCCTGGGCTTCGTGGCCGAAACCGAACGCCAGGTCGAAGCGCACCTCGACAGCCACCTGGACCGGCTGCCCCCTCCCGACCAGTCGTCGCGCGCCATCGTGAACCAGATGAAGGCGGACGAGGCGCGGCACGCCGCCCATGCAATCGATGCAGGGGGGGTCGACCTTCCCGCGCCAGCCAAGGCGATGATGCGGCTGGCGGCACGTGTGATGACCACGGTCGCCCACCGCATCTAGGCGACAGAAACTGCGATCAGGTCTCGATCAAATCGAAACTGGTCGTGATCTCGGCCGTCTTGGCCAGCATGATGGTGGCCGAGCAGTAGGTGTCGTGGCTGAGCTGGATGGCCCGCTCGACGGCCGAAGCAGGAATGCCCTTGCCCGCCACCGTGAAATGGAGGTGGATCTTGGTGAACACTTTCGGATCCTTCTCGGCCCGCTCGCTGGTCACCTTGACGCTGCAGCGCTCCACCTGGTGCCTGCCACGCTTGAGAATCAGCACCACGTCGTAGGCGGTACACCCGCCGGCACCTGCAAGCACGGTCTCCATCGGACGCGGCGCCAGGTTGCGCCCGCCGTTCTCCGGCCGCGCTTCATCAGGCGCACCGTCCATCACCAGCACATGGCCGCTGCCCGTTTCCGCAACAAACCCCATGGGCGAATTGGTACCTGCTGCGCCGGTCCAGCTGACTGTGCATTCCATTTGAAAGCTTCCGTTTGATTGCCGAGGTGTCTGCAGGTGGCAGCCACTCGAAAATTGATCCTTGCGGCAAAAATACCCAAAGAAACTTGTTGCAACGCAACAAGCTATGGGTATACTTTATTTCATCGCACGTTCAGGCGTGCACAAGTTGTCTCCTCCACCCTCCCAATTGGTGGATTTAGCCCCGAGCCGCAAGGCTTGGGGCTTTTTTCTTGGGGCAATTGCGCCGCAGCGCGCCGGCGCACCCGCGCTCGTATCATGTCGGGCTGCCATGAATTCCTCTCCTGCCAATTCTCCGAAGGCTGGTTCGCCCGCACCGGCCAGCGCCGATCTCACGCCCGCCGACTACCTCAAGAAGATCCTCACCGCCCGCGTGTACGACGTCGCGGTCGAATCGCCGCTGGAGCCGGCCCGCGCCTTGAGTGCGCGGCTGGGCAACACGGTGCTGCTCAAGCGTGAAGACCAGCAGCCGGTGTTCAGCTTCAAGTTGCGCGGTGCATTCAACAAGATGTCGCACCTGTCGCCCGAGCAGCTGGCCCGCGGCGTCATCTGCGCATCGGCCGGCAATCATGCCCAGGGCGTGGCGCTGAGCGCGCACAAGCTGGGCGTGCGCGCCGTGGTGGTCATGCCGGTGACCACGCCGCAGCTCAAGGTCGACGCCGTGCGCGCCCTTGGCGGCGAGGTCCACCTGCATGGCGAAAGCTATTCAGACGCCTACGGCCACGCCGTCGATCTGGAAAAGCAGCAGGGCCTGACCTTCGTCCATCCGTTCGACGACCCGGACGTGATCGCCGGCCAGGGCACCATCGCCATGGAGATCCTGCGCCAGCACCAGGGCCAGCTGGACGCCGTGTTCGTGGCCATCGGCGGCGGCGGGCTGGTGTCGGGCGTGGCCAACTACATCAAGGCGCTGCGGCCCGAGATCCGCGTGATCGGCGTGCAGATGAACGATTCGGACGCCATGATGCAATCGGTGGCCGCCCACGAGCGCGTGGCGCTGCCGGATGTCGGCCTGTTCTCCGACGGCACCGCCGTGAAGCTGGTCGGCGAAGAGACCTTCCGCGTCGCGAGCCACCTGGTGGATGAATTCATCACGGTGGACACCGACGCCGTCTGCGCCGCCATCAAGGACATCTTCATCGACACGCGCAGCATCGTGGAGCCGGCCGGCGCGCTGGCGGTGGCCGCCATCAAGCAGTACGCGGAAGAGCGGGCAACGCGCGGCGAGACCTATGCCGCGATCCTGTGCGGCGCGAACATGAATTTCGACCGGCTGCGCTTCGTGGCCGAGCGCGCCGAGGTGGGCGAGGAACGCGAGGCCCTGTTCGCCGTCACCATTCCGGAGGAACGGGGCAGCTTCCGGCGCTTTTGCGAACTGGTCGGCAAGTTGCCGGGCGCCTCGCGCAGCGTCACCGAATTCAACTACCGCATCAGCGATGCGCAGCAGGCGCACGTCTTCGTCGGCCTGACGACCACCGCCCGCGGCGAATCGAAGACCATCGCCGACACCTTCGGCTCGCACGGCTTCGCGGCGCTCGACCTGACGCATGACGAACTGGCCAAGGAGCACCTGCGCCACCTGGTGGGCGGGCGCACCGGCCTGGCGCACGACGAGCGGCTGCTGCGCTTCGTGTTCCCGGAACGCCCGGGCGCGCTGCTGAAGTTCCTGAGCCTGCTCAAGCCCACCTGGAACATCAGCCTGTTCCACTACCGCAACCAGGGCGCGGACTATGGCCGCATTCTGGTGGGCCTGCAGGTGCCTGCCGCGGACGACCAGGCGTTCGGCACCTTCCTGGATGCGCTGGGCTATCCGTACGTGGAAGAAACCGCCAACCCGGCCTATCGCCTCTTCCTGCAGGCCTGAGCCCAGGGGGCGCGCTTCACTCTTTCTTTTCTTCGCGAGGCGCCTGCACCGGCGAAAAGCGCGGGCCCGCAGCGGCCCTTTGCGATGCCGTCATGACGCCGGTCGCGGCGGCGGGCTTGGGCATCTGCAGCGTGAGCAACGTGGGTGTGTCGGCGGCGGCACCGAGCTTGGCTGCACGCACATCCACCGCCTGCAACACATAGCCGTCACCCACCTGCTGGCCGACGCGATAGGGACGCGGCGGCTTGCCGTCCACGGCAATGAGCGCGGCACCGCGCTGGTCTTCGTCAGACACGACGCCGAGCAGGACGAAGCGATTGCCTGCATCCGGTGTCAGAGAAGCGCGCGTCGTGGTGGCGCCGAAGGTCTTGGCCACCTCCGCCGTGTCCACCGTGACGGGCGCACTGACCAATGCCGGCGGCGCCGCCGTCTCGGGCGGAGCCGCAATCCGCAGGCCCCAGAAAACGATGCTAGCGCTCGCCAACACCCACACGGCGGTGGTCCCCAGGGCCGCGTGCCAGCGCGGCGAATTGTCAAGAAGTGCTGACATGGTGGCGGATTATCATTCAGCGCAGCCGCCGGCGCCCTTGTGCGACGCGCACTTCATTCCTTGTTTCCCTCTACCGTATGAAGCGACTTGCCACACGTTCACGCCAGCACCTCCAGCGCGCCTTCACCCTGATCGAGCTCATGGTGGTGCTGGTCATCATCGGTGTGCTGGCCGCGCTGATCGTGCCCAACGTGATCGAGCGCGCAGACGATGCCCGCGTGACAGCCGCCCGCACCGACGTCAACAACATCATGCAGGCGCTCAAGCTCTACCGGCTGGACAACCAGCGCTACCCGACCTCCGAGCAGGGCCTGCAGGCGCTGCTCACCCGGCCCACCACGGGGCCGGCCGCACCCAACTGGAAGCCTTACGTCGAGAAGTTGCCGAAGGACCCTTGGGGCAACCCGTATCAATTCCTGAACCCAGGGGTCAAGGGCGAAATCGACGTGTTCTCGCTCGGCGCCGACGGCCAGCCGGGCGGCGAAGGCAAGAATGCCGACATCGGCAGCTGGCAATAGACGCCTGTTGCCTCCTTTCATTCGCACACGAGGCCGCGCCGCGCGCGCTGCCGGCTTCACGCTGGTCGAGTTGCTGGTGGTGATGGCCATCATCGGGCTGGCGATGGCCGGTGTGGCCTTTGCCATGCGCGATACGAGCCATGCCGTGCTCGACCGCGAAGCCGAGCGCCTCGCCGCATTGTTCGAGGCCGCGCGTGCCACCTCGCGCGCCAGCGGCGTGCCGGTGCGATGGCGCCTGACCGAACAGGGCTTCGTCTTCGATGGCACCGACGAGAACGCATTGCCCACGCAATGGATGTCGTCCGGCATCCGGGTGCAGACGATGACCGTCAACGGCCTGCGCGCCAATGCGATCCAGCTGGGCCCCGAGCCCATCATCGCGGCGCAGCAAGTCGTCCTGGCCTCCGACAACGTGCCCGGCAAGAGCCTGCTGGTGGCCACCGACGGCCTGCGCCCCTTCTCGATCAGCACGCCATGAGCATGGCCCGCACGATTTCCCGCTGCGCGCGCGGCTTCACGCTCATCGAAGTGCTGGTGGCGCTGGGCATCGTGGCGATCGCGCTGGCGGCCGGCACCCAGGCCACGACGGCGCTGGTGCGCAATTCGCAGCGCGAATCCGACTTGCTGCTGGCGCAGGTCTGCGCCGAGAACGAACTGATCAAGGCGCGCCTGGCGCGCCAGATGCCCGCCGTGGGCGATTCCGGCCTGGTCTGCACGCAAGCCAGTACGACCTACAACGTCACCGTCTCGACCACCGCCACGCTCAACCCCAACTTCCGGCGGGTGGACGTGCAGGTGCGCTCGCAGGACGAGGCGCCCGTGCTGCGCCTGTCGACCGTCGTGGGGCGCTACTGATGGCCAGCGCAGCGCCTCTTCGTCGCTCGCGCGTGCGCGGCTTCACGCTCATCGAGCTGCTGGTGGCCATCGCCATCCTGGCGGTGCTGGCGGTGGTGAGCTGGCGCGGCATCGACGGCATGGCGCGCGCCCAGGAGCAGCTGCGCGAGCGGGCCGACGCGGTGCTCGTGCTGCGAAGCGCGCTGGCCCAGTGGAACAGCGACCTTGATGCCGCCGCCGCCATCAACCCCACCCGCCCGATCGACTGGAACGGCCGTGCGCTGCGCATCACGCGCAGCAGCCCGGCCGGCGAGCCGTCCTCGCTCACGGTGGTCGCCTGGACGATGCGCACCGGCACCGACGGCTTCAGTCGCTGGACGCGCTGGCAGTCGCCGCCGCTCCTCACGCGTGGCGACTGGCAGCAGGCCTGGCAGCAGGCGGCCAGTTGGGCCGGCGACGGCAACAGCACATCGACGCAGTTCGGCAACGCCATGCAAGGCGGCAGCGAGGTGGCACTGATGCCGGCCACGGGCTGGCAGGTGCTCTACTTCCGCAACGACCTCTGGACCCCGGCGGTGCCGACCGAAGCGCTGAACGCCAACGAAACGGTACCCAACGGCATCCGTCTCCTGCTGGAACTGCCGCCGGGCCCGGCGCTGTCGGGCAGCGTGAGCCTGGACTGGGTCCGGCCCAACCTGACGCAGGCCAAATCATGAGCCGCCGTTCGTCGCCATCGGTACGAGGGGTTGGCGAGCGCGGCGCGGCGCTTCTGGCCGCCATGCTCACGGTGACGCTGGTGGCCACGCTGGCGGCGGCCGCCATGTGGCGCCAATGGCGCGCGGTCGAGATCGAGGCCGCCGAACGCAGCCGCCTGCAGTCGGCCTGGGTGCTGGTGGGTGCGCTCGACTGGGCACGCCTGATCCTGCGCGAAGACGCACGCGCCGGCGGTGCCGACCACCTGGCCGAACCCTGGGCGGTGCCGCTGGAAGAAGCGCGGCTGACGAGCTTCCTGGCCGCCGAGAAGAACATCGCGAGCGATGCCATCGAGGGCCTGCCCGATGCCTTCATGTCGGGCCGCATCATCGACGCCCAGTCCAAGCTGAACGTGAACAACCTCGTGGTGGGCGGCAAACCGGTGGAAACCGCGGTGGCTTCGTTCGTCAAGCTGTTCGAGCTGCTGGGCCTGCCGAGGCAGGAGGTTTCGCTGCTGACCGCCAACCTGCAGCGCGCCAGCGCGGGCCTGGCGCCGGCGCCGGCGGCGGCGGCCGGGGGTGCC
>NZ_BCUU01000090.1 GCF_001591385.1 Variovorax soli NBRC 106424
TGGCGGCTGCCGCCGTGGCCGCGGCGGCGGTCGTCGCAACCGCGGCTGTTCTTGCGAACTCGACCTCGCGGTAGGCGGACCTGCGCGCGACGCCTGCGAAGCTCAGGGGCGTCATGGGCATGCCGATGAGCGCATCGGCAGTGGACACCAGCCTGAAGCTGGCGGGGCCCGCGTGCGGGTCCAGCATCCACGCGCCCGCCGCCACGGCAGTCAGCAACAGGGCTTTGAGGGAAGGCTTCATGGGGTACTCCTACTTCCTGGGTGCAGCCGCGGTCGCACTGACGGGCAGGATGTCGACCTTCTGCGAGTTCGGGGGCGCCGTGTAGCGGAAGAATGACTCGGGCACCTTGGGCTCGAGGTTCCATTTCCTCAAGGTCACCGCGAACGTGGGCATGCTCGCCATCGACTTCGTGGTGATGACGTACTTCAGCGGAAGCGGCTGGTCGCCGTCCTTCACCCACACCTGCAGGTCGACATCGGGACCGCGCAAGGCGAGCTGCGTTGCCTTCTGCCCGGCGACGAGGCTGGGCCCGACGATGAAGGCTGCCTGCAGGTCCTGCGTCAGGCGCTCGTACGCATTGGAGGCCAGCAGGTCCGACGCCGGCGCGACGAGGTTCACCTGCTCGCGGGCGAAGTCGAGTGCCGCATCCAGCGTGGTGGGTGCCGGCACCGTTGCATAGTGCTGCGTGCTGGGCATCGAGACCGTCAGCGACGCGCCGTCGTAGTAGAGCACCTGGCGCTGGCTGTCGCCCATTCTCTCCGCGCGCAGCCGGTCCGGCCTTCGAACCGTCGTCCGGGCGGCACTGTCGAATTCCAGCTTCTGGCCGGAGGTCAGGACCACCTCCAGCGTGTTGTCGCTCTCCACGCTGAAGCGCTGGAGGGAGCCGAGGTACTCCATGGAGCGCCGCAGCAGCCGCGTGGCCTCCGGGTCGATACCCGCAGGCTGCGCAAGCGCTTGCTGCGCGCAAAGCGGCAGCACCAGGCTGGCAAAGAGTAGGAAGAGCTTTCGATGGATCATGGCAAGTCCTTGCGCTGTGGGGCGAATCGGCATGCCGCTACGGCCGGCTGGCCGCCGAGATGACGATCTCGACGCGGCGGTTCTTCGCCTTGCCCTCGCGCGTCGTGTTGCTGGCCACCGGCCGCGCTTCGCCGAAGCCTTGCGCCGAGATGGAAGCCTGCGGCACGCCCTTGGAGGTCAGGTAGTGCACGACGTTGTCCGCCCGTGCCGACGAAAGCTCGAGGTTGGACGGGAAGCGCGACCTCAGGGACGGCCCGATGGGCTCGTCGTCGGTGAACCCCTGCACGATGACCTGCTGGCCGGGCAGGTTCGACAACGTCGGCGCGATCTTCGCCAGCGTTTCCTCGCCCTTGCGGCTGAGCGTCCATCCGCCTTCGGGGAAGAGAATCTCGTTGACCATGGTCACCTTCAGCTCGTTCTGCAGCTGGGTCACCTGGGCCTGGGAGGCACTCAGCTCGCTCGACAGCTTCTGGTTCAGGGCCGCGTAGGCATCTGCCCTCTGCACCTCGGTGTTGTAAGTCTTCTGCGTCACGCAGCCCGCTGCCAGCGCCGCGGCGCAAAGGGCCAGGATGAGCTTGTTCGTCTTCATCTAAATCCTCCATCGTGGTTGAAATGAACGCCGCGTGCCCAGGTCACCAGCGGAAAGTGGCCCCGACCATGGGTCCGTTGAAGCTCAGGTCCTGGACCATCGAGCCCGACTTCATGTCGTAGGAGATGTAGCGCCACATGCCGGCGAGCTCGCCCCACGAGAAGGCGTAGCTCACGCCCAGCGCGGCCTGCCACGTGAGCCTGGACTGGCCGGTGCCGACGTCGACGTAGTAGGGCATGCTCCAGCGCTGTGCGCTGTCCAGCGCCACGCGCCCCTTGGCGCCCACCACGGCGTCCCACAGCGTTTCGCTCTGGCTCGCCTGGCCGCTGCGGGAGGTGCTGGCGATGCCGTCCAGTTCGCCGTTGATGTTCCAACCCAGCTTGGGCTTGAGATTGAACATGCGTGCACCGCCCAGCACGTCCAGCGTGAAGCGCTGGTCGGTGGGCACGCGGTAGTAGCCTGCCAGGGTCCACAGCGTGCCCTTCAGGTCCCAGTCGAGGTCGGCCGAGGTGCTCCCCGAGATGGGCGCGCGGTTGATCGTGAAGTCGCGGGTGCCCTGCTTGCTCTCGCCGAGGTCCAGGTACATGAGGTCGGTGAACAAGCCGTAGCGGCCGTTGTTGGCATCGAAGCTGGCCATGAAGGTGAACTTCAAGGCGTCGATGATCTTGTCCGCGTTCACGTCGATGGTGGGTCCGCCGGCCGAGGTGGGCGTACTGGCGGCACCCGAGAGGCTTGGGAAGTAGCCGTAGACCGACAGGCCGTAGCGCCAGGCGCCGGCGTCCTGCGGCGTCTGCGACTGTGCGGCGGCCGCGGCCGGGGCGAGCAGCGCGGCCAGTGCCAAGGCTCGCCAGGCGGCGGCAGGACCAGCCGGAACGCGCCTGCCGCGCATCGGGGCAGTCGCGCTGGCGATGTTGTCGCGGGTCGGATTCGTCATCTTGGGAGTTGCTCGCTGATCTTGGGGATGCGCATCGGCCAACTTGTTCCGGCTGTGGATGCGGGGTGCGTGCGAGTGTGCTGCCAGCGGGCCCTTCGACACATACGACCAAGGTGCTATGTGCGGCAGGCGCCACACGCGCTCGCGCGAGTGGCGGCCCGACGGGAAGGCCCATGCGCCCTACTCCATCGCGCACTCCAGCGCGCGGTACAGCTCTTCCAAGCTGAACGGCTTGTGGAGCACGGCGACGGCGCCGAATCGCGCGAGCCGCGCATTCGGCTCGTGGCGGCCGTACGAGGTAGTGAAGACCGTCGGGCAGTCCCGCCCGGCGGCGATCAGCGCCTCCTTGAGCGCGATGGTGCCGATCCCGGGCATATCGGCGTCGAGCACCAGGCACGCCTGCTGCACCGGCGCTTCGCATGCCAGGAGCGCCTCCACCGTGGCGAAGGCCTCGACCTCGAACCCCGCCAGCCGCATGGCCCGCGCGAGCGCCCGGCGCACCGATGCATCGCCTTCCACGAGCAGTACGCGCTTGCACGGGCGAGGCGAGACAGGCATTGTGCGACTGTCCTTGCACTTGTCGAAGCGCGGTATCCGACCTTGGTGCTACAGGTTTGTCAGGGCTGGGCGCGGCGCATGACCTGACGGGCGGTGATCGGGCGCGATGCCCTACTTGGGAAACATGAACTGGGCCTGCACGCCGTAGACCCACGGGCTTTCGTGGTCAAGGTGCAGCACGACTGCAGTCGGCCTTCTCCGGCCCGAAGAGTTCATGCCCCGGCGTCTGCTTTCGAGGCCTGACGCGCGCCTTCGCCGTTGCCCTCGATGTACACGTGCTGGGCCATGCGCACCAGATCGGCGACCGAGTTGGCGCCCATCTTCTCCATCATTCGTGCGCGGTGGATCTTCACCGTGCTTTCGGCAATGCCCAGCCGATCGGCGATGAGCTTGTTGAGAAGGCCCGCAGACACCAGCTTGAACACGTGCCCCTCGCGCGGCGTCAGGGAGGCATGCCGGGCCAGGATGGCAGCATCCCGGCAGCGATCGCGATGGTCCACGCGGTTCCTCGCAATGGCTTCGGCGACGGCGGCAAGCAGCTCCGTTCTCTGGAACGGCTTTGCCAGGAAGGAAACCGCCCCGGCCTTGATCGCGTGCACGGTCGTCGGAATGTCGGCATCGGCGCTCATGAACACGATCGGCCAGCGCACGTCGGAGCGCGCCAGCCTCGCCTGAAGCTCCAGGCCGGTCGTTCCGGCCATGCGCATGTCGCTCACGATGCAGGCCACATCGGCCCGCGGCGCGCGCTCGAAGAAGGCCTGTGCATTGGCGTATGCCTCGACCCGATAGCCCTGGGTCTGCAGCTGGCGCGCCAGCGCCCTGCGCACGGCATCGTCGTCGTCGATGATGAACACCGCCTCTTCGGCGGCCGGCGCCGGCAGCGCAGCAGGCAGGAACCGTATGACCGCCTGGCGCGCTGGCAACTCGACCCGGAAGGTGGAACCCACGCCTTTTTCCGACTGCACCGACAGCACGCCCCCATGATTGTCGATGACCGTCTGGCTGATCGACAGGCCCAGCCCCAGGCCTTGCGGCTTGGTGGTGAAGAAGGGCTGGAAGATCCGCGCCTGTGTCGAGGGGTCCATGCCGGCCCCGCTGTCGATGACCTCGATGCGCACGCCGGCTTCGGACGCACCGGCGCACACTTCGACCTTGCGCGAGCACGGGTCCTGGCCGGCCACGGCATCCAGCGCGTTCAGCAGGAGATTGACCAGGACCTGCTGGATCTGGACCCGGTCGCCCACGATTTCCGGAAGGGGCTGCGAGGCCCGCAGGGCGATCTCGACACCTCTTTGCATTGCCTCGGGCTTGACCGAGCCCACGGCTTCGGCCAGCAAGGCGCCCAGGTCGAACTCGGTGCGATCCGCTTCCCCCTGGCGCAGGAAACGCCGCAGCTTGTGGATCATCTCGCCGCCACGACGGCTGTCCGCCACGATGTCCGAGACCGTCGCGCGCAGTTCGTCCAGGTCGGGCACGGGGGCATTGAGCAGTTCGACTGCCGTCTGCGCATTGGAGAGGCTGGCGGCCAGCGGCTGGGCCAGCTCATGCACCAGCGACGCCGCGAACACCCCCATGCTGCGGATGCGAGCCGCCTGGGCGGCGTGAGCCTGCGCGCTGCGTTCGCGGCGCTCGGACTCTCGCCGCGCAAGGACGAGTGCAAAGGCCTCGCCGACGAACTGCACGCGCGACACCAGTTCGCGGGGCCAGGCGGGGCGCGCGCCGACCGTGGCCACCGAAAGCGCGCCCGCGACGCAGCCCGATAGTTTCAACGGCACGAAGATGGCGGCGCCGATGCCCAACTCGCGCAGCGCGCGCAGATCGGTGGCCGCTTCGAGGGGGAGGTCGGCATGCCTGGCAAAGCACACGCAAAGGCCGCGCTCGAGTTGGGCGGCGATCCACGGGGCCCGTGGCATCTGCAGGCCACCCGGCGGTGCGGATACGCCGTCGGCCAGCCACCGGTGCGTCTTCTGGAAAAGGCCCTGCGCCCGCACGAACTGCCACAGGGTTGCCCTGTCGGCTCGGCATGCGCGCGCAACGTCTGCGAGCCCCTCCTCTACCACGTCGTCCTGTCGCGCGAGGGGCGCCTCGATCAGGGTCCGAAGGATGTCGGTCGCCTTGCGCTCGAACCCGAGTGCGGTTTCCAGTTCCTCTCGCGTATCCCTGTGTACAAGGGCGCCGGCGACCACGTCCGCCAGGATCCTGGTGCACTGGATCAGCGCGTCGGGCCACTCGCGTTCGCGACTCAGGTGCGAGAAGACGAGCGCACCTTTCAATTGCCCGGTCGCCACCAGGGGCAGGATCAGGCACGCCTTGACTCCGCGGACTTCGAACGACGACCTGTCGATGGCTGCTTCTGCCGGCAGGTCTTCCATCCTCGAGATGGCCACAAGCTGGCCACCATGGATCGTGGCCATAAGCCAGGGGAACTCGTCGGCGACCGATGCAGGCACCTGCCATGCCTCGGGGCCGACCGTCCACGCGCGCACGGCCCGCAAGGAACCCGACGAAAGGCTGATCATCAGGCAACGGTCCACCCCCGCCATTTCCAGGAACTGCGACAGCGCGTTCGTGACGACCTGGTCGAACACCTGGACCGACGGGTCCAGCAGCCGCGCGGCCAGCCCGGCCAGCCATTCGCCGAAAGAGCGCGCCTGCGCGGGCTGCCCCCGGGTCACCAGCGATCGAGCGGCGACGGATGCTCGGGAGATGCCGCGCGGTTCGCCGGTGGGGGCCCGTGCATCGGCCCAATGCGCGGCCGAATGATCTCCGGTCAAGATCGAATTCAAAGACACCTCTTCATGCACCGGCCACTTGTAGTTATCGGCCCCCTCATGCTGGCCTGCGGCACGGATGCTCCCCGCTATGGTGCGAAGACTAGAGAGAAGCGGACCGACTGACCACTCATTTTGCGCCAGGACGCGGGCATGCGAAGCCCGCGGCGCCTGGCGCACGGTCAGCAGGCCGCCCGAAATTCGTGGGGCGCCAATCCCGTGGCCTTTCGGAAGGCCCGGGCGAAGTTGGCGGGGCTCGAGTAGCCGAAGTCCGTCGCAATCCTGGTGATCGACGCCGTGGAGCTGCGCAGCAGTTCCTTGGCGCGCTGCATGCGCACGCCGTTGACCAGTTCCCGGAAATCGGCCCCACAGTCGCGCCGAAGCATCCGCTGCAAAGTGCGCACGCTGGTGTCGAGTGCCCGCGCGGTGCTGTCGATCGACACGGTTCCGGTCACGACCTGCGCCCGGATCTGCGCGATGAGCACCCCCTGGAAACTGTCCAGATGGTCCGCTTCCCCGAGACCGCGGGCCACATCCTCGATCGTGACCAGGCGCGAGGCCGGGCGCTCCTTGCTGCGGCAGGCCAGCAGGCGCGCGTCGAAGCACAGCGTGACCGCATCGGCGTCGAAGCGGACGGGGCACCCGTACACATCCTCGAAGAGCGCCGTTGTGGCGGGACGGGGAATGTCCAGTTCGACCCATTGCGGACGGAGGTCCGGAGGAAGGTAGGCATGCAGCATGCTGAGAATGACGGATGCGGTGCCGTTTGCCACGTGCAGATAGCCTGGGCGCCCTCGCATGGCGTTGAAGAAGCTGACCCGCGCGATGCCCGCCTCGACCGCGACATGCATCCGGTCGCCCCGGCTGTGGTAGCGCAGCGCAGAGACGGCTCGCCCAAGTGCGCCCCCCAGTGTCTCGGCGGCCAGGAGGTACTCCCCCCAGAGGCCATACTCGGACAGCGATTGCTCCGACGCGACGACCAGGCCGAAGTTGATCTCGCCGGAGCGCCGCTCGACCTCCCACAGGAAGTCGACCATGGTGGCCTGCGGGATGAAGCATTCATGCCCCTCCAGCAGTTCGATGTCCAGCATGACAGCCTGCTTGGCCTGCCTCAGTATCTTTTCGCCGAACGAATGCCGGACCAGCGCGGACACGCCGGCAATGGCAGTGGCCGAGATCACCGGGGCCAAAGTGGCGGCTGCGACATGCGGCAACCGGACCCGCGGCCCTGGCGTGAAATGAGTGGCGCCTTGATTCACTTGCCTCTAGCCTTTCGCATGGTCAGTGAGAGCAACTGGATGTCCGCTTGCCTCCATGCAAGCTAGACAGGACCGAACGTGAACGCCCGGATACTACAGACATCATTCATCGCAAGCCTCGGCCTGATGGCCGTCGCCTGCGCGCCGACGGCGCCGCCGGCGACCATCGCCGGCTACAAGCCGCCGGCCATGTTTGCAGGCTTTTTGTCGCCGCAAGCCGCGCGCACCGGCTGCATCGACGCGGTCGCCCGCTACTACAAGGTGGCGCGCGAGGATGTGGCGCCGACCAGCGACCAGCAGTCCATGCAGGACGGCTTCTATGTCGTCACGCTGAGTGCGGCGGGCCAGGCGCGGCCGGTCAATTGCACGGTGGACGACAACGGCAACGTCTCCGGGGTCGTCCCGGCCCCTCGATGAAGCGGCTGTGCCGGCCGCTTCCGAGCCATTCAAGACAGTACACAAGGAGTCCTCCCATGCGCAGCAGTCGCATCCTGCCCTCCCTCCTGGCGGCGCTAGGCTTTGCCGGCTGCGGGCAGCGCGGGACCTACGTCGTGATCTGCCCGGAGAACGGTTCGAGCTGCTTCCCTGCAGGCTCGCGCGTGGGCCTCCTGCGATAGGTCTTTGCCGACCCGCCCGCTCAGCGGTGATGCCCCACTGCGGCGCGGTGCACGTAGAAGGTCACCGGCGCCGACTCGATCAGCACACTTCCCTGGGCGTCGATGACGGCCAGCTGCAGGGTATGCGCGGTGCTCTCGGCGGCCGCGCCGTCCCAGTCGGAGGCACTGAGCTGGATGGTGGAGGCGCCGTAGTCGCGCGCCAGCACGTGCCCGTCCAGCTTGAGCTGGAAGCGATCGCCGGCGCCGGCACGCAGCGAGGGCACGGCACGCGCCACCACCTGGAAGCTGCCGGTGTTGGAATGGATGGTGGCTCCGCCGGCCGGCGACGCGATCGCGAGCGACCGGTAAGGCGGCGGCGCCGCAGCCGGCGTGGATGGCAGCGCTGCCGGCTGTGGCGTGTCGATCACGTTCGGGGCCGTCAGCTCGATGCGGGTCGCACCCGGCGCGGGCCGGTCGGAGAACACCGGGCCTGCCTTGTCGTGCGACTCGTACACCGGCGCGGCAGCAGGGCTCTGCGCGGATGCGGGATCGGCAGCCTGTGCGCGGGACGGCTGCGGTTCAAGCAACCCTGCCGCGCAGCCGAGCGCCAGCAGGAAGGTCGGAAGTCTTGAGTTCATTGCAGTCACTGGCCCCCAAAGTTCCGGTGACCCGCAGTATGCCGGGCCACTCAATCCACCAATTCGAATTCGCCCGGCCGCCAGGTCTTGTCGAACCAGGGCTGAAGCGGGCCGTACAGGCGCAGGAGCGTGTACCACCCCTTGCCCGGCACGGTCTGGATCCAGTTCGCCTCCTTGCCGGCGGGCGCCTTCGGGCTGAAATACAGATCGATGGACCCATCGGCGTTGGCCACCAATGGGTCGCGCCTGTTGTTCTTGCTCGGAAAGGTCTGCCCGGTCTGAAGTTCGGAGCGGGTCTGCGGGTCGTACACCACCACCGACCAGAAGTCCTTGGCCGGCGCATTCGCCGGGATCCTCAGCTTGTATGCCTTGCTGCCGTCGAGGTAGGCGCCGTTCCTGTCCGTCGCCGCATAGGCGTACTGCGAGCCAAGCCCCACCATCTCGAGCACCATGGCCGGCGTGTTCACGGTGGCCTGGTAGAAGAACAGGGTTCTGGCGTCCATGTTGCGGCCGCCCTTGCCTTCGTCCACCAGCCATTGGTAGCTTCCGCCCACGAACGCCTTCATCCAGGCGCTGCCCGGGTAGTAGCGAGCGTCGTGAAAGCGCGGGCGGAAGCTCAGGGAACGCGCCGTTGCGTTGCCGATGGCGACGGCTTCGACCAGGATCTTCTTCATCCGCTCGTCCGGTGCGAACGGCTTGCCCTTCTCGATGCCGATGGAGGAAAAAATGCCGCGAAGTTCCGGCTCCAGCATCGACACCGGCTCCCGGTCGATCACCGTGTGCAGCTCCTGGTAAAACTCATAGTTGTTGGCGTGGATGGTGTTGAAGAACTTGCGCGAGGCGCTGACGAACTCCATCTTCGGCGGCGTGTTCTTGCTGGCCAGCGGATAGACCTTCAGGTTGCCCTCGAACATCCTGGTGGCTGCGTCCGGCTTGCCGTCCACCAGGAACCCACGCAGGATGAGCCAATTCACGTAGCTGGTGGACCTGGAGACGAAGTAGGTCTGCCCATCGACCACGGCCTCCATACCGCCGACGGGCGGGTGGAGGTCGCCCTTGTAGTCCGGGGGCAGGATCAGGTACTTGCCGCCCTTGCCGCGGTCCGGTCCCGGCGCGCCCATGTCGGTCACGAATCGGAAGTAGGCGTCGTTCACGGTGCCCGGGCCAGATCCCGGCGGAATCTCGACGACGGTCGGGCCGTCCTTCTGCAGGTCGAGGAAGACCGAGCAGTAGACCGTGTCCGTATTGCCGGTCAGCATCAGCGGCGCCGAATCCAGCAGCTTGTCGAAGATCAGTGCCTTGTGCGAGGCATTTGCGCCCATTTCAAGCTGGCCGCGCCGCAGGCCCTCGACCGAAGTCGCCGGGATGCCGTTCAGGAAGGTCTCCACGCCGCGCATCAGGTCGAGGTTGTCGTAGAGCTTGGCGACGGTTTGCGCATCGGGCAAGCCATCGAAGAAGCGCAGCGTGCCCAGTCGGGTCTCGACCCTGTCGGGGGTCATGACCTTCTCTGGAATCTTGTAGTTGTAGCCCGGCGTCTTGTCCTGGGCGAAGGCAACACCGAGCATCAGGGTTGCGGTGGCCATGCCGGTCAGAAACTTGGTGGTCATGTTCGGGTCCCTTGCGTGATCGAATATCGCGAGCGAGTGTCGCGTTTCGCGTCGCGGCCGGGATATACGACCATGGTGCTATGACGAACCCTCCACGGCCGCAGCAGGCAGGACATCCCCCGCAAACATCTCCCTGAGCCTGTTCTTCAGCACATTACCGGCGGCGCCGAGCGGCAGCGAGCTGCTGGCGCAAAACGGCAACTCGGGGGCCTGGAGGTGCTGGGCAGCGCCAAGGTGGACAACGCATGTGGCGACGAAAGCGCGCAACGCCGGCGAATACCGCGCTAAGCTGCGCCCCGCGTTCCGACACAAGGAGACAACCATGGAATTCCGAAAGACGCTCGCCGGCCTGGCGCTCGCCCTGGCATCGGCCCTGGCATCTACCTTGGCCATTGCCGCCGACTACCCCGCCCCGAAGGAAGCCGACTGGACCGCGCGCAATTTCCGCTTCGCCACCGGCGAGACGATGGAAGAGATGCGCATCCACTACACCACCATCGGCGATCCGTCGGGCGAGCCGGTGCTGGTGCTGCACGGCACCACGGGCTCGGGGGCATCGATGCTCAACCCGCAGTTCGCCGGCGAGCTGTTCGGTGCCGGCCAGCCGCTGGATGCACGCCGCTACTTCATCATCCTTCCCGACGCGATCGGCCACGGCAAGTCCGCCAAGCCCTCGGATGGCCAGCGTGCGAGGTTCCCGCGCTACAACTACGACGACATGGTGGCGGCGCAGTACCGCCTCGTCACCGAAGGCCTGGGCATCAAGCGCTTGCGCCTGGTGATCGGCAACTCGATGGGCGGCATGCACACCTGGCTGTGGGGCGTGAAGTACCCCGACGCCATGGACGCGCTGGTGCCCATGGCCTGCCAGCCCACCGAGATGGCCGGGCGCAACTGGATGACGCGGCGGATGCTGATCGACTCGATTCGCAACGACCCCGACTACAACGCCGGCAACTACACGACGCAGCCGAAGGCGGTGCGCTATGCGAACGTGTTCTTCGGCATCACCACCAATGGCGGCTCGCTCGCCTACCAGAAGCAGGCGCCCAACCGCGAGGCCGCCGACAAGCTGGTGGAGCAGCGCATGAATGCGCCCTTCACGGCCGACGCGAACGACTTCCTCTACCAGTGGGACTCCTCGCGCGACTACAACGCCTCGCCAGGCCTGGAGCGCATCCGCGCCGCGCTGCTGGCGATCAACGCGGCCGACGACGAACGCAACCCGCCCGAGTTCGGCATCATGGAGCGAGAACTCAAGCGGGTGAAGAACGGGCGCCTCTACCTGATCCCGGCGAGCGAGGAAACCCGCGGGCACGGCACGACCGGCATGGCGCGGTTCTGGAAGGCGCAGCTGCAGGCGTTCATGCAGGCGAACGAGCGCCGCTCGCCTTGAACGCGAAGCCGGCTCAAACGGCCTTCGGCACCGCGCCGTGCACCAGCCGGCCCTTGTGAAACACGGCATTGCGCACCGGTAGGCGCGCCACCGCTTCGGCCGAGCAGCTGGCCGGCAGAAGGTTGAAGCTGGCCACGTCCCCAGGCTTGGGCCACGCGGGCTCGCCCTTGTCGGACAGCGGCGTGACGAAGCCGGTGGCATAGCCCAGCGTGCGGCTGAGGTCGTATTCAGTGCTGGGGTACTGCAGCCGCGCGATCTCCTGCGCCTTCTGCAGGATGTCGCAGTTGCCGAAGGAGCTCCACCAGTCCATGACGCTGTCGGTGCCGCAGATCACCCGCACGCCCGCCTCGTGCAGCTCGCGCAGGGGCATGGCGCCCTTGCCCAGCGGAACGCCGGTGGCGAGGGTGATGTCCAGCGCCTTCATGCGGGCCGCGAAGTCCTTCAGCTCTTCCTTGGAAAGCGCGGCCAGGCCGTAGGCGTGGCTGAAGGTCACCTTGCCTTGCAGCTGCTTGTTGCGCTCGATGTGGTCCATGAAGCGGTTGAACGCAGGCACGGCGGTTTCGCGCGGCTCGTGGATGTGGACGTCGATGCCGACGTTGAAATCGGTCGCCAGCTGCACCGTGGTGTCGACCGACTTCTCCATCGCATGGTCGAACGAGGTGGGATCGACCCCGCCGACAAAGTCGACGCCGCCCGACTTCAGCGCCTCGCGCATCAGCCCGACGCTGTCGGAGGCCAGCAGGCCGTGCTGCGGAAAGATGATGATGGTCGACTCGAGCGTGTCCTTGAAGCGCGCGAGCGACGCCTTCAGGTGCTCGAGGTTGCCCAGCTTGCTGACCGGGTCGACATTGCAGTGGCTGCGGCACACGGTGGTGCCCTGCGAATGCATGAGGCGGACCATGGCGGCCGTGCGTTCCTCGGCCACCGGAAGAAGCTTGGGCAGCAGTTCCTGCTCCTGGGCGACGCGGTCGGCCCGGCCGCGCTGCGTGGGCAGCGTCGCTTCCCACGGGCCGCCGTAGAAGCTCTTGTCCAGGTGGATGTGCATGTCGCGAAAGGTCGGCAGCATCAGCTGGCCTTGCGCGTCGTACGCCGCTGCGCCCGCCGGCACCGCCGCCTTCGCGTCCAGGATCTCGGCCACCGCGCCGTTGGCGATGCGCAGCGTCTTCAGCTCGGTCTTGGTGCGGGTGATGACCGGCTTGTCGAGCCAGGCCTTTTTCTCCTCGACAAAGCCGGTCTCGAGGCGGACGTTGGCCAGGTAATAGGCATTCGGCAAGGCCTGCACGCTGGCGGCCGGCGTGGTGACCTTGCTCACGTCGATCAAGGATGCGGCGGCCGCCCGGCCAGGCGGCCCCATCAGGCTGGCCCCAAGCGCCAGTCCCCCGGCGCCGGCGCCGCCCATGAAGCCGCGGCGCGAAAGCCCTGACGGTGTGCTGTTGTCCATGGTCCTGTCCTCGAAATGCCTGGCCGGCAAGCTATCACGCCCGCACCTTCGCGGCAAACGCCAGCACCGCCTTCTCGAAGGCCTCGGCCGGTGGGTGCGTGATGCCCGCGCCGATCATGCCGATGCCCGGCTCCTTGTGCGCGATGGCGGTGCTGATCACCGGCAGGATGCCGGTCTGCACCACCTTGCGGATGTCGATGCCGGTGGCAATGCCGCGAAAGTCCAGCAGCGGGATGGTCACGTTCGGGTTGGTGGTGGTGGTGATTTCCGCCATGCTCAGCGAATACGCCACCGCGTCGTCCGCCGTGCCGCCGATCAGCGCCACGATGGCCGGCGCCGCCGCCATCGCGAAGCCGCCCAGCCCGTAGGTCTCGGTGATGGCGCTGTCGCCAATGTCCAGGCCCGAATCCTCCGGCTTGTAGCCCGCGAACATCGGCCCGATCACCGGCTGCGCCGGCCCGGTGAACCAGGTGTTGCCGGCCATGCCGCTCACGCGGATACCGAACTCCACGCCGTTGCGCGCCATGGTGGTGACCACCGTGCTGCCCTCGATGCCGTGCGCCGCGTCGAGCGCGCACTTGCACAGCACCATCCAGGTGGGGCCCGAGAAATAGTCGCTGCTGGCCACGAAGTCGAACACCTCGCGCTTTTGCGCCGTCGGAAAGTCGGTCTCCAGGATGAAGGGCGCCAGCTTCTGGATGAGCAGGCAGGTGCCGGCGTTGTTGCGGTTGTGCGCCTCGTCGCCCATGTGCAGCGCCTGCGACAGCATCAGCCGCAGGTCGATCTCGCCGGCGCGGTCCATGGCCGCGGCCAGGATGGGGCCGAGCACGTCGCGCATCCAGTGGAGGCGCTCGATCACGCTGGCGTCGTTGGCGCCCATGCGCAGGATCTTGGCCATCTGCTCGCTGAGGTTGGTGTAGGCCACGTTGCCGTAGGTGCGGTTGCGCACCACGTGCATGTACATGGAGGCCGAGGTCACGCCCGCCATGGAGCCCACGCACTGGTGCTCGTTGCACGGCGAGAAGGTGATGGCGCCCGAGGCGGCCACCCTGGCGGCCTCGTCCAGGTCCCTGGCCAGGCCCTCGAACACCAGCGCCCCGGTCACCGCACCCTTCATCGCGCCGTTCATGCGCGCCCAGGTGATGGGCGGGCCGGAATGCAGGATGGTGGTCCTGGTCATGCCCGGCACCACGTCGATGGCCTTGGCAAAGCCCACCAGCATGGGCTGCGAGGTGGTGATGCGGCGCACCGCCTCTTCGTTGGCCGCGGCAATGCGCGCCTGCACCTGCGGGTCGTCCAGCCTGTCGAGCGCGGCGATCACCTCGGGCTTGCCGCCGCCCGGCGGGCGCCAGTCGACCTGGGCCACGGCGCCGCCCTGGCGCTGGATGTCGTTCTTGAAGAAGTCGATGCCGACGTTGATGACGCTCACGCCATCCTCGAACAACTGGTGAATGCGGCTGCTCATGACTGTTCGCCTTTCCTTGTCTTGTCTCTTTGCTTCACTTCTTCGCGACGAAGCCGCGCGCCAGCAGGCCCGCGTTGGTGCAGCTGCTGGCAAGCGTCACGCCGGCATCGGTCAGCTTTCGGGTCTGTTCACTGAGCGACGGGGTGTCGTCCTCGGTGCCGAGCACGTAGGCCAGTATCTCGAGGTGCCGCCCTTCGCTGCGGGCCAGCGCCTGGCTTTGCAGGATGGCGGGCAGCGTGACGCCCACCGGGTCCTCGTGCGAGCCGAAGCCCAGGATGAAGTCCAGCACGATCACGCCCACCGAGGGGTCGCGCGCCTCCTGCAGCAGCCGCTCGATGCGCAGCGACGGGTCGATCATCGGGTGCGGCCGGCCGAGGGTGAAGTCGTCGTCGCCAAAGTCGATGAAGGTGTGCTCGCGGCTGCGGCCCACGTCTTCCAGCCGGTACGCCGGGTCCTTGGCGATGTTGCTGTACACGCTCGTGGGAAAGCTCTCGCGCGCCAGCAGCGATAGTTCCTCGCACAGCGTGCCGCCGCACATCAGGCCGCGGATGTACTGCTGCTTCGGCCCGAGCCTGGCGCGCACCTCCTCGATGAGCGGCAGGTTCAGCGCGCGCTTGTTGATCTCGGCCTCCTTCCTGCCGGCCAGGATCACGGCCTGCAGCGCCGCCTCCTTGGTGGTGCGGGCGAAATGGCCGCCGGCCTTCTTCACCGCCTCTTCGGTGCCGCCCAGGAAGCACACCACCACCGGCTTGCCGCATTCGGCCACCGCCGCCAGCACCTTCTTTTCCACGCTCTTGGCCGGCGGCTTGGAGACCAGCACGATCACCTGCGTGGCCGGGTCGTTGGCCAGCGCGCGCAGGCCGTCGAGCATCATGATGCCGCCCACCGCCTCGCTCAGGTCGCGCCCGCCGGTGCCGATCAGCTGCGTGATGCCGCCGCCGAAGTCGTGGATGCGCACGCTCACCTCCTGGCTGCCGGTGCCGGATGCACCCACGATGCCGATGTTGCCCCGGCGCACCGCGTTGGCAAAGCACAGGCCCACGCCGCCGAAGATGGCGGTGCCGCAGTCCGGGCCCATCATCAGCAGGCCCTTGTCGTGCGCCGTCTTCTTCAGCGCGATCTCGTCCTCCACGCTCATGTTGTCGCTGAAGAGCAGCACGTGCAGGTCGCGCTCCAGCGCCGCCCTCGCCTCGCGCGCCGCGTACTCGCCCGGCACGGAGATGATGGCCAGGTTGGCACCTGCCACATGCTCGGCGGCACTGGCCAGCGTGGCATAGCGGATCTCGCCGCCGGCGCCGCCCTTGGGCTTGCCCTGCTTGTCCAGCAGCGCCTCCACCTCGGCCATGGCGCTTTCGCTGCGCTCCTCGCTCGCGGCCTTGACCACGATCAGCAGGTCGCCGTTGCCCGCGGCCTCGACCTCGGGCGTGAGCAGGCCGACGTTGCGCAGCACGCCCTTGTTCATTTCCGTGCCCATGGCGACCACGGCCTGCTCGATCCCTTCGATCTGGTTCGCCTTGGTCGACAGCGACATCAGCGAAACGGAATCGAAGTACGTGTTCTTGCGAACGTTCACCTTGATGGGCATGAGCGCCTTCCTTCGTGAGAGATGTTGAGTTCGAGGCCGCAGCGGACCCCGGCGACGATGTCCGCACCCGACGTGGAGCCGATGGCCAGCACCCGCCGCAATGCCGGCGCCAGGTGCCCCGGCGTGCCGTGCATGAGTTGCCCGATGAGGGCCGCGATGGATTCGCGCACCCGCCCCCGCGCCGCCTGGCGCAGCGCCGCCAGGCTGATGGCATGGGTGGCCCGCGCGGCGCTGCCCAGCACCTCGGCGCCGCCGCCCAGCCAGCCCTGGCAGGGGCTGCCCGCGATGTTGAACACCGCGAACAGGCCGACCAGGAAGTCGTCGCCCGAGGGCGTGAGGCCCGGCCCCAGGCCGAACAGGCTCACGGCATGCCCGCGCGCCGCCGCATGGTCGCCACGCGCCAGCGCATCGGCCAGTTGGGCGGAGCGCTGGGCGAGCATGTCCGCCACCGCCACCTCGAAGGCACTGCCGCCGCGTGGCGGCGCCAGCATGCCGCCGGCCGCATCCAGCCGGTCGAGTTCGGCCTGCAGCCAGCGCAGGTTGGTGCGCAGGCGGCTGCTGTCCGCGGGATAGGCCGGCAGGGTGCACTCCCACGGCGCTGCATCCGCCAACATGATCTGCAGGCGCTCGCCGAGCCAGATGCCCTGTGCGTCGGCCCGCACCGCGTCGCCGCCCGCGATGCCGCATGCGCCGAAGCCGGCCAGGCGCAGGATGGCGGTGTGGGGCGCGTTGTCCATGCCGCGGCAGGCCAGCGTGAACATCTCGCCGCTGCCCCCGTGCTCGACATTGACCACGCGCTCGAACACGCTGTGCACGCGGCCGTTGAAGCCGCCGTGCAGCGCCTGCAGCAAGCCCGTGTCGATGCTCGCGGCGCGCGTCTGCGCCACCACGCCGCGCGCCCTTGCGCCGGGTGCGGTGGTGAGGAGTGCTGCCGCGGCGCCCATGGTGGTTCAGGCCCGGTGGGCTACCGCACCGGCGTTGGAGGCCGCGCGCCCCGGGCCGCGCAGCAGCTCCAGCGAGCGCTCGCGGTGCGCGATGAAGAGCGCATTGGTGGGGTCGACGGCCAGCGCCTGCTCGATGGAAGACAGCGCCTTCTCGTGCCACCCCAGCGAGCGCTGGCTGTTGGCCGCGTGGAACCAGTAGTCGGCACGGCGCGGCTGCTGCGCGAGCAGCACCTCCATCTCGGCGACCGCCTGCTCGTGCCGGTTCAGCTCGCGCAGGTAGTTCGACTTCTGATAGCGGGCAAAGGGCGCGCCGGGCTGCAGCGCAATGGCGGCGTCGAACTCGCGCAGCGCGTCGTCCGCATGCCGCAGACGCCGCAGGCACTGGGCAATGTACGAATGGAACTCGATGGCCTTGGGCTCGCCGTCCAGCGCCTCGCGGTACTGCGCAATGGCGTCTTCGTGGCGGCCCATCTCGCCCAGCAGGTAGCCGCGGTAGTAGTGCAGGTCGAGCGGGTCGCCGTCGAAGGCGCCGCCGTCGCCCAGCATGTCGAGCGCGGCGGCGTAGGACTGGCGGCGGATCAGCTCGCGCACCCGCTCCAGCGGCGGCGGCCCGGGCGGATGCGCGCCGGCCACGCAGATGTGCAGCACCACGTCCTGGTGCTGCGCCTCGGCATGCCAGATGGCCGAGCGGCCGGCGCGGTCGCGCAGGTGGATGTCGGCGCCGGCGGCCACCAGCGTGGCCACCACGTCGGCGAAGAGCCGCCCGCCGTCGCCCAGGATCACCGCCTCCAGCAGCGGCGTCCAGCCGAGGCCGTTGACGTGGTCCACCGGGAGGCCCGCGTCCAGGCACAGCTGCACCGTGCGCAGGTAGCCCTTCTCGGCGGCCGGCAGCAGCGGGCTGGCGCCGAAGCGGTTCAGGCTGCGCAGGTCGGCGCCGCCGTCCATGGTGGCGCGGAAGATCGCGTCGAAGCCGTTGGCGCCCGCGCACAGGTAGGGCGAGAGCATGGTCTCGTCGCGCTGGTTGACGTCGCTGCCGGCCTGGATCAGGCGCTGCGCAATCGCCACGTGGTTGGCCTGCGTGGCCGCCATGAGCGCGGTGCGCCCGCGCGCGTCCTGCCAGTCGAGCGGGGCGCCGCCCTTGAGCAGGCGCTCCACCGCGCGGGCGTCGCCGCGCTCGGCCGCCGACAGCAGGTCCGCGCCCGGATGCGCCAGATGGTCCTGAACTTGCGCCGCCATGCCGCTCACTCCTGGCGGGTGCGCAGTGCGTTGATCACGTGCTCGGAGTTGCTGACGAAGCCGAAGCACTTCTTCACGTTCCACACGGTGGCTTGCGAGCAGAAGTCGGGCGAGGTGGTGGCGCAGCAGTCTTCCAGCATCACGCAGCCGTAGCCGAGGAAGTTGGCGTCCTGCAGCGAGCACATCACGCACTGGTCGGTGTTGACGCCGGCGAACAGCAGGCTCCTGATGCCCATGTTGCGCAGGATGCTGTCCAGCGGCGTGTCCCAGAAGCCGCTGATGCGGTACTTGTCGACGCAGATGTCGTCGGGGTGCTTTTCCAGCTCGTCCACCACGGCGGCGGCCCAGCTGTCCTTTTCCAGCACCTTGGCGCCGTGGCCCGGCAGCGCCTCGCCCAGGCCGATGCCCACGCCGTGCGGCTTGTACAGGTGCAGCTGGTTGGGCGGCATGTTCTTCAGGTCGGGCCGGTTGCCCCAGTTCACCCAGATGACCGGCACGCCGGCCGCGCGCAGCTGCGGCATGAGCCGCTGCAGCGGGCCGATGGGGGCGCGGTCGGGCGTGTAGTCCACGCCCAGGTGGTCGACCCAGCCGCGCTCGGCGCAGAAGTCGTTCTGCATGTCGATGACGATCAGCGCGCTGCGGCGCAGGTCGATGGTCACCGTCTGCGGCTCCGCATGGAAAGTGAGCGGCAGCGGAGCCGGGCCTGGCGCCGACATGTCCACATGCGCGGCGTTCACGCGCCACTTGTAGTTGGCGCCGCCCGAGCCCAGCTCGAACAGCTGCTCGCTGGCGGCTTGCGACGGAAGGGATGCGTTCGTGCTCATGCTTGTTGTCTCCGCGTTGAAATCGTTGTGATGGTCGAAAAAGATGGGCGGCCTAGCCGCCGCGCCTGAAGGCCAGCGTGAGCGCGGAAGGCTGGCGGCTGGTGCCGACAAAACCCGCCACCGCGAACAGCGCCAGCACGTAGGGCAGCATCAGCAGGAGCGCCACCGGCACGTCCAGCTTCATCGTGGGCACCAGGAACTGCAGCGCCGTCGCGAAGCCGAACAGCAGGCAGGCGGCCAGCGTCTTCCACGGGTTCCAGCCGCCGAAGATCACGGCGGTGATGGCCAGGTAGCCGGCGCCCTTGGTCATGCCCTCGGTGAAGGTGTTGCTGTCGGCCACCGACATGAAGGCGCCGCCCAGGCCGGCCAGCGCGCCGGCATACAGCACGCCCAGGTAGCGGGTGCGGGTGACGTTGATGCCCGCCTGGTCGGCCGCGCGCGGGTCCTCGCCCACGGCGCGCACCGCCAGCCCGAACGAGGTGTACTTCAGCAGCGCCCAGGTCAGCACCACCAGGCCGAAGGCGAGGTAGGTGAGCCCGGTCTGGTTGAACAGCGCGGGGCCGATCACCGGGATGTCGGAGAGGCCCGGCACCGCCACCTTGCCGAAGCCGGGGATGGTGTCGCGCGACAGCGGCCCGAAGATCTCCCGGTACAAGAAGGTGGTGGCCCCCAACGCAAGGATGTTGAAGCCGATACCCACCACCAACTGGTTGGCGCGCAGCGTGACGCTGAGAATCGCCTGGAAGAAGGCGAACACCAGGCTGGCCATGACGCCCACCAGCAGCCCCACCATGGGCGACTTGGTGAGCCATGCGGCCAGCGCAGCGGCAAAGGCGGCGGTGAGCATCATGCCGTCCAGGCTCAGGTTGAGCACGCCGGCGCGCTGGCTCAGCAGCTCGCCCGAGCCCGCGAGCAGGATGGGCATGGCCAGGCGCAGGCCCGAGCCGATGAAAACGGCGAGTTGGTCTTCGGTCATTTTCTTCCCGCTTTCTTGTCGACCAGCCAGGTGGAACCGGCCACGGCAATCACGATCAGGCCCTGGCAGATCAGCACCACGGCGGCCGGCACCTGCGCGCTGATCTCCATCGCGATGCTTCCCGAGCGCAGGAACCCGAACAGCAGCGCCCCCACCACCACGCCCAGCGGCGAGCCGCGCGACAGCAGCCCCACCACCAGCCCATCGAAGCCGTAGCCCGACGAGAAGTCGTTGGTGAGGTAGTGGTTCTGCCCCTGGATGAGCACCGCGCCCGCCAGGCCGCCCAGCCCGCCGGCCACCGCCATGGCCACGATGACCAGGCGCCCGGTCTGGATGCCGGCGCGGCGCGAGGCCGAATCGTTCAGGCCCACGGCGCGCAGCTTCAGCCCCAGCGCGCTGCGCCCCAGCAGCACCCAGATGACGGCCACCGCCGCCACGAACAGCAGCAGGCCGATGTGCATGGGCGAGGTGGGGTCGTCGGGGAACAGCATGGGCAGCTGCGTCTGCGCCGCGATCTCGGCCGACTCGGGCAGCGACGACACCTCGGTCATCGGCTTGCGCAAGAGGCGCACCGACTCGACCGACCAGTACACCACCGGCAGCGCGATGAAGGTGAGCAGCAGCGTGGTGATGACCTCGTTGGTGCCGCGCCAGGCCTTGAGCCAGCCGGCGACCCCGCCCCACAGCGCGCCGGCGACCGCGCCCGCCACCAGCGGCAGCACGAAGGCCAGGCCGAAGGGCAGGCTCGCCGCGCCGTGCAGCGCGACCGCGGTGGCGATCATCCCGCCGATGGCCAGCTGCCCCTCGCCGCCCACGTTGGTGAGGTTGGCCCGGTTGGCGAAGATGAAGCCCAGCCCGACGAAGCCCAGGCTGATGGCCCGGTTGATGGAAGCGCCGACGTTGAAGCCGCTGCCCGCCATGCCGTCCCAGAAGGCTTCCATGGCGTCGCGCACCGAGCTGCCCGTGGTGGCGATGATGAGCAAGCCGATGAGCAGCGCCGCGGCCGTCGCGACCACCGGCACGGCGATCTTGAGCAGCGTGCCCGGTGCCAACCGGCGCGGGCCGGATGCGGGCGACTGGACGGGCTGCATGGTCAATGTGGAGGATTGCCTGTTCATGTGCGTGTCCCTGTGGCTCAAGCGTGTCCGGACATCATGGAACCGATGGCCTCGCGGTTGGCCGCGGTGGCCGCCATCTCGCCGACGATGCGCCCGCGGTACATCACGGCCACGCGGTCGGACACGGCGATCAATTCGTTGAGCTCGCTGGAGATCAGCAGCACGCCCAGGCCGCGGTCGCGCGCCGCCTGGATGCGGCTGTACACCGCCTCCACCGCGCTCACGTCCAGGCCCCGGGTGGGCTGCGCCGCCAGCAGCAGCTTGAGCGGCGACAGCGTCAGCTCGCGGGCGAGCACCGCCTTCTGCTGGTTGCCGCCCGAGAGGCTGGACATGGGCGCGTCGGCATTGCTCGCACGCACGTCGAACTCGCGCATCAGCGCGGTCGCTTCCTTCTTCATGGCGGCGCGGTCGAGCAGGCCGAAGCGGCTGAAGCGCTTCGTGGCGCCCAGGAACATGTTCTCCGCAATGCTCAGCTCCGACACCACCGCCACCGCATGCCGGTCCTCGGGCACGATGCCCACGCCGGTGGCGGTGATCTCGCTCGGGCTGGCCGCGGTCAGGTCCGTGCCGTCGACCACGATGCTGCCTGCGCTGGCGCGCTCCAGGCCGGCCAGGATCGCGCCCAGCTCGCTCTGGCCGTTGCCTTCGACGCCGGCAATGCCGACCACTTCGCCCCGCCGCACCTGCAGCGTGACGTCGTCCAGCCGCGTGACGCCGGCCGCGTCCTTGAAGCTCACGCCCTTGAGCTCGAGCGCCGGCGGGCCGCCCTTGGCACCCGCGGTGGGCCGCGG
>NZ_BCUU01000091.1 GCF_001591385.1 Variovorax soli NBRC 106424
CCGGCGACACGTCCGGCGGGCGCACGGTGCGGCTGGCGCGCCCGGTGCCGCCGCGCGGCCACCATTCCTCGATGCGCTCGGCCGCCCAGTCCTTGCCGGCCAGGCCGAAGGCCAGCGCCAGTGCGAACACCACGCCGCCCAGGATGATCAGGAAGCTCTGGCGCACGATGTCGCCGCCGATCTTGACCTGGTCCAGCGCAATCAGCATCACGAACAGCAGGATGGCGCCCTGCACCACCTTGCCCAGCAGGGGCGCGTCCTGCATGTGCTCGCTGCGGCCGTAGCCGGTGACCGCATCGCCCAGGAACTTGGCGAAGTAGGCGCCGAAGGCGAGGATGAGCAAGGCCACGAACACATTGGGAATGAACCACAGCACCCGCCCCACCAGGTCGGCCACGTAGGTCAGGCCCAGCGCGTTGATGGCCACCGTGAGCCCGACCAGGATCACCAGCCAGTAGGCCAGTGCGGCGAACACCGCGCTGGCGTCCACCGCCATGCCGCCCTGGCGCAGGAAGTTGTCCATGCCCGAGCGCTCGGTGAGCACCTGGAAGTTGATGGCATGCAGGCCGCGCACCACCGTGTATCGCACCACCTTGGCCAGCAGCCAGGCGGCCAGCACCGCCGCCACGGCCAGCAGCACGCGCGGCATGTAGGCACCGACCTGCACCAGGAAGGCGCGCAGCGGCTCCAGTTGAAATGAAAGGCTGTCCATGTGGAAGTTCCTCCTCTTGCGCCCGATGGCCTAACGCGAGGCCCGCTCGACCATGGCCAGGATCCCCTGCAGGGGCACGGCCAGCCAGTCGGGGCGGTTCTCCATCTCGTAGCGCAGCTCGTAGTACGCCTTCTCGAGCTCGAACAGCGCGAGCAGCTGCGGGTCGACCGCCTCGGGCCGCAGCTGCAGCGCCGCGGTGTAGCCCTCGAGGAAGGCGTGGCTGGTCTGCTGCACCCAGTCGAGCGCGACGGCGCCCAACCGGGCCAGCTCGTCCGCGTTCTGCGCCTCGCGCCGCAGCGCACTCCAGCGGGCGTAGTCGAAGGAGCGCAGCATGCCGGCCACGTCGCGCAGCGGCGAATGCTTGGCGCGCCGCTCGGGCAGCGGCCGGGCCGGCTCGCCCTCGAAGTCGATGATGAAGAAGTCGTTGAAGGCCACCAGCACCTGGCCCAGGTGGTAGTCGCCGTGGTAGCGCGAGCGGTAGTGCGCGCCGCCGGCATTGAAGCGCATGGCATCGACGAAGTTCTCGATGCGCTGGGCGCCCGCCAGCAGGCGTTCGATGTCCTGCTGCGCCGCCGTGGGCAAGGCCGCGGCGCGCTCGCGCAGCAGGGCCAGGGTGGCGCGGCCGTCCTCGCGCACGGCGTTGCGCACCGCTTCCAGGTCCTGGGCGCTCATCGGCTCGGGATCGAAGTCGGGGTTGCCGCTCTGGATGGCCAGCGCGTTGTGCAGCTGCGCCGTGCGCTGGCCCAGGATGTGGACGAGGGCCAGGAAGGCGCCGTGCGGGTCGGCCCGCGCGTCGCCGCCGTCGGTGTCGCGCGCCTCGGCCAGGTAGCGCTCCAGGTAGGCCAGCGTGTAGCTCCAGCCGTCGCCCTGGTTGACCACGTAGGCCTGCAGCAGGCCCAGCGTGCCCACGGTGCCGTCGGCCGCCTCGTACTCGATGGCGCCCAGCACCGGCACCGAATTGGCGAAGCCCGCCACCTCGGTCAAAAAGCGCCCCATCTCCAGCTCGGGGTTGATGCCGGGGCGGATCTGCCGGTAGCCCTTGAGGAACAGGCTCTCGTTCAGCATCACCACCGTGTTGCTGCTCTGCGCGGTGGGTGGGCTCACCGGCAGCGCGTCGATGTCCTGGCCGGCCAGCTCGCCCACGCGCTGCGTCGCGCGGAAGTGCAGCCGGCCGCCGGCTTCCGTCGGCAGCGTGGTGCCTTCGAGCATGGCGCGCACGATGGCGCGGCAGAAGGCCTCGTCGAAGAAGGCATCGCCCATCAGGCCCACGTTGGCCTGCTGGCGGATCTTGGCGATGGCGGCGCGCTCCAGGCATTTGACGCGCTCTTCCTCGCCCTCTTCCCAGGCGATGGCCAGCGGCATGAAGTAGGTGGCGGGCTCGGGCGGGCCTTCCAGGTCCAGCAGCGGCAGCATCCAGCGCTTGCCGCCGCCGGCCGCCGCCGCCGCTGCCGATTCGAAGATGGCATGGTCGCGCAGCACGGCGCGCGTGACGATGGAACTCTTGTAGCCGTACCAGCGCTGCACCTGGATGTGCGGCGGCAGCGTGTCGCGCTCGAACTGCTGGCGCAGGCGGTCGGCAAAGCCGATGCGCCAGGGCATGACCTTGTCTTTGAACAGGCTCGTCCAGCCGTCGAACAGCACCAGCACCGGCCGATCGCGCAGGCCCACGCTTTCCTGGTGCCAGGTGGGCACCGGCGCCTCTTCGGCCAGGCGGAACCAGTAGAAGCCGTGCGAGGGCAAGGTCAACAGGTACGGCAGCTCGCCGATGGGCGGGAAGGAGGTGCGCCCGAGCATTTCCACCGGCACGCGGCCCTTGTAGGCCGAAAGCTGAAGCTCCACCGGCTGGGCAGCGCGCGAGAGGTTGAACACGGCCAGGATGACGTCGCCGTCATGCTCGCTGATGTAGGCCAGGATCTTGCGGTTGCCCGGCTTGAGGAAGGTGCGCTGTCCGCGGCCGAAGGCGCGGCTGGTCTTGCGCACGGCCAGCATGCGGCGCGTCCAGTGCAGGAGCGAGCTCTTGTCGCGCAGCTGCGCCTCGACGTTGAGCGCCTCGTAGCCGTAGATGGGGTCCATGATCGGCTGCAGGTACAGCCGCTGCGGGTCGGCGCGCGAGAAGCCGGCGTTGCGGTCGGGGCTCCACTGCATGGGGGTGCGCACGCCGTTGCGGTCGCCCACGAAGACGTTGTCGCCCATGCCCAGCTCGTCGCCGTAGTAGATGATGGGCGAGCCGGGCATGGACAGCAGCATGCCGTTCATGAGGCGGATGGCCTCCTTGTTGTTTTCCATGAGCGGCGCCAGGCGCCGGCGAATGCCCAGGTTGATGCGCGCCTGCAGGTCCGCCGCGTAGGTGGTGTACATGTAGTCGCGCTCGCGGTTGGTGACCATCTCCAGCGTGAGCTCGTCGTGGTTGCGCAGGAAGATGGCCCACTGGCACCCTTCGGGAATGTCGGGCGTCTGCTGCAGGATCTCGACGATGGGGTCGCGGTCTTCCTGGGCGATGGCCATGTACATGCGCGGCATGAGCGGGAAGTGGTAGGCCATGTGGCACTCGTCGCCCTCGCCGAAGTACTCGCGCACGTCTTCGGGCCACATGTTGGCCTCGGCCAGCAGGAAGCGGTTCTCGTAGTTGGCGTCGATGGCGGCGCGCAGCTTCTTGATGACCACATGGGTTTCGGGCAGGTTTTCGTTGCTGGTGCCGTCGCGCTCCACGAGGTAGGGAATGGCGTCGAGCCGGAAGCCGTCCACGCCCATGTCCAGCCAGAAGCGCATGACGCGGAAGACGGCCTCGAGCACTTCGGGGTTGTCGAAGTTCAGATCGGGCTGGTGGCTGAAGAAGCGGTGCCAGAAATAGGCCTTGGCCACCGGGTCCCAGGTCCAGTTGGATTTCTCGGTGTCGGTGAAGATGATGCGGGTGCCCTGGTAGAGCTCGTCGGTGTCGCTCCACACATAGAAGTCGCGCTCGGGCGAGCCCTTGGGGGCCTTGCGCGCGGCCTGGAACCACGGATGCTGGTCGGAGGTGTGGTTGATGACCAGCTCGATGATCACCCGCAGTTCGCGCTGGTGGGCTTCATCCAGCATTTCGCGAAAGTCATCCAGCGTGCCGTACTGCGGGTTGACGCCTTCGTAGGCGGCGATGTCGTAGCCGTCGTCCTTGAGCGGCGACGGGAAAAATGGCATGAGCCAGATGGTGTTGACGCCCAGCTCCTTGACGTAGTCGAGCTTGCTGGTCACGCCCTTGAAGTCGCCGATGCCGTCGCCGTTGGAGTCGTAGAAGGCCTTGACGTTGAGCTGGTAGATCACGGCGTCGCGATACCACGTGGGGTCGCCGCGGGTATCAATTTCTGTGGTTTCGAGGGCAAGACGTGGCAGGGGTCCGCTCATGGGGGGCTCCTCTTTTGGTGCTCTTGTGTCTTGTGAGGGTGGCGCGCAGGGAAAGGCCTGTGTGCCCCGGCCCCGCAGCGCGCCACTCGTGCGGTCGGCTTCGCCGACTGCCCTGCGCTGCTCGCGGAGCCGGCCCTGCGGCAGAACTCGCTGCGTTCACTTCGTTCACTGCGCTCAAACAGCTGCCGCAAGCTAGATGACGAAGCTTGTGTGTGTCCTTCGGCACACACAAGCGGGCCGGCTCCGCTGCGCTGCTCGGCGCCCGAGAGGCGCGCTGCGGGGCCGGGGCCCACAGACCTTTGCCAGGACACGTCGTGCGGGATTTCGGTCGTGCAACGCGGAGCTGGTATGGCAAACGAACGGCCGCATCCCCGTGTTTGACGCCGTTGGAACTGACACAACGTCTCCAGGCGTGGCTCGGCAGGCCCTTGGGGCCGGGGGCGACTTCCGGGGCGGCGAGGAGCGGAGCGCCGGGGGCTTGCTTGTGTGTGCCGAAGGACACACACAAGCTTCCACATCTGACTTGCGGCAGCTGTTTGAGCGTAGCGACGCAGTCGCGCAGCGAGTTCTGCCGCACAAGCCCCCGGCGCGAGCACCGCAGCGGAGTCGATGCCGAAGGCATCGACCGCCCCGGTACGAGCCCCCGGCCCCAAGGGCCTGCCGAGCCACGCCCACCCCGAACGCATCCAGGGCACCCAAAACCCAGGCAGCAACGAATCAAGCTTTGCGAACTCGTTCATGGCGTCCGCAGCCTTATTGGAAATAGTCGAAATCGCGCTCGTCGCGAAGACGCCGCCGCACCGACATCACATGTGCCGGCAGCCGGTGCGGATCGAGCAGGATGTAGTGATGCCGCCCGCGCCAGACAAAGCGCTGATCGGTCAGCAGGTCGTGCATCTGAAAGGGCTGGTCCTCCTCGATGCCCAGCTCGCGCGGATCCAGCGCAAGCCAGCCGGTCTGCGTGTTCCACGGGTCCAGGTTCACGACGGTGACGATCACGTTGGTGCCGTCTTCCGACTGCTTCATGTAGGCGATGAGGTGGTCGTTGTCGATGTTCAGGAACCTGAGGCTTCGGTTGTCCTGCAGCGCCTCGTTGGCGCGCCGGATCTCGTTGATGCGGGTGATGAGCGGGCGCAGCCCGGCGTCGGGCGACCAGTCCCAGTGGCGCAATTGGTATTTCTCGGAATCGACGTATTCCTCGGCCGCGATGCCGTTGGTGACGCGCGGCAGGTACTCCATCAGCTCATACGCCGGCCCGTAGATGCCGTAGTTGGCCGAGAGCGTCGCGGCCAGCACCAGGCGGGACTTGAACACCGCCTCCTGCCCGCCCTGCAGGCTGGCGTGCAGGATGTCGGGCGTGTTCGGCCACACGTTGGGCCGGAAGTAGTCCACGCCGGGCGGCTCGGTCAGCTCGGTGAAGTATTTCGTCAGCTCTTCCTTGCTGTTGCGCCAGGTGAAGTAGGTGTAGGACTGCGAATAGCCCAGCTTGGCCAGCCGGTGCATCACCTTGGGCCGGGTGAAGGCCTCGGCCAGGAAGATCACGTCGGGGTGCTCGCGCTTGACCTCGCCGATGGTCCACTCCCAGAAGGCGAAGGACTTGGTGTGCGGGTTGTCGACGCGGAAGATCTTCACGCCCTGCGCGATCCATACGTCGATCACGCTTTTCAGCTCGCGCCACAGGTTCTGCCAGTCCTCGCTCTCGAAGTTGAAGGGGTAGATGTCCTGGTACTTCTTCGGCGGGTTCTCCGCGTATTGCACGGTGCCGTCGGGCCGCCAGCGGAACCAGGACGGGTGCTCCTTCACATAGGGGTGGTCCGGCGCGCACTGGAAGGCGATGTCCATCGCGATCTCCACGCCCAGCTGCAGCGCGTCGGCCACCAGCGCCTGGAAGTCTTCCAGCGTGCCCAGCTCGGGCAGCAGTGCCTTGTGGCCGCCCTCCTCCGCGCCGATGGCCCAGGGGCTGCCCACGTCGCCGGGCTCGGCCACCAGCGTGTTGTTGCGGCCCTTGCGCTGCACGCGCCCGATGGGATGGATGGGCGGCATGTACAGCACGTCGAAGCCCATGGCCGCCACCAGCGGCAGGCGGGCCGCCACGTCGCGCAGCGTGCCGTGCACGCCGGGCTCGCCGCCGGCCGAGCGCGGGAACAGCTCGTACCAGCTGCTGAAGCGGGCGCGCAGGCGCTCCACCACCAAAGGCAGCTCGGCGCCATAACTCACTTGCAACTGCCGGTCCGGAAAGCGGCGAACGGTGGCGGTGCGCTGTTCATCCAGCGCCAAGGCCTTGAGCGCGGCGGTGTCCATGTCGGCATCGGCCGCGCCGGCGTCCAGCGCGGCGGCCCAGGCTTCCAGTTCGTCCCGGTCGGAGCCGCTGGCCCGCGCCGCGGCGGCGCGGATGTCCTGCGCGCCCACGCGGGCCGCAATGCGGATGTCCTGCGGCTCGATGCGCCGCTCCATCTCGTGGTGCCACGACTCGAAGGCATCGACCCAGGCCACCACCGTGTAGCGGTAGCGGCCCGGCGCCGGCGCGACGAAGCTGGCATGCCACTCGTCGTTGTAGCGCAGCTTCATCGGCAGCTCTTCGCGGCGGGTGCTGCCTTCCTTCCACCACTGCAGCATCACGCGGGGCACGTCGTGGCCGTCGGTGAAGACATGCGCCTCGATGGCCACGCATTCGCCCGCCACCCGCTTGACGGCGAAGCGCCCGCCGTCCACCACCGGCAGCACGGCATCGACCACCGCACGCGCTCGGCCGTCGGCTGCGTCCAGCGCGTGCGGTGCGCGCGGGTCCGCGTCGGCTGCCGCGACGTCCTCGGCCCCGGTGCAGCCCACGATGGCCTCGCGAAGAAAGGACAGGCCCTTGCTAGGAGGCATCGCGGTCCTTCTTCAGGTAGAGCACCGACAGCGGCGGCAGCGTGAGGCACAGCGCGTGCTTGCGGCCGTGGGCCTTCATGGGTGCGGCGCGCACCGCGCCCAGATTGCCCCAGCCGGCGCCGCCGAAGGGCTCGGCATCGCTGTTGAGAATCTCGCGCCAGGTGCCGCCGCCGGGCACGCCCAGGCAGTGGTTCTGGCGCGGCTGCGGCGTGAGGTTGCACACCACCAGCACCGGCTCGCCCCGGCGCGGCTTGCGCAGGAAGGCGATGATGCTGTGGGTGCGGTCGCTGGCGTCGATCCATTCGAAGCCGTCGCCCTCGAAGTCGATCTCGTGCAGCGCCGGCTCGGTGCGCAGCAGGTGGTTGAGCTCGCCCACCAGGTGCTGCACGCCCGCATGCTCGGGCCGCTCGGCCACCCACCACTCCAGCTCGCCCTCGTGCGTCCATTCGCGCCGCTGCGCAAACGCGCCGCCCATGAACAGCAGCTTCTTGCCCGGATGCGCCCACATGTAGGCCAGCAGCAGCCGCAGGTTGGCGAACTGCTGCCACGTGTCGCCGGGCATCTTTCCGATGAGCGAGCCCTTGCCGTACACCACCTCGTCATGCGAGAGCGGCAGCACGAAGTTCTCGTGGAAGGCGTAGACCAGCGAGAAGGTCAGCCGGTCGTGGTGGTGCGTGCGGTACAGCGGGTCTTCGCGCCAGTAGGCCAGCGTGTCGTGCATCCAGCCCATGTTCCATTTCAGGCCGAAGCCCAGGCCCCCCATGTCGGTGGGCCGCGACACCTTCGGCCAGGCGGTCGATTCCTCCGCCACCGTGAAGGTGTCGGGGTGCTCCCGGTACACGGCGCGGTTGAGTTCCTGCAGGAAGTCGATCGCCTCCAGGTTCTCGCGCCCGCCGTGGCGGTTGGGAATCCACTCGCCGTGGCTGCGCGCGTAGTCGAGATAAAGCATCGAGGCCACCGCGTCGACCCGGATGCCGTCCAGGTGGTAGTGCTCCAGCCAGAACAGGGCCGACGAGATGAGGAAGCTGCGCACCTCGTTGCGCCCGTAGTTGAAGATGGCCGAGTTCCACTCCGGATGAAAGCCCTGGCGCGGGTCCGCATGCTCGTACAGCTGCGTGCCGTCGAAGTGGGCCAGCCCGTGCGCATCGGTCGGAAAGTGCGAAGGCACCCAGTCCAGCAGCACGCCGATGCCGCGCTGGTGCAGGTGATCCACCAGGTACATGAAGTCCTGCGGCGTGCCGTAGCGGGCGGTGGGCGCGAAGTAGCCTGTCGTCTGGTAGCCCCACGAGCCGTAGAAGGGGTGCTCGGTGATCGGCATCAGCTCCACATGGGTAAAGCCCAGCCGCGCCGCATAGTCGGCCAGCTCGTGCGCCAGTTCGCGGTAGTTCAGCGGCTCGCCGTCGCGACGGCGCCAGGAGCCGGCGTGCACCTCGTAGATGGAGACCGGCGCGTCCAGCGCATTGGCCGCGCCGCGCCGCAGCATCCAGCCGCCGTCGCCCCACGCGTAGTCGAGCGACCAGATGCGCGAGGCGGTCTGTGGCGGGCGCTCGGCGTACAGGGCCAGCGGATCGGCCTTTTCGAGGATGCGCCCGCTCCTGGTGCGGATGCGGTACTTGTAGGCATGGCCCAGGCGCGCATCGGCGCAATGCGCCTGCCAGATGCCGGTGCCGTCCCAGCGCGGCGACAGGGGCTCGGCCTCGTGCTGCCAGCTGTTCCAGTCGCCCATCACCCAAACATGGGTGGCGTTGGGTGCCCACACGCCGAAGGTGGCGCCCTCGCCGTCCGCGTCCAGCTGGCACCCCAGGCAGCGATACAGCCCGGCATGCGTGCCCTCCCGAAACAGATAGGCGTCTGTCTCGCCGAAGACTTCCGGCAGAACGGGACTCTCGTGCGCATTTGCCACACCGCTAGTTCTAGTGCCGCCGGCGCTGGCGGCGCGCAGGACGAAACCGCCGACATCGTGTCGGACACGGCTCACGCGGCAGGCGTGGCTGCCGGCCTACATGGGCTGGCCCGGCCGAAGGCCATGCTGGGCCCAGCATGCGCTCGTCGTTCCGCCCCGCCCGGCTTGCCGCGCTCCTTTTCCTTGCCGCCGTGCTGGGGGCCGGCTGGGCACTGCATGCAGGGTGGATTGCCGTTCCGGCACGCTACAACCCCTGGGCCGAGCTGGATCCCGCCGAGGCGCCCAACCTGCTCACCCGCATCAAGCTGGAGCGCGCGCAGCGCAATGCGGGCCGGTGCATGGCGCTGCTCGAATCCGCGGGCGCACGATTCGAGCGGGTGCCCGACCGCGTCCTCGGCGAGGGCTGCGCGCTGAACAATGCAGTGCGCCTGCGCGGCGCCGAGGACCTGGCGCTGAGTTCGCCCGCGCTGCTGAGCTGCCGCGCGGCCCTCGCCTTCGCCCTGTGGGAACGCCACGTGCTGCAGCCGGCCGCCGCCGAGCAGCTGGGCACGCGCATCAGCCGCATCGACCACCTGGGCAGTTATGCCTGCCGCAACGTGGTGACCGGCCGGCCGCCGGCCGAAGGCGGCCCCGGCCGACGCAGCCGCCATGCGACCGCCGACGCACTGGACGTGGCGGCCTTCGCCCGAGCCGACGGCGGGCATGCCGTCGTCAACATCAGCCGCGACTGGGCGCCCACCACCGACCCTGCCAAAGCTGGCTCGAAGGCGGTCTTCCTGCGCAAGGTCCACAAGGGCGCCTGCGGCCTGTTCGACGGCGTGCTCGGGCCGGACTTCAATGCGTTGCACGCCGACCATTTCCACCTGGAGGTGGGTGGCTGGCGCAGCTGCCGCTAGGTTCGCGCGCCCGCGTCCGAGCGCGCGGCCGCCTGCCAGGCGCGTGTTCAGACCTGAGCAGGTACGGCCGCACCCACCTGCTGATAGACCGCCATCTCGAAGCCGATGAGCGTCTCGACGACCTGCGCGTCGAAGAAAGGCAGCAGCTGCGTCATCAGCACGCCGCCGATTCGCTTCGTGCGATCGATCCAGTAGTAGGAGTTGAAGACCCCCGCCCAGTCGCCGGTGCCGGCGCTTCTCATGCCCGGCAGGTCCGCCAGTGTGAGGTGGAAGCCCAGGCCCCAGCTTTGCGGCACCGGCAGCGCGGGCACGTCGTTCGACAGCTCGGGCACGGTGGACTTCATCAGCGCCGGCACCTGGATCTCGCCCAGGTGGTTGCGCAGGGCCATCTCCACGGTCGCGCGGTCGAGGATGCCCCCGCCGTCGTCGAGCCATGCCTGCATGAAGCGGCCGTAGTCCTGGATCGTTCCGTACGAGCCGTGGCCGCCGGCCTCCCACTCGGACGTTGGCGGTAAATCCAGCCGCGAAGGCGCCAGCGAACCATCCGGCTGTCGCTGCATCACGCGCAGCAGCCGGGCCCGCTGCTCCGCGTTGGGCTTGAAGGTCGTGTCGGTCATGCCCAGCGGACCGTACACATGCTCCTGCAGGTAGCTTTCCAGGCCCTGGCCCGACAGCTTCTCGACCACGAGTCCGAGCCAATCGGTGTTGGTGCCGTACTCCCAGGTTGTACCCGGGTCGCTCACCAGCGGCACGTGCAGGCTGCGCTTCAAGCCGGTGAGCACGTGGGGCTCGCCCGTCACCTCATGGAAACGCTGCAGCTTCTCGCTGAGGAAGAAGTAGCCCAGGCCGCCGGAGTGCGTCATCAGCTGGCGCACCGTGGCCTGGCTGGCGGGCGGACGCAGGCGCGGCGTGTCGCCGTCGAAACCGTCCAGCACCTGCAGCGCGCCGAACTCCGGCAGGATCGACTCGACGGTTGCGTCCAGCTCGAGCTTTCCGCGCTCGACGAACTGCAGGGCGGCGGTGGTCGCCACCGCCTTGGTCATCGATGCATTGCGGAACATCGTGTTCTCGTGCGCCTCGCCGGCCGCATGATGGAACAGCGGCCCGCCCGGGCCCACCACCATCGCCGCGATGCCGTGCACGGCACCGTTGGAAACCGCGCCGTCCAGCAGCGCCTTGATCGCCGATCCGTCAAAGGCCATGGTTGTCTCCTTCGCCGGGCTGGGCGACCCAGCGCGTTCGAATCTTGTGCGCGCAGGCGGGTACTGTCAAAGCCGATCACGGGTTTGTACGGTTGTCCAAGGAATTTGGACAAGTGTTCAATATCCTCCGATGAGCCCCCGCCCGTCTGCCGCGCAAGCACGCTCCGCACGTGCCACCTCGTCCTTGCCCGAGGCGCCCCGTATCGACCGGCGCCAGGCCATCCTGCTGGCGGCCGAGCGGCTGTTTTCCAGGCACGGCTACCACGCGGTGAGCCTGCGGCAGATCGCCGACGAGGCCGGCGTGCCGCTGGCGCTGGTGGGCTACTACTTCGGGCCGAAGAACGCATTGTTCGAAGCCATCTTCGAGCAGTGGAACCACACCATCGAAGAGCGCCTGGCCGCGCTGGCAGCGGTGCGCATCGACCCGGCCAGCGCGCAGACCCTGCCGCGCATCATCGAGGCCTTCATCGACCCGGTGCTGCAGCTGCGCGCCAGCGCCGAGGGCGAGTACTACGCCCTGCTGGTGGCGCGCGAGCTGTCGCATGCCACCGACGAAGCCGACCGCGTGCTGCGCCGCTACTTCGACCCGCTGGCCATCGCCTTCATCGACGCGCTGCAGCGCGCCCTGCCCCATGCCACGCGCGGGCAGGTGGCCTGGGGCTACCAGTTCGCGCTGGGGGCATTGCTGCACCACCTGACGGACACCCGCGTGGAGCGCCTCTCGGGCGGCGAAGACCATGCCGCCGACCCCGGCGCGGGCACGCTGCTGCGCAACTTCATCGTCGCCGGGCTGCGCGGGGCGCTGCCGCGGCCTCGCGCCACATCATCGTCATCCATCCCCACCAAGAGCAAAACCAGGAGACAAGCTTCATGAAGAGCATCCAACGACGCACCCTGCTCACCGCCATGGGCGCCGCGGCCGCCGTGCACGCACTGCCGGTGCGCGCGCAGGACAGCAGCAAGATCGTGTTCGGCTACACGGCGGTGACCGATTTCGCCTCGGTCTTCGTCGCGGCCGAGGAAGGCTATTTCAAGAAGCGCAACCTGGACGTGGAATGCAAGTTCATTCCGCTCAACTCCACCATTCCCGCCGCGCTGCAATCCGACTCGCTGCAGATCGGCGGGCCCACGCCCTCGGTGTTCCTGCAGGCGGTCGACGGCGGCCTGGACCTGCAGGCCGTGGCCGGCGGCGGCCTCACCTCCAAGACCATCACCGGCTTCGGCCTGGTGGCGCGCGCCGGCTCCAACATCAAGTCCGCGCAGGACTGCGTGGGCAAGAAGATCGGCGTGCCGGGCCTCGGCGCCTTCCTGCACGTGACCTTCCGCGCCTGGCTCAAGGACAGCGGCGTGGACTGGCGCAAGGTCAACTTCATCGAGGCCGCCTTTCCGCAGCATGCGGACCTGCTGCGCGGCGGCTCGGTGGACGCGGTGGTGTCGGCCGACCCCTTCATGAGCCGCATCACCGACAGCGGCGCGGGCTACGTGGCGTCGTACTACTCGACCTTCCTGCCCGAGAACAAGCACACCATCGTGCACGTGGCCAAGCGCGAGTGGGTGCAGAAGAACCCGGCCGCGGCGAAGAGCTTTCGCGAAGCGGTGCAGGAAGGCGCCGCCTTCATGCAGCAGCCGAAGAATGACGCCAAGGTGCGCGCCAGCATCGGCAAGTACATCAAGCTGCCGGCCGACGTGCTGGCCAAGGTGCAGATCTCGCCGCCCGGCCCCACGGTGAGCGAGCAGCAGCTGGCCTACTGGGTGGGCCTGATGAAGGAGCAGGACATGCTCAAGACTTCCCTCGACATCTCCCGGCTGATCGTCAAGTGAAGCCCAACGACCTGCCCGCGGGCGTGGCCACGGCCGAGCCCTTCCTGCGCTTCGACGGCGTGTCGATCCGCCTGGGCGGGCGCGAGATCCTCTCGCCCACCAGCTTCGACGTGGCGCGGGGCGAGTTCGTCTGCATCGTGGGGCCCAGCGGCTGCGGCAAGACCACGCTGCTGCGCGCGGCCAGCGGGCTGGTGGCCGCCAGCGCGGGTGAAGTGCGGCGCAAGGGCCGCGCCATGGTCGAGCCGTCGCGCGAAGTGGCCTTCGTGTTCCAGGACTACGGCCGCGCCCTGCTGCCCTGGCGCACGGTGGAAGGCAACGTGAGCCTGGCGCTGGAGGCCGCCGGCGTGCCCGCGGCCGAGCGGCCGGCGCGCATTGCCGATGTGCTGGGCAAGGTGGGCCTGGCGAGGCATGGGCAGAAGTTTCCGGTGCAGCTGTCGGGCGGCATGCAGCAGCGCGCGCAGATCGCCCGGTGCCTGGCGCAAAAGCCCGAGCTCATGATGATGGACGAGCCCTTCGGCGCGCTCGACGCCCTCACCCGCCAGAGCCTGCAGGACGAGCTCGCGCGCCTGGTGCGGGACGACGGCCTCACGGTGCTCTTCGTCACGCACGACCTGGAGGAAGCCATCTACCTGGGCGACCGCGTGATCGCGCTGCAGGCCAATCCCGGCCCGGGCCGCCCCAGCCTGGCGCGCATGATCGAGGTGGCCATACCGCGCCCGCGCGACCAGCTCTCGACCAAGGAGCACCCCGAGTTCCTGCGGCTGCGGCGCGAGCTGTTCAACTTCATCGAGCAGGGCCATGACTAGCGACAAAGGCGCACTGTGGCGCGCCGTGCGCCCCTGGATCTTTCCGCTGGTGCTGCTGGGCGGCTACGAAGCCTATGCGCGGCGCGCCTCGGCACTGGGCAGCGATGCACTGGCCCCGCCCAGTGCGGCACTGCACGCCTTGGCCGGCGCGGCCATGGACGGATCGCTCTGGCAGGCCACCGGCTTCACCCTCGGCACCGCCGCGCTGGGCCTGCTGGTGGGCGCGGGCCTGGGCACCCTGCTGGGCATCGTGCTGGGCCTGTCGCGGCGCGCGGCCGGCGTGAGCTTTCTCACCGTCGAGGTTTTCCGGCCCGTGCCCTCGGTGGCGCTCATTCCGCTGGCCATGCTGATGTTCGGCTTCGGCCTGCGCATGGAGGTGGCCATCGTCGCGTTCGCCACCTTCTGGCCCTTGCTGCTCTTGGTGCAGGCGGCGGTGCAGCAGGTGGAGCCGCGCCTGCTGGAGGTGAGCCGCGTGCTGGGCCTGTCGCGCCGCGAGCGCGCCTGGAAGATCGTGCTGCCGGCCATCGTGCCGCGCCTGTTCGTGGCGCTGCGCCTGGGCGTGGCGGTGGCGCTGGTGGTGGCCGTGACGGTGGAGATTGCCGCCAACCCGCACGGCATGGGCTACGCGATGATGATCGCGCAGCAGAGCTTCGACCCGGCGCTGATGCTGGCCTGGCTGGGCTGGATCGGCGTGGTGGGCGTGGCGGTCAATGCGCTGATGCTGCAGTTGCAGCGCAAGGTGGCGCGCCGCATGGGAGCCGTGCTGTGAGCGCGCGCACCACGACCGGCTCGACGTGGCTGGGCTCCATCGCACTGCTGGCGGCACTCGTCGCGCTGTGGTGGGTCGCGAGCAACGCAGGCTGGGTCAGCCGCGTGTTCCTGCCCACGCCGCAGGCCACGCTCGCCAGCCTGGCCGAAGGCCTGCGCGCGGACCTGCTCGACTTCACCTGGGCAACAGTCAGCCGCATGCTGCTGGGCTGGCTGCTCGCCTCGCTGGTGGGCGTGGCGCTGGGTGCGGCCATCGGCGTCTCGCCCACGGTGCGCGCCTGGGTGCAGCCCACGCTGGAATTCATCCGGCCGCTGCCGGCCTCGGCCTTGCTGCCGCTGGCCATTTCCATCTTCGGCCTCAGCCCCGGCATGGTGCTGTTCGTGGTGGCCTTCGGCGCCATGTGGCCGGTGCTGCTGGCCACGGTACACGGCTTTGCCACGGTGGAGCCTCGCCTGGGTGAAGTGGCCCGCTGCCTGCAGATGCCGCGCGCCGCCTTCGTGTGGAAGGTGGGCCTGCCCAACGCCATGCCCGACATCCTGGCGGGCATGCGGCTGGCGCTCACCATCTCGCTCATCGTCGCGGTGGTGGGCGAAATGATCGCCTCGCAAAGCGGCCTGGGCCAGGCCATCCTGCTCGCGGCGCGCGCCTTTCGCGCGAGCGACCTGTTCGCCGGCATCGTGCTGCTGGGCCTGATCGGCTTCGCGAGCAACGCGCTGCTGGCCTTGGCCGAAAAGAAGCTGCTGCGCTGGCAGCGGCCCTGACACCAAACACAACCCTGGAGAACAACATGCCCCGCAAATTCGTCGACCTGTCGATCTTCCTGGAAAACGACGTGCTGAGCGACCCGCCCGCCTTCGCGCCCAAGATCGAGTACTTCACGCACGAGAACACCTTTGCGCAGATCGAGCCCTTCTTTCCGGGCCTCAAGAAGGAGGACCTGCCCGACGGCGAAGGCTGGGCGGTGGAGCTGGTGCAGCTGTCCACCCACAACGGCACCCACCTGGATGCGCCCTACCACTTCCACTCCACCATGGATGCGAAGAACGGGCAGAAGAAGCCCGCCATCGCCATCCACGACGTGCCGCTGGAATGGTGCTTCCAGCCCAGCGTGAAGCTGGACTTTCGCCACTTCGAGGACGGCTACGTGGTCACGGCCGAGGACGTGGAGGCCGAACTCAAGCGCATCGGCCACACGCTGGCGCCGCTGGAGATCGTGGTGGTCAACACCCGCGCCGGCTCGCGCTACGGCCACAACGACTACGTCTCGGCCGGCTGCGGCATGGGCTACGAAGCCACCATGTACCTGCTGGAGCGCGGCGTGCGCCTGACCGGCACCGACGCCTGGAGCTGGGACGCGCCCTTCGTCCACACGGCGAAGAAGTACGGCGAGTCGCACGACGCCTCCCTCATCTGGGAAGGCCACAAGGCCGGCCGCGACATCGGCTACTGCCACATCGAGAAGCTGCACAACCTGGAATCGCTGCCGGCCGACGGCTTCTACATCAGCTGCTTTCCGCACAAGATCCGCGGCGCCTCGGCCGGCTGGACGCGCGCGGTCGCGATCTTCGACGACGCGCTGATGGCTTCGGGCAAGTAGATCCATGAGCCCGATCGACCACACCCACGACGCCAACGCGCGCAGCTGGCTGGCATCGGCCAACGCGGCGGGCACGGACTTCCCGATCCAGAACCTGCCCTTCTCGGTGTTCCGCCGCGGCGGCACGCAGGAGGCCTTTCGCGGCGGGGTCGCCATCGGCGACCAGGTGCTGGACCTGGCGGCGCTGGCCGGCACCGGCGCCTTGCAAGGCCCCGCACTGCAGGCTGCACGCGCGGCGGCGCAAGCCGCGCTGAACGACTTCTTCGCCCTCGGCCCGGCCGCCTGGCGCGCGCTGCGCCATGCCTTGTTCGCGCTGCTCAAGGACGACGCGCCCGCGCAGACGGCCCTGGTGCGTGACTGCCTGGTGCCGCAGCGCGAGGCGGAACACACCGTGCCCGCGCGCATCGGCGACTACACCGACTTCTACACCTCGCTCGACCATGCGGTGAACTGCACGCGCCTGATGCTGGCCGACGGCGACGTGACGCCCAATTTCCGCTGGCTGCCCATTGCGTACCACGGCCGCGTTTCCACCATTGGAGTGAGCGGCCAGCAGTTCCGCCGCCCCATGGGCCAGGTGATGCCGCCGGGCGCCAAGGCACCGGTCTATCAGGCCTGCGCCCGCATGGACTACGAGCTGGAGCTGGGCATCTGGATCGGCCAGGGCAATGCGGCGGGCGAGCCCATCGACATCGCGCAGGCCGAACAGCACATCTTCGGCATCTGCCTGCTCAACGACTGGTCGGCGCGCGACATCCAGGTATGGGAAATGGCGCCGCTCGGCCCCTTCCTGGCCAAGAACTTCGCCACCACCATCTCGCCGTGGATCGTGACCCTGGACGCGCTGGCGCCTTACCGCACGGCATGGCCCCGGCCCGCCACCGACCCGCAGCCGCTGGCCTACCTGGATTCGCCCGCCAACCGAGAGGCCGGCGCCATCGACATCCGGCTGGAGGTCTGGCTGGAAAGCCAGCGTGCGCGCCGCGAAGGCCGTGGCCCCGCGCGCCTGTCGTCGACCAGCTTCAGGCACCAGTACTGGAGCGTGGCGCAGATGGTGGCGCACCACACCGTGGGCGGCTGCGTCCTCAACCCCGGCGACCTGCTGGGCAGCGGCACCATCTCCGGCCCCGGGCCCGGCGAAGCGGGCGCGATGATCGAGCTGGCCTACGGCGGCACCCGGCCCGTGCCGCTGGGCGACGGCGAGGAACGCGGCTTCCTGCAGGACGGCGACGCCGTGATGCTGCGCGGCTGGTGCGAAAAGCCCGGCGCGGCGCGCATCGGCTTCGGCGAAAGCCGCGGGCAGTTGCTGCCGGCTCGATCGCAAGCCCCCGTCTGACCTTGCCGGCAATGCTTTGAGCGTATCCTGCGCTGGGAGACCATTGCTGGAGAAGGAATGAACGACGACCACCAGGCGCCCGAGGTTGGCGACGCCGCGCATCGCGCCCTGCTCCAGACGGGCGTTCCCGGACTGGACGACATCCTGGGCGGCGGCCTCACGCCGGATCGGCTTTATCTTCTTGAAGGTGCGCCCGGCGCGGGCAAGACCACCGTCGCCGTCCAATTCCTGCGCGAAGGCGCCGCGCGCGGGGAGTCGGTGGTGTACGTCACCCTCTCGGAGACCAAGGCCGAGCTCGACGGCGTGGCGCTCTCGCACGGCTGGGACATCAGCGGCATTGCGGTGCTCGAAATGCTGCCCCCGCAGGACGCGCTGGAACCGGACGAGCAGCACACGATGTTCCACCCCTCCGAGGTCGAGCTCGGCGAGACCACCCTGCGCATCCTGGCCGATGTCGAGAAGCTGAGGCCGTCCAGGGTGGTGTTCGATTCGCTGTCCGAACTGCGGCTCATGGCCGGCTCGTCGCTGCGCTACCGGCGCCAGATACTGGCACTCAAGCAGTTCTTCGCGGGCCGGATGTGTACCGTCCTGCTGCTCGACGACCTGACCGCCGTCGACCAGGACCTGCAGGTCCAGAGCATTGCCCACGCGGTCATCCGGCTCGAACAGCAGCACCCCGACTACGGCACGTCTCGGCGCAGGGTCGTCATCACCAAGTACCGCGGCCAGCAGTTCCGCGCCGGCTTCCACGACTACAAGATCGTTCGCGGCGGCCTGCAGGTCTTTCCAAGGCTCGTGGCGTCGGAACACGCGGCGAACGTGGCCCAGACGCGCATTCCCAGCGACCTGCCAACGCTGGACGAACTGCTCGGCGGCGGTCTCGAAAAGGGCACCAGCACCCTTTTCGTCGGCGCCCCCGGCACGGGCAAGTCGAGCGTGGCGGTGCAGTTCGCCATTGCGGCGGCCCGACGCGGCGAGTGCTCCGCGCTGTTCCTCTTCGACGAAAGCATCAACACGCTGTGCACCCGATGCAAGGGCATGGGCATGGATATCGCCCGCTATATCGATTCAGGGCACATCCGCGTGCGCCAGATCGATCCGGCGGAGCTGTCGCCGGGCGAGTTCGTCCACGAGATCCGCCTCGCGGTCCAGCAGCACGGTGCCAGCATCGTGGTGATCGACAGCCTGAACGGCTACCTGAACGCGATGCCCGACGAACGGTTCCTGATCGTCCAGCTGCACGAACTGTTGACCTACCTCGGCCAGAACGGCGTGGCCACCATGCTCGTGGGCGCGCAGCACGGGCTGATCGGCATGCAGATGCAGACACCGGTCGATGCCAGCTACCTGGCCGATGCGGTGGTGCTCCTGCGCTACTACGAGCTCGATGGCGAAGTGCGGCAAGCCATCTCGGTGCTCAAGAAGCGAGGGGGCGCGCACGAGCGGACGATCCGTGCCTTCTCGCTGGCCTCGGACGGCGTGCACGTCGGCGAGCCGCTGCGCAACTTTCGCGGCATCCTCACTGGCGTGCCGGTGCCCATCGATGGCGTTCGGTCGGCATCGTGAGCGCATCGCCGACCGATCTGGAATTTCGCGTCCTGCTGCGGACGGCGACCTCCAAAGACGCCCAAGTCGCCAGTGCCGTGCTCGAACGGGCACAACTGCATGCGCATGCGTGTGCCGACATGGCCGAACTCACGCACGAGCTGGCCCAAGGTGCCGGTGCGCTCCTGGTGGCCGAAGAAGTCCTCACCGTTGCCGCGATCGCGCAGTTGAAGTCCGCCCTGGAAGTGCAAGGCCCCTGGTCCGATGTGCCGCTGCTCGTGCTGGCCCGCCAGGGTGCCGATTCGCGCGCCATCGCGAAGGTGATGGACGAGTTTGCCAACATCACGGTCATCGAGCGCCCGATGCGCGTGTCGGCGCTCGTGAGCGCCCTGCGCACCGCCTTGCGCTCGCGCCGCCGCCAGTACGAAATCCGCGGCCTGCTCGAGGGCCTGCGGGAAGCCGACCAGCGCAAGACCGAATTCCTCGCCACGCTGGCGCATGAGCTGCGCAATCCGCTGGCGCCGCTCAGCACCGCCCTGTCCTTGCTGTCGCGCAAGCGGCTCGGCCCCGACGAGTCCGACCGGTACTTCGAGCTCATGCGCCGGCAGGTGGACCACATGGTGCGTCTGGTGAACGACCTGATGGAGGTGTCGCGAATCACCCGCGGAAAGATCGAGTTGCAGATGCGCCCTGTGCTGCTCGATGCGGTGATCGATGACGCCATCGAACTGAGCCGGCCGTTCATCGAGCCCGCGGGCCATGTGCTGTCTGTCGAGATCGCCGCCGAACCGCTCGTCGTGCATGGCGACGCGGTCCGGTTGACGCAGGTCTTCTCCAACCTGCTGAACAACGCGGCCAAGTACACGCCCGCCGGTGGACGGATCCACGTGCTTGCCCGGCGTGACAACCGCCAGGCGGTCATCGAGGTCAGCGACACCGGCACCGGCCTGGCGCCCGACACGCTGAACTCGATCTTCGAGATGTTCGCGCAGGTGAGCGGAACCGCCAGGGTCGCACAGGGCGGACTCGGCATCGGCCTGACGCTGGTCAAGAGCCTGGTCGAGCTGCATGGCGGCAGTGTCGAGACCACCAGCGAGGGCCTGGGCCGGGGTGCCACGTTCACCGTGCGGCTACCGCTGGAAAGGAGTGCGCCGGGGGTCCCGACGGGCAGTGCCGGCGCGCTCAACCAGCCGGGGGCGCCGCTCGAACGCGTGGTGCTCGTTGTCGACGACAACCGGGATGCCGCGGACAGCCTGGTCGAGCTGTTGAACGCGATGGGCGCCACCACGCTCGTTGCCTACAACGCGGAGGATGCGCTGCAACAGGCGCGCTCCTGCAAGCTCGACTTGGCCGTGCTCGATATCGGAATGCCGGGCATGGACGGTTGCGAACTGGCGCGGCGTCTTCGGGCCGAGCCCGGCGGCGACGCCATCACCTTGATCGCGCTGACGGGATGGGGCAGCGAGGAATACAAGGAACGCATCGCCGCGGCGGGGTTCGACCGCCATCTGCTCAAGCCACTGAGCCTGCCGGACCTGATGGCTGTGCTCCGCGCGCAATGAGTTCAGCAAGGCATCAGCCTTGTTCCACAGCAGAACGGCGGCGCGGGTTTCCGCTTGTGGTTTACTCCAGCCCACCATGGAACTGAGGCAACTGCGCTACTTCGTGAAGGTCTGCGAGCTGCGCAGCATGGGGCGTGCCGCGCTCGAGCTCGACCTGGCAACCTCCGCCCTCAGCCAGCAGATCAGCCGCCTGGAAAGCGAGCTGTCCACGCGCCTGCTGCGGCGCAGCTCCACGGGCGTCACGCCCACCGATGCCGGCCTCGCCTTTCTCCAGCAGGCCCACCTCACGCTGCGGCATGCCGACGAAGCGGTGCGCGCCGCGCAGCAGGCGCGGCTGTCGGGCCACGTCAGCATCGGCCTGCCGCCCACCACCTCGTCCGTGCTGGGCGTGCCCTTGATGCGGGCGATGGCCGAGCGCTATCCGGATGTCCGCCTGCACCTGGTGGAGGCGCTGTCCGGCCACCTGGCGTCCATGCTCAATTCGCGCCAGCTCGACCTGGCGGTCGTGTTCCAGGCGGACACCGCGCGCCGCTGGAGCGTGCTGCCGCTCCTGGGCGAAAAGCTTTTCGTCATCGGCCGTGCCGACCTGCCCGGCATGCCCGCCGGCCGCCAGGTGCGGCTCGCGCAGCTGGGCGCGCTGCCGCTGATCCTGCCCAGCGCCTCGCACGGGCTGCGCGCAACGCTCCAGGCCGCCTTCGCCC